>JAKAWN010000308.1 GCA_021827245.1 Acidobacteriota bacterium | reverse complement strand
TGCCCACCGCGCTTGCCATTTGCGCGAGGAGCGTAATAGCTTGTTCGCCGCCCTGGGGCTCAACCATCATTAAGTCCGCAAGTTCATCGATGACGATCACAACGTATGGGAGCGGCCGGTTGCGGTCAGGATCGGTGTCAAACAGGTCCAGCGTCGGGGTTTCCTCGAACAGCTTGTTGTATTGGTCAATGTTTCGCACGCCCTGCTCGGCCAGCAGTTTAAGCCGCCGTTCCATCTCCATGGTGGCGCGGCGCAAGACGTTTGCGGCCTGCTTGGGCTCGGTTACGATGGGCGTGAAGAGATGCGGAATGCCATCGTAAAGATTCAGTTCCAGCCGCTTGGGATCAATCAGGATCACCTTGACTTCGTCGGGCGTCGCCTTGTAAAGGATCGACACAATAAAGGAATTGATTGATACGCTTTTGCCCGTACCCGTTGACCCTGCGATCAACAAATGCGGCATTTGCGCCAGGTCAGCAACCCTGATTTTCCCGGTGATGTCTTTGCCCAGGGAAAGCACCAGCTTGGATTTATGGCCGGTAAAGTCGCTTGCCTCGAGCGTTTCGCGCAGATGGATCGTCTCGCGATGCGGATTGGGCACTTCGATGCCCACGGTGGACTTGCCCGGAATCCGCTCAATAAGGATCGATTCGGCTTTCAAGGCGAGGCAGAGATCATCCGCCAGATTCACGATCCGGCTGTACTTGATTCCGGCTTCCGGTTTGAACTCGTAGGTGGTTACAACGGGGCCGGGATGAATCTGGGTGACCTTTCCCGTGACCCCAAACTCTGCGAACTTCTCGGTCAGCCTGAAGGCGCGCTCCTTAAGCTCATTCTCATCAATCCTTTCTTCCTCGTCAGGCGGGTGCAGCAAAGTAGTGCTTGGAAGCTGATAGCGGCCGTGGCCTCGAGCGGCAACCTTGGCAGGTTTGGGTGTTGCCACCTGAACACTCTCCTCCGGATCGTCAGAAAAGAATCCGGGCGTTTCGGGCTTCGCAGCATCACGCTCTTTTGTGACGAGAGGAGAAGCCGGCTGCTTGCCGATGATCTTGGGTAGCTCCTCTTTGGCTTCCGCTCGCGGCGAGAGTTCTCGCGCCTGTTGAGTTGGCACAGGCTGCCTGCCCGCAGCCTTTGTTTGCTCGATTTTGCGCCGCATGCGCTCGGCCTGACGTTCTTGCTGCCAAGTCCGCCACCGGCCGGCTATGGCGCTCAGGAAAGTGAAGCGCCGTTGCAGCATTGCCCATGCCGCAGAAAACGAAAATCTGGTGACGAGAAACAACGAACTGAGAAACAGTGCGGCGGAAATGATTGCAGCTCCGAGGGGATTGAATATGTGAACCAGACCGACAGCCACCAGATATCCGGCCAGTCCGCTCCCTTCGATCACACCATGAATGCGCGGAGTGTAGGGAAACAATTGCAACAAGGCGCCCAGTGAGCCGATGAGTAGCACTAGCCCAAATACTTTGGTGCGAGGCGCCTCAAGTACCTTTGTTCGAATCAGCCTGAGTCCGAAAAAGAAAAACGCCACCGGAATCAAGTATGCAACCCATCCCAGCATTTGAACGATTGCGTCTGCGCCATAGGCGCCGACCAGGCCAATCCAGTTGTGGATGACCCCCGCCGCAGTGCCGGTGGAATCAAAAGAGGGATCTCGGGGAAAATAGGAAACCAGGCTGCAAAGGATCAGAACTCCCAGAATAAGCAAAAGAAAGCCAACGAGCTCAGAGAAGCGATCCGAGCCCAGAAGCGAATGGGTCGAAATCCTTTTGGAAAGGTCCGTTTTAGTGGTTGAAGAGGAGGTTGGCATGCGCCACATTCTCTCCGACAGGCCGACTTCCTGCTCTCAGCTTAACCGGAGCAGGTCCGTGGCTCTAAGAATACATTTCGCAATGCCTCAGGCAAAACGTCAGATGTGCTGGCGCAACCCATCCGAGCAGCCATACTAACACGCCCGACACGATACGGCAAACAGCGAATTCGAACACCGCCCTTCTCAGATCAGGCCACACAGCAGCCGGGCACCCCGAGCCGAGGCCTTCAGATTTCAAGTACGACCGGCAGCACCATCGGTCGTTTGCCCGTTTCCTGGTCAAAATGGCGACGCAGGGCGGTGCGAATCTTCTCCTTGATGACGCCCCAATCGGCAATCTCCTCACTGTTGGAAACTTCGATTGTCTTAAAAATCACCTGACGTGCGCCGTCCATCAATTCCTTTGCTTCATCCATGGGAACGAAGCCGCGGGAAACAATTTCCGGTGGCACCTCAAGCTGCCCCGTATGCTCATTGATCGCCAGAATCGGAATAACAATCCCGTCCTCCGAAATGTGACGCCTTTCCTTCAGGATGACATCGCCGACCTCGTCGAGTGTTCCGACATCGATGCATATGCGACCGACCGGAACACGGTTGACTTTCCTGGCTCCGTCGCCATTGAATTCCAGCACATCGCCGCTTTCGAGCAGAAAGACGTTCTCGGGCGGGATTCCCACACGCTTGGCCGCCGCCGCATGTTGGAAAAGCTGGCGATACTCGCCGTGAATCGGCACAAAGAAACGAGGCCGAACCAGGTTGAGCATCAGGCTTGACTCTTCCGCGCTGCCATGCCCGGAAACGTGAACGGGAGGCTGACTCCCATCGTCGTAATGGATATGGGCTCCTCGTCGATAGAGGTGGTCGATCATGCGAAAGATAGACTTCTCATTTCCGGGAATAACGCGGGCGGAAATCACCACTTCATCACCGGGCTCAATCGTGGCCCACCGATGGCGGTCAACCGCAACTCTTGGAAGAGCCGCCATGGGCTCCCCCTGGCTGCCGGTGAGCAATAGAACCACTTGAGAAGGGGGCAGGTTGCGGATGTCCTGCGGTTCTACAAGCAGACCTGGCGGAATCTGAAGTTTTCCCATCTGCTGTGCGATTTCCGAGATCTGGTGCATGCTGCGCCCCAGAAAACAGAGACGACGTCCTCGCTCATGAGCAAGATCTGCCACAATCTGCAACCGATGGACGGAAGTGGAAAAGCAGGAGATCACCACACGCCCTTTGGCCGCCGACATGATCTCAGAAAGCCGCTCGCGGACAGCACGCTCGGAAGGAGTGATTCCGGGTCTCTCGACGTTGGTGGAATCTGAGAACAACGCCAGAACTCCCTTGCGCCCGTAATCAGCCAGCGTATGAAGGTCGCTCTGGCGTTGATCCATGGGGGTGGGATCAAACTTGAAGTCGCCGGTATGAATGACGGTTCCGGCCGGCGTCGTGAGGGCGAGAGCGCCCGCCTCGATGATGCTATGGGTGAGATGGATGAATTCCACATGGAACGGCCCGATGTCAAAAGGCGCCGCAGGCTTCATCTCGCGCATCTCGACGCTGTCTTCCAGAGCGTGCTCGACCAGCTTCGCTTTCGCAAGCGCCAGCGTGAACGGCGTTCCGTAAACCGGAGCATCGATCTCATCAAGGACATAAGGCAGTGCCCCGATGTGATCTTCGTGCCCATGGGTAAGAATAATCGCCCTGATCCGGGCTTGAATCTGGCGAAGGTAGGTGATATCGGGGATGATGATGTCCACTCCGGGCAATTCCGCGTCCGGGAACATCACGCCGCAATCGACGACAATTGCATGGTCTCCGTACTCGAAGACCATCATATTCATGCCGAACTCGCCGAGGCCTCCGAGAGGAATAGCTCGTAACCTATTATCAGAATTTGAGATGTTTCTTCCTCCTTAGTTTCATTCGAATCTTATCATAGCTCTGCGATACACGGATGGTCGACAGGTGCGCTCCCCACACGGCCCGCCCTCGGCGGTTCGGCACCTCAGTGAAGATTTGAATAGATCGCAACAAACTGTTCAAGGGAAAGCTGCTCAGCACGGACTCCCAGCGGCAGTCCCAGTCGCTTGAGTTCCTGCTCGACCCTCTGACGGGGGTAGATTGGAGCCAGGCAGTTTAGAAACTTCTTGCGTTTGTAAGCAAAGGACTGCTTCAAAAAGCTAAGGAAAGCTTCCTTGTCCGCCGGATTCACGCGGGTCTCCGGACACATATCAAAGCGCACCAAAGCTGAGTAAACGTTGGGCGGCGGCGAAAATGCTCCGGGTGGGATCTGGAGAACCAAGCGAGGAAAGGAATGAAGCCTGGTGAAAACAGTGAGATACCCGTAGTCGTGCGTTCCGCGCTGCGCGACCAGCCGCTCGGCAACCTCGCGCTGGACCAGCAGTCCCATGGCGCGAACGCACTTCGCAAATCCCATCACATGACGAATGATTGGGGAGGTGATGTAGTAAGGGAGATTGCCGAATACATAGCACTGGCCAACATGATGCTGGCGGCAGATTTCGTCAAAATCCTTCAGGAGAATGTCGTCGTGAATGATTTCAACGTTCGGCGTTTGCAGGAATTTCTGCCGAAGTTCACCAACTAAGCCGGGGTCGACTTCAATCGCCACTACGTGTCTGGCGCGGGCGGCCAGGAGTCCGGTGATGGCGCCGTGGCCCGGCCCGATTTCGAGCACGAGGTCGTCGGCGCGCAGATCAAGTGCCTCAACGACGCGTGAGCAATGACGAGCGTCGGAGAGAAAATGCTGCCCCAGCTTTGGTCGGCGGCGTCTACCCATAAAGAATCAGCAACTCAAAGATTCCTTTCGAACACAATTCCCTTGCTATTGTCGTCGCCATTCTTTTGAGTGCAGCACCTTGACTTTGCTGACTCCTTCCTCTAATTTAGCCTATTAAGTGAATGGATTAAATTCAGCGGATTGTCCCCATGAAAATAGTTTTTCTGGCGTCCGAGAGTGTGCCCTACTCGAAAACCGGGGGTCTGGCTGATGTCGTCGGGGCATTGCCCAAGGCACTGGCCGCCCTTGGCTTTGAAGTGGAGGTCTTTCTTCCGCGCTATCGAATCACAAAGCCCGGAGTTGTCATCCCGGGGGCGGAAAGCCTTACGATTCCACTCTCCGGGGGTTTCAAGTTTGCTACCATCCAGGCTGCCGGCGAGGCAAACGGGGTACGTACCTACTTGATGGACTGCCCGGAGTTGTTTGACCGCGAAGACCTCTACATGACGAACGGGAAGGATTATCCCGACAACGCCGAGCGGTTCGCGGCGTTTTCAATGGCTGCACTCGAATTCATCAAGCGTTCGTCGAAGCCGCCGGCAGTCCTTCATTGTCATGACTGGCAGTCTGCCCTGGTTCCTGTCTACTTGCGCAGTCTCTACGCGAGTGACCCCTTTTATCAGGATTCATCAGTCCTATTCACTGTTCATAATATTGGCTACCAGGGCCTCTTCCCTCCGGAAACATTGCCACTGATATCGATCAGCGAGAGCTTGTTTAATATGGAGGGCCTGGAATACTACGGCAAGGTCAATTTCCTGAAAGGTGGGATCGTCTTCTCAGACTTCGTTTCCACCGTGAGCGAGAGATATGCCGAGGAGATTCAGACCGACGAATTTGGACACGGCCTGGAAGGCGTTCTAAGAAACCGCGCTGATCATTTGGTTGGAATTCTGAACGGAGTCGACTACGAGGACTGGAACCCCGCCACAGACAAATTGATTCCAGCCAATTACACCCCCGAGGACATGCGAGGGAAGGAAGTATGCAAGAAAGCATTGCTGGAAAGGCTGGGAGCGCACAATCCCGTTCTCGATCGTCCAGTCCTCGGCATTGTATCGAGGTTTGTCAAACAAAAAGGCTTCGACCTGATCGCACAGGTTGCCGATGAACTGATGCGGGAGGAACTTTACGTCGCCGCCCTAGGGACGGGCGAGCCCGAATATGAGGAGCTTTTCCTTTCCCTCGCGGAGAGATATCCGGAGAAGTTCCTCGTCAAGGTGGCGTATGACAATACGCTGGCCCATCAGATCGAGGCAGGCGCTGATATGTTCCTGATGCCATCCCGTTATGAGCCGTGCGGATTGAACCAGATCTACAGCATGAAATATGGGACAATCCCGGTGGTGAGAGCGACCGGCGGGCTGGATGATACGGTTCAGCCTTTTGACGGCGATAAGGGAACGGGATTCAGGTTCAGGCAATATTCCGCCGTGGCGCTGCTCGCGTGCCTCCAGCGTGCCATCGCAACGTTTCGCGACAGGGGAAGCTGGTCAAAGCTGCAACAAAACTGCATGCGGGAAGATTATTCATGGGCGCAGTCCGCCAGGAAGTATGCAAATCTTTATGAAACCCTTTACAAGGAAAGAACGAGCGCGCCAAGGGCTGTTGCGCTTTCTTAAATTTGGTGTTCACCGGGAGGATTCAAGAAATGGCTGGAGGTAATATCCACGAATTTAGTGATCAGAATTTCGAGCAGGAAGTCTTGAAGTCCGACAAACCTGTGCTGGTGGACTTCTGGGCGGAATGGTGTGCGCCATGCCGCATGATTGCACCGGCAGTTGAAGCTGTCGCCGCGGAATATGCCGGCCGGGCAAAGGTCGGCAAGCTGAATGTTGACGAGAACCAATCGGTTACAAGCCGCTACAATATTCGAAGTATTCCCACGCTGCTGGTTTTCAAGAACGGGAAGATCAAGGAGCAACTGGTCGGGACAACTTCAAAAGATAACCTCGCCAGACTGCTGGACAAGAATCTGTAGTCTTTTCTCTACCTGGAAAGGCCTGCACGACCTGGAATTCGTTCGAATCCCAGCCACACTGTTTTCAAGAAAGCATGGCGACGTTCTGTGTCAATTCGCCCACCAATCGTCCCCTTGTCAGGTTACAATGTGACGAAGAAGGCAGATATCTAAAGGTATGAAAACCATCGAAGGAAATACCAATGTGGCCATCGTTGGCCTCCAATGGGGTGACGAAGGCAAAGGCAAAGTCGTCGATGCCCTTAGCCAATACTTCGACATCGTTGCCCGTTATCAGGGTGGCGCCAACGCCGGCCACACGGTGCATGCAAACGGCAAGAAGTTCATTCTGCAACTGGTACCTACGGGAATCCTGTGCCCCGGGAAAACCGCCGTCATTGGCCAGGGAGTCGTAGTTAACCCCGAGGCTTTGCTCCACGAACTTGACGGTCTTGAGAGCAATGGGATCGATGCCCGGGGACGGCTGAAGATCAGCGACCGGGCTCACCTGATCATGCCCTATCATCGCAGCCACGAGGTCGCAGCGGAGCAGGCACGCGGCATGGGGAAGATCGGCACCACTGCAAAGGGCATTGGCCCTACATACGAAGACAAGGCCGGCCGGCGCGGACTTCGCACCGGTGACCTGCGCAACCCGGAGGCCTTCCTGCGCAAGTGCAAGACGGTGTTATCGGAAAAGGATCGGATCGCCTCAGCACTCTTTGGCGGAGCGAAATTCGGAGGCGACGAATGGATTGAGGAATATATTGAGAATGCCCGCCAACTGGTTCCGATGCTGGTGGACGCTTCGGAGTTCCTGAACGACGAAATCGACAATGGCCGACGCGTCCTGTTTGAAGGGGCTCAGGGCACTCTGCTGGATCTCGATCACGGAACATACCCATTCGTCACCTCGTCAAGCTCGGCGGCTGGAGGAGCATCAACTGGCACCGGCGTAGGACCAACCCGGATCGGCGCGGTTATTGGCGTCTCAAAAGCGTACGCAACGCGTGTGGGCAGCGGACCATTCCCTACGGAAATCCTTGGCGATGACGGTGAGGAATTGCGCTCAAGAGGAAGCGAATACGGAGCCGTCACCGGACGCCCCCGCCGCTGCGGCTGGTTTGACGTCCCAGCCGCACGTTACGGAGCTCGCGTGAACGGACTGAGCGCCATGATTATCACCAAGCTCGACATTCTGGACACGCTCGAGGAAATCCCGGTGGGCATGGAATACGAATATCGGGGAAAGAGGCTAACCTCTTTCCCTGCGGATGTCGACATTTTGGATCAGCTCAAAGTTCACTACCGCGTTCTCCCCGGCTGGAAGCAGCCGACGTTCGGCCTTCAGGAGTTCTCACAGCTTCCACAAAAAGCTCAGGACTATTTGCATTTCCTTTCTGACCAGGTCGGCGTTGAAATTGCCATGGTTTCGACAGGCCCGGAGCGCGGACAGGCAATCTGGTGCGAGGGAAGCCGGTCCGCTAACCTTATTACCTCAAAATGACCAACCCGCCCGTGGAGCTCCTATTTCGGCGCGCGGACTCCGATGAAGCCTGGCGCATCCTCTCTAACGAAGATGATTAGCTTTGAACAGGCATTATCGGAAGTCGATTCAAAACTCACTGCCGCCGGCATTGTTCCTGCAACCGAAGTTGTCTCGCTTGGTCAGGCATGGGGGCGAATCCTTGCGGAAGACGTAAATGCCGACCGTGATTATCCTCCCTT
>JAKAWN010000307.1 GCA_021827245.1 Acidobacteriota bacterium | reverse complement strand
TGAACGTGTGCCAGCCGATATTTCCGATGCCTGCCCTCACAGCAGCCGGCTTCAGATGGTCGGTAAGTAACCCGTCAGGCCATGGCGGTTTTCCGCTCGCCCCTGCAAAGACGAAATCAGATTCGGCCCCACAGAGCCGCCGGCCTTTGTGAGACATCAGGACTTCAGCAAGGTCAGGATCAAGCGGGAGAGTGCTTTGAGAGGCTTCGGTCTTGGTATCGTTCACCTCGCCCTCCACAACACTCCGCTGAATTCTGATCGTCAGTTTCTCGAAGTTAATGTCCCCCCACTGCAAGCCGAGGAGTTCTGAAACCCGCAGACCAAGACAGGCGATGGTAATTGCCATGGTCTTGCACGGCTCGGTGAGCTCAGCCAGCAACGCTTTGAATTCTTCAGGTGTGAGAGTTCGCGGCGTCTTAAGCCTTCTCCTCGATTGCCGTACAAGGTCCACCGGGTTCCGTTCCAACATCTCCCAGCGAATTGCCGCCTGAAAGAGCGTGTGCATCAGGCCTCGAACGTGAGCTTTGACCTGTCGTGAATGGGGCATCGTGTCGAACCATTCTTCGAGGGCCATTGTCTTCACGTTCTCTAGGAGTTTGACTCCCCAGTTTGGTCTGATGTGCCTCTCGAAAAGACTGCGATAAACACTCGCTGTGAGTTTCCGACAATGCCTTGGTACATGCTGTTCATTGAAGCGGTCAATCAACGCCCCGACGGTGACGGAGTGGAATTGTTGTTGAGCATTTTCGGCGTTGATCTTGATCCGATGGTGTTCAACGGCCCTTTCCGCATCCGCCCGTGTCGGAAGTTTCTCGACCGTTCCGATTAACACCGAACGTAACCTTCCGTTCTCCGTCCAGCGGAACTGCCAAACGTCCGGCCCTTTCTTCCGCTTTCGGAGCATTAAATTCCCGTACTGATATCGTGCCTGCATGTTGCCTCCTTTTTAGAATGAGGTTTTCATGCGGCACGGTTGGCGCTCTGATTGTAGTCTTGTCCTAATCCACTCGTCCAGTGCCCTGGCGCTGTAACGCCAGAATTTGCCCACCTTGAGCGCCGGGACTTCACCGCGCTTCGCCATCCGCTCAAGAACCTTGGGATGGATTTTCAGAATCTCGGCGGCCTCGCGACTGGTCAGCAGAGCTTCAACGCTGCGAGAGGAAGCGTCAGGGCGAGACGGACTCTCCGCTTCGCGTCGCAATCGGGAACGGTCGCTTGAGGAGTGAAGTTCGGCTCTTTCAGACGGCGCTGCTTCGAATATTGCGAGTTGCTTCATGATTTGACCCTCCATGAATGCGAGTTAATCGAAACGTTTCGACGACGGCGTCGGCGATCACCCGTCATGTGCATATTCACTCGGCTTGAAATCATCGAAAGAGGATTCCTCAGAGAGCGAGTCTGGCGCGACTTCCCTTACTGTCAGAATATCTTCGCCGTGCATGAGCCACCGCGAGAATGAGGTTCTCAGTGGAGTGGACAGAATGATGAGGGAGAGGAATCGGGTCCCACTGAGTGAACCGGGTTTGAGGCGCGCCAGCTACGCGGGGGCGCGCCTTTTGCCAATTATGCATATTTCTAAGCACGTGTCAATACATGCTTGCAATATTATTTAAGGTGTGAGAGAATGGGCCTGTCGAGAAGCTGGGAGGCTTTTGAAATGTTCCGGGACAAGAAGAGCCAACAACAGACGCTTTCCATCCGGGTTTCCGAAAGCGTCCGCGAATTTCTGGACCGCGCCCGCAAGCAGTTTTCCGAGTCGCGCAGCGAAAACATGTCCATTTCGGATGTGGCTAAGGCCCTGCTTGAGAGCGCCATTGAAAACCAGATGGATGCACGTCTCGAAACGACGTTTCTCATGGCCGAGCCTACCGATACGCTGCTCAAGATTCGCCGCAAGTGGGAAAGCGCTCAGGAGCTGACCAGGGCCGAATGGATTGTGCTGGCGCAATACGTCCAGAGCGCTTGCGAAGAACTATCGAGTGACCCTGAACTGCCCAGCCGGGAATCCTTTGCCGACATTCTCGAAGCCTTCCTCAAGGTTCGATCCTTGCGCCGGCATCCTGATCCTGGAAGGGATGACTACTACCTGGGGAATCTGAGGGGTTCCACGGGGCAAGCAGCCGGAGCTCGGAGCGGCGGCGGAACGAAGGAATCCGACATTATTCCGGTCATTACCCGCCGTCTGGTTCAGGACCTTCGGGAATCGTCAAAGAGCGAAAGGCCCACTTTCGCGGCTCGAAACCTTTACGTGGCGCTTCGCGAGGAGCAATTGACTGGCGCTGACGCTCTGAATCGGGCGCTCTCGCCATTCCTGCCGCGCCTCTATTCACTGGCCGCCCGAGGGCACTGGCTTACCGAGCACAAGCCGATTCGCCAGGAGCGCAGAGCCTGGCAGCCCCTCGGTTTCATTCCCGACTATGTGCCCAATGTTCAGGTCGGGGATTTCGTGCTGTCGAGCGTCGTGAGCCGGGACGGGGAACTCGACATGATGCTCAATCTGAACCCTCAGCGCGTTGCCTATTCGCTGGGGCCCTACCCCGAAATCAAAGAATTCCAGGCGATGCTCAACCGGGTGCCGCCGGCCCGAACCTGGGACGGGCACTACTTCTTCGGCCACCACGATCAATCCACCTCAGCCGAACCTCAGACCGATCCCCATGGCGGCTCATTCCATTTTCGCGAGCACGGAAAAGGCATCCTGGTGATGTTCACCGAAAAGGAATGGGCCGAGTTAAAAGACCTCATGAATCAGGCGATGAATCTGCCGCAACTGCAAGTCACATTGAAGGAGTTGTCGCTTCAATACGGCGAGTTTTGAGCCGCTCTCCGCGCACGAATCTGGCAGTGGTTTCCGTGGGCGCGCGGTGGTGGTGACGGTGCTTCGCACCGGCTGATCGATTGACACGTCACCCCTGCCAGGTAGCCGGGAGTACCCGAGCACGTTTCCAAATGGGAACCCTTTCATACAAAAAGACTTCGCCCGCGCCCCCAGGCTTCCAGCCGTTTCAAAACCTTCGAGCGGACGAGCGCCGTTTACATACGTAAACCTGTTGATCGGAAGCAGCTTACCGGGAGGGCCAAAAAGCAAAATGAACAACGGCAATCACTCCTCCTTACGTACTAAGGTCATCAGCATCCGCACCACCGATGATGACTTCGAGCTCCTACAATCCACAGCCAACGCCCAAGGAAAACCTTTAAGCGAATGGTGTCGGGACGTCCTACTACGAGCCGCTCGGAATCCGGAAGGCAATTCCTTCGAACAGGCCATGGTCGGCGAAATGATGGCGCTGCGCACCATCGTGACTGAACTGAACTACTACTACATTTCAAGATCCCCGCTTACTTTTGACGACGTGAAGGCGATATGGAAGGAAGCTGAGGAATTGAAGCACAACCAGGCGCTCAAATACTTGCGACAAGTGAGCGCAGAGAAAGATATTCCCCAAACACAAAAGGGGTGGAGCAAGTGATGAAACCCGTTTGAAATCTCTTCTCTCAACCGCTGTGAACAGATCACAAGCGCCGAAAAGCGGAGAATATTATGCTCACTATTTCAAAGCCCTTGAGTGCAAGCCAGGCTCAAACTTACCACGCGGAAGAATTCACCAGCGCCGACCAGGCATATTACAGCCAGGCCAATCAAGTTCATGGCAAGTGGCAAGGCAGACTTGCCGAAGCATGGAATCTCAAAGGTGAAGTTCAAGCGGAACAGTTTGAAAAACTCGCCAATGGATTTCATCCCCTAACGGGCGATGAAGTAGTGCGGCAGCGCGAAGGATATAGGTACAAGAACGATCGCGGCGAATCTGTCAAAGCGATGGAACATCGTGCCGGATGGGACGCGACGTTCAGCGCACCAAAGAGTGTTTCACTCACGGCCCTTGTCGGCGGCGATGATCGCGTCCGCGAAGCGCACCGCGAAAGCGTCCGCATCGCCCTCAGTGAGCTTGAGAACTTCGTCCAAGCCCGCATTGGTAGCAACCATCCTGCCGAAACGACTGGCCAATGGATTGTGGCCAAATTCGAGCACGACAGCGCAAGGCCCGTGGATGGCTATGCCGCACCCCAGCTTCACACGCATTGCGTTTTCTTCAATGTCACCCAAACCAGGAGCGGCGAGACGCGCGCCTTGCAGCCGCAGGAGCTTTATCGCAGCCAGCGGTTTGCCACGGCGGTTTATCAATCCGAGTTGGCGAGTCGTTTGCGGCAGTTGGGATACCAGATTCAAACGGGCAGGAACGGCGCGCCCGAAATCAAAGGCTACACGCGTGAATATCTCGAAGCGTCGAGTCCACGCCGGCGCCAGATTGAGGCTCATCTGAGAGAACACGGGCGAAAGGGCGCAGCCGCGGCTGAAATCGCCGCCCATCGCACGCGGGAAGCGAAACAGAAACTAACGGCAGAGGAAATGCGCGCCCGGCATGGAGAAATTGCAGAGACGTACGGCAACCAAGCCGATGGAGTTGTTGCAGAGGCGAGGGTGAATGCCCTAAGCCTGAGAATCGAGGCCGATGAAGAACGACACAAGCATGCCCAGCAAGCTGTGACCTATGCCCGCGATAAACAAATTGAGCGCGAGGCTGTGTTCGACGAACGCGACCTCTTGACGGATGCCCTAAAGCGGTCAATGGGCCGAGCCACTTTGAAAGAAATCCGCGAGAATTTCGCAGCTCGGCAGAGCGCAGGGGAATTCATCGAGGCTGGGAAGAGCAGCGCCGGGCGCAGCTTTACGACTCGCCAGATGATGGAGATTGAGAAGGAAAATATTCGCCTTATGCAAGCTGGGCAGAAGCGATTCAGCCAGCCGCTCGCGCCAGAGCATTTGGTTGAACACCGCCTCAGCCGTTTGAGCGAGGACCAACGGCGAGCGGTACAGGAGATCCTGGCAATCCGCGACCAAGTTGTGGGGTTGCAAGGAACCGCGGGCACCGGCAAAACGACGGCGCTTGCGGCCATTCGTTACGCGGCAGAGCGCCAAGAATATCGAGTCGAAGGTTTCGCGCCGACCTCGCGGGCGGCGCAGCAGCTTGAAGAAGCCGGAATCAAATCCCGCACGTTGCAGCATTTTCTAGTTCAGGGAATGTCAAACGATAACAACACAAAGCGGCTCTTCTTTGTGGACGAATCGAGCCTGGCTGGGACAAGACAGGTGAATGAGTTTCTGAAGCGATTGAACGCCCAAGACCGGGTGATTCTTGTCGGTGACGTTCATCAGCATCAAGGCGTCGAAGCCGGGAGGCCGTTTGAGCAGTTGCAGCAAGCCGGAATGAAGACCGCTGAACTCAACCGAATCATCCGGCAGCGCGACCCGGAGCTGAAGGAAACCGTCGAGCAGCTTGCCCATGGCGAAGTGCGTGTGGCCCTCGAAGCCTTGCAAAAGTCTGGCAAGGTACAGGAGATTCCCGACGCTGAAGCCAGACTGAGCGCCATTGCTCGCGATTATGCACGGAATCCGCAGAATGCGCTTGTCGTGTCGCCGGACAATCGTTCACGGATGGATTTGAATGAGAGGATTCACGCGGAATTGCAGGTAAGCAGCGCGATCAACCGCAAAGAGCATCGAATCGCCATTCTTGTGCCCGATTCACACACGACCGGCGCAGAACGGCAGTGGGCTGGTTGCTACGAATACGGCGACGTTGTGCGCTTCACCAGGGGCAGCAAGATGCTCAGGCTCAAGGCTGGCGAATATGTTCGCGTGACGGATTCCGACCTTATGAAAAACCTCGTGACGGTTCGGCGAACGAATGGCAAGGAACTCACTTACGACCCTTCGCGCGTCCAAGGGGTGAATGTGTATCAAGAAGCCGAAAGGAAATTCTCAGTCGGCGACCGCATTCAGTTCACGGCACCATTTCGAAGCGAGCGCATTGCGAATCGCCAGCTTGGAACAATTCAGGAGATTCGCGCCAATGGCAAACTCAAAATCAAACTCGATTCCGGGCGCACGGTTGCCCTGTCATTGCACAAACATCCGCACCTCGATTACGGATACGCGGTGACAAGTCATAGCAGCCAAGGGCTAACGGCAGATCGCGTCCTGGTGAACGTGGACACCACGAATGCGCATGAAAAGCTGCTGAATACGCGCTTCGCCTACGTTGCGATATCGAGAGCTCGCTTTGAGGTCAAAATTTATACCGACAACGCGCAAGCCCTCACCCAAGAACTGAGCCGCGAAATCACCAAGCGCACGGCCATCGAGAATCCTCAGGAGCAGCACGAAGAGCAACCTAGCCAACAGGACCACAAGCAGAAGCAGTCTCAAGGCCTCAGCCTGGGCCTGTAGAGGTCGGCCAAGATGCAAAGGCTTCGAGGTCCGATGGATTGGATTAAGCAAGAGGGATCGTTTTACTTCTAGCGCCTACTTGAAATAGCGTTGGCCTCCAGCCAGACACAATCTCGCCAAATTTATTTTCGAAGAAGTATCCCCCAGATATATAATTTACGCATGCGTAACCGAGGACAAGTTACGTAGTTGAGTTGGTGTGCGTTTTTTTGTTTGTGGTCGGCACAACTCGCCGCAGGTCACATTCATGTTGGAACAGAAGTTCTACGCACACTCCCTTGAAGGTGAACCGCAGACAAAATGGCAGGAATTGAATGAGCATCTCTTGAATGTGGCTAGGCTTGCGGCCCGCTTCGCGGAGGCTTTTGATTCCCGATCCTGGGGATACTGCGCAGGGCTGTGGCATGACCTGGGGAAATACCAAATTGAATTCCAGAAAAGGCTCCTTGGGAGTCAGGTGTCCGTGGAGCACTCCGGCGCGGGAGCCGCACTGGCAATTAAGAAAGACAGGGAATTAGGAATGCCCTTGGCATTCGTGATTGCGGGCCACCACGCAGGACTCGCCAACCCTGTTTCCGACGAACCCGGTTCTCCAAGCCCCCTTCGGGAGCGGTTGAGAGAAAACGCCCCGAAATTGGAGAAGATAATTCCCTTTACTCCTGACCAGATCGTGAGTCATATATTGCCCCAGATCCCTGAGTTCCTGCGGGCCCACTCCGGACTGCGGA
The DNA here is from genome assembly GCA_021827245.1 of Acidobacteriota bacterium. The sequence continues at coordinate 1,297 of JAKAWN010000307.1, read as the reverse complement.
GGGACGATCTGAGTCGTAAATCTGAGTTCTGGACGCGGTTCCTATTTTCCGTCGTGGTGGACGCTGACCGCCTGGATACAGAAGCGTTTTACGAACCGGATAAGGCCGCTCTCCGCAGGCGATTTTCTTCCATCACCACGCTACGGGAGCAGTTGGATTCATTCATCGATAAAAAGGTCAGTGAGCTTTCCGCTATCGAGAAGGCCAAACCTGTGAACGTCTCGCGGGCGGAGATCCTCGAAGCGTGCCGGAAGGCGTCTAGCCTTCCGCCCGGAGTCTTCAGCCTCACAGTACCAACCGGTGGGGGAAAGACTCTCTCGGCCATGTCTTTCGCGCTTGGTCATGCCGATCAGCATGCACTCCGGCGTATCATCGTTGTGATCCCTTATACCAGCATCATTGAACAGAATGCCGCCGTCTACAAGCAAACACTTGGAGCAGAGAATGTTGTGGAGCACCATTCCAACCTTGATCCCGATAGAAGTAAGTCCATGTACGGCGAGGAACTCACGCGCAGGCATGAGCTTGCGTGCGAAAACTGGGATGCTCCGGTAGTCGTCACAACCACGGTGCAATTCTTTGAATCACTGTTTTCCAATCATCCCTCGCGTTGCCGCAAGATTCACAACATTGCTCGCAGTGTAATTATTCTCGACGAAGTCCAATCCTTGCCCCCCGGCTTTCTCCTCAGCTCGTTGAGGCGCTCAATGAACTAGCAACCTATTACGGATGCTCGATTGTCCTTTCCACAGCGACCCCTCCGGCCCTCGCGGCAAGAGAGGGGTTTGAAGTGGGGCTGACGGGAATCCGCGAAATAGTGGCCAATACCAAGGAACTGGCGGAGAAACTCCAGCGAGTCGAATATGCCTGGCCCACCGACGATGCTCTCTCCATGACGTGGCAACAACTCGCCGAAAAAATGATTGACAGCCGTCAGGTATTGGCTGTGGTTCACAAAAGAGACGACGCGCGTAATCTGGCCAGCGAACTTCAGGGCATCGCGCCAGATGAACGCGTTTGGCATCTTTCAGCCCTGATGTGCGCTGCGCACCGGTCGAAAGTGCTGGCTCAAATAAAAGAGAGTCTTGCGCAAGGAGCCGCCTGCCGTGTGGTTTCAACGCAACTCGTGGAGGCAGGAGTGGATGTGGATTTCCCCGTCGTTTATCGGGCGCTAGTGCTTAGTTGCGCAAGTTCGCGTAATAACGTTTGGGAGCTGTAGGATGAACCACAGTCTTTCTCCATTCAAAGGGGGCTGCCGTCAGATTATAGGCAGCCACGAACTGATCGATGGCCTTCC
>JAKAWN010000306.1 GCA_021827245.1 Acidobacteriota bacterium | reverse complement strand
GCGCTTGATGTGCTCCCTGACGAATTCGACAAGATCCGTGACCGGCTGATCGACTGGACGCAGCCCGAAGATTGCGACGCCATCTTTACTTGTGGCGGAACCGGGCTCGCCCCGCGAGACGTTACGCCCGAGGCCACACGGGCAGTTATCGAAACCGAAATCCCCGGGCTTGGAGAATTGATGCGAGCCGAAGGAACTAAGAGCACACTTCTCGCAGCCTTGTCGCGTGCGCTCGCCGGCGTGCGAAAGCGCAAGCTCATCGTGAATCTCCCCGGAAGCCCGCGCGGAGCTCGCGAGTCACTCGAAAGCATCATCGGCATTCTTCCCCACGCCATCGACCAGATCCAGGGCCGTAGCGGGCATTCTGGATAACGGAACAGTCCCCGATGGGTTACGCACGCTTCAGCCACTCAAAGTCACGGTGTAAGATTGTGAAATCGATCATCAGGTTGGAGAACTATGGAGCCGCAGTATAATTCAAACGAAGCCAGCGCAATTGCATCCAGAATTTATCAGCAGGCCAGGAACCATGCGATCGACACGGAGTTCCGTGAACGTCTTGGCAAGGATCTCGCGGGCCTCGGCCTGACAACCCTCGAACCCTATGCCGGATCTCTCGCTACAGATCCCGGGCAGGCGTCCAACTGTTACATGGCCGTGGACGCCGTGGCGGGAGAAAGGACCACGCCTCTGTTAATGGAACTCGCGATGGGCTCATCGCCGGCTGGCAGGCTTTTTACTGAACCCATACGAACTGGGCGCGTCCAGCTTGATGGGAAAGAAGTCTGGCTCAGCTTTTACCCTTTTTCAAGTTATGAGCATGAAAACATCAGGAAATTTGCCGAACAGATCGACCGAGCCTTTCTTCCCAGGCCGCAGCGTTCAAAGCCTGCTGTGGCGGCGGGCAATCGCCATCCGGAGATAAGTTTACCCGCCGTCTTCAGCGCCTATCGGACGATTTTGGACAAGCTGAACGTCAACATGGCTTCAACGGTGCAACTCTCGGCGACCCGAGAGATGACCACCGAGGAAGAATTAGGTCGGCGGGACGGCGAAAATCCCACAGCAACCGGACACACGCGTGTTTCCATCCGGCATCTTTTCCATGCCGGCCTGTGGGCGGCCATTCGCTCCGGATGGCGCGAGGGGTATACCACCGAGGCGGATCACTTCATCGTCTCCGGCACGGGCACAGAAGAAATTGCCCGCTCGGTTGAGGCTGTAAAGACAGCGATTCGACACGCGGCCGGTTACACGAAATTCACGACCGATACCTCACGCCTCTTCGAACTCCAGGCAGATTCCCGCCATCCGAATCCATGGAACAACTCTGCCGTCAATGAGCGATTCCAGCAGATTTTCTCAGGCGAGGACCAGAAATGGATTCGCAGTGAGTTTGCCAAGCCTTTCCACATCGGCGGCAGGAACTATACTCTCACCAACGAGGAAATGCTGCGTCTGGCCGTCAAGTTCGGCCAGAGCCTGAAACTCAATGAAGAACTTTACGACTACATCGGTAAGACCAAGGCCGAAGCCGGCGTCAGCACCGCGTTTGATTTCGAACCGTCCATCGATGAAGCCGAAACACTCACCACCGCCAAGGAACTCCTTTTCTATATGCACTGGCTCAAGGCGCGGGGGAGGGCCGCCCAGCTTTGCCCGCCGAACCTCGGCTTCAAAAAGCGCCAGGCCTATCCCGTGGCGATGGCCACCTCACCGGCAGATGGCGTCGGGCTTGTGGACTATTGCCACCACAAAATGTGGCCGGAACTCCCAGACCGTGTCAAAAAGGGGTTCGGTGGGAAACCGCTCGAAGAACTTGCGGCACGCGTTGCCGAGTTGGCCGCTGTGGCAAGAAGTTTTGATGCGACCCTCAGCATTCATTCCGGCAGCGGCAAGCAGCCGGAAGTTCTGGAGCGGATTGGAAAATCCACGGCGGGCCGCGTGAATTACAAAATCTCCGGTGAGCTTCAATTGCAGCTTTTCGACGTGCTGCGCAGCCAGCCAGCAGGCTCTTACTGGCAGAAGCTCTACCGGCGAATGGCGAAGCGCGCGAATGATTTTGCCGCCATAGGAGCTTTTGGCCATGAGAGTGAACTGGCCGCGAAGTACGCTGCCATGGGCCTTGAGTACAACCTCGGCGACTCATCGCGCGGCCGCGTGGACGGCAACCTCTTTCTGGTTTTCTGGCTGGGAAACATTGTCGGGAGCCTGGACATCGACGCCCCGGACGGCGACCGGCGCTTTTTCAAGGAGAAGATCGACGAACTGCCGGAAGACCTGCTGGGGGAAGTGCGGCGGCGAAACAGCCAGTATGTCGTGTGGCTGGCTGAGCACTTGCAAAAGTGAGAAATCACCGCTCCCAGCCTTATGCGGCTTTTGACACGCTTTCGCGCACGCGATAAAGCATCTCGCCCGCGCGTGGCACGAGCAGGATGCCTTCGTCTTCGCGATCCTTCCATTCTTCGGGATGGATGGTGGCAGGATCGAGGTATCCGAGGTTGATGCGTTCGCAACGCTCCCGGGGGATTCCCGTTGCCAGAGTCACCCGAATGCGCGGAGTTTCCTTGCCGGTCGCCGCATCGTAAGTGCCCAATCCCTTCACGTGGCTGGAGTGTGCAAGCACCCCGCCCGGATACTTCTTATACCTGTCCCAATGGGCCAGGAAATAGTCGCGGCAATGATAGCCAATCTCATCCAGAATCCGGCCATGCGTATAACTGACCTCGGTGATATGCGGCGCATAAATGACGACTTCGCCGCCATCGGCTACGGCGGGCTCCAACTTGTACACCCCTTTGCCCCCCGTCCAGAGATCATCATAAAGTTTAGGCATTACAGAGAGTACGCGCTTAAACGGCTTCCTGACATAAATAATATGTTTCTGTGCGGAAAGATCCGCGGCAGCCTTCCACGCTTCCTGGGCGGTACCGAAGTAGAGTCCCTCGAAACCATCATGCGTGACCACCAGCGCGAAGCATGCCACAGGCCGGTCAATCATGCCGGCGGCCCGGTCGATGATGGCCCGAATCGGCGTATAGCCCGAACCGATGATTTTGTAATTGGTCATCAACGCTCCCACCCAGTGAGTCTGGTTGATGATTTCCGATCCGCCAATGCCCGGGAAAAAGTACTTGTTTCCACCGGAAAAGCCGACGACTTCGTGGGGAAAGACAGGGCCGCAGATAATGATCTGGTCGTAATCAAGAATCAGCCTGTTGAGCCGGACAGGAATCTCCGTGGCCAGCAATCCTCCCGTGATCGCGCTGATTTCGGATGCAGGAATGACACCGAGCGTGACGAAGTTCTCAGGCTTCTCCCAATGGTGGTTGTAGATTTGGCTCTTCCCGGCCTTTCCGTCGATCACTTTCCGCCCCACGAGTTTGCTGAGGTGCTCGTCGCTCATTATGGGATGCGTGCCCAACGCCACCAGATAATCGAGCGCCTTCACACGCGCGGCAAGCTCTCGTTCGAACAAGTCGAACATCAACGGCATCGGCATCGTGCGCGTGCCGTCCGGGATGATGGTCAGTACTCGCTTTCCATCGACCGGCAGTGAGGCCAGACCCTCGTGAACGGTCTGGCTGATTTCCTCGCTGGTCAGGTGACGATCTGCGAATCCTCGTCCGATGACCATTGCATGCCTCCTTCTGACGCCCACCCTTTCTCCAGCGCAGTCTTTTCTCTATAGTCGCGGCAGTCTCTAAACTCCACTATACGCCGAAAAGCCGCCATCGATCGGCACAATGACGCCCGTGACAAACGCCGACGCCGGAGAAAGCAGCCACAAAACGGCGCCGAAAAGATCCTCCGGGTTGCCGAAACGGCCCATCGGCGTATGGTCAATGATTGATTTGCCGCGCGGCGTCAGTTCGCCGGACTCTTTATCGGTAAGCAGAAACCTGTTCTGCTGGGTCATGAAGAATCCCGGTGCAATGGCATTCACGCGAATCTTCGGCGAGTACAACTGGGCCATATGCACCGCCAGCCATTGCGTAAAGTTGCTGACTCCCGCTTTCGCGGCAGAGTATGCCGGGATGCGGGTCAGGGGACGAAAAGCATTCATGGAGGAAATGTTGAGAATGGTCCCTTCGCCTTTCTCCGCCATCACCTTGCCGAACACCTGCGAGGGAAGAATGGTCCCGATAATGTTCAGATCAAAGACCCATCGCAAAGCATCGGCCGGCAAATCAAAAAACGAGTGCTCGGGGCCGGTGGTCGCCTGAGGCTGGTTCCCGCCCGCCGCGTTCACCAGGCAATCAACTGTGCCGAACTTTTCCAGGACGGCCTCAGCGGCCTTCCGCAGGCTGTCCACCTCCAGCACGTTGGTCTGAGCCGTCATCGCCCGGCTTGCACGATTTCCCATCTTTTCCAGAATGCCTTTGGCCGGCTCCAGGTTCAGATCCAGAATCGCAACGTTGGCGCCGCATCCCACCAGCGCGCAGGCAATCTCGCCGCCCAGGACACCAGCCCCACCGGTAATGGCGACCGTTCGTCCGCTGAAGTCATACTGCCGAGTCAATTCTTCTAAGTCCATTCAACCATATCCTCCCACCACTCTCAGAACTTGAAATGAGGAAACTCCTGCTCTTCCGCAACCGTGTTTTTCCTTTGAACGGACTGCCCGCACGGCCTCCAATTGCGCACCGATAAAGTGGAAGCCTAGCACTGCGGTGAGCAATGGCGCAAGCTGCGCGGCTTGCTCTGTTGCCCGTTTTTTTCTCTGGATGATAGGATGGCACTTTTACATCTTGCTTCTGAAGGGAGTTGGCTTGTCTTATTACAAAGGGCTGAGCCTCGAAGGAAAACACGCTTTGGTTTTCGGCGGCACCAGCGGGCTTGGCAAAGCCATCGCCGTCGGCCTTGCTGAAGCGGGTGCCGATGTTGTTCCGGTGGGCCGCCGGGCTGAACAAGTGCGCAGTACAGTCGCAGACGTCAAGGCCGCTGGAAGAAAGACATTCGAGATGACTGCGGACGTGACTGACCGGTCACAAATCCAGGCGGTGATTGACAGAATGCTCAAAGAAATGGGCCGCATCGACATCATGGTCAACTCTGCCGGGATTACCAAGCGTGTTCCGTCCCTTGAAGTCGAAGACAGCCTGTGGAACCGCATCATGGAAATCAATCTGAAAGGCACCTGGAACACCTGCCAGATGGTCGGCCGGGCGATGAAAGAACAGAAATACGGCCGCGTCATCAACATTGCCTCGATTGCCTCGTTCGTCAGCGCCCATGAGGTCGCACCCTACGCCGCCAGCAAAGGCGGAGTGATGCAAATGACGCGTTGCCTGGCGGCCGAGTGGGCAAAGTACAACATCACCGTCAATGCTATCGCTCCAGGCGTTTTCGAGACCGATCTCAACAGGGAACTCATCAACCGGCCTGCGAGAAAAGCTTCGATCCTATCCCACACTCCGATGAAACGATTTGGGCAGGTGGAGGAAATCAAAGGTGCGGCGGTTTTTCTGGCATCGGACAGCGCAAGCTTTGTTACCGGAGCGTGCATCCCCGTGGATGGCGGGTTTCTGGCCCAGGGGATTGCAGAGTGAATCCTCTACGGCAGGCGGGGAGAAAGTTCCGGCTCAGTATTGCCATTGGGTGCCAAACCTGACTTCGTTCCCGCGCAGGGGACCAAGGCTCTGAGCGGTATTGTAATGGGTATATCCAAAGATAAGCCGCAAATGCCTGCTCGCGCGCACTGAAAGGTTGGGGCTGACGTTCCAGGCTCTGGTGATCGCCTCTCCCAGGCCCGTTTGCTGGATACCAATGCCACCGCTGAAGTCATAGCCGAGGGGCCCCCAAAGCGACCCGTAGACGCGCGGGACAAGTTCGTGCCGCTGATAAAAGCTGGGATTAAAAAAACCAAGAAAGACATTCCGTCCCTGACCCGCAAAACCGAAAATATAGCCTTCGTAACCCACGTCCAACGAGAATCCCGGCGAGTGCAGAATCTGCCGGTCAAAAATGATCGATCCGCCCTGGCCCTCGTCATGATCTGCCTGGACGTAACTCCGGGAAACGCCGTTGACGACGACCGTATGCGTGTAATCCTCGGAAGAGAAATGCCCGTACCAGTAAGCAAGGTGGAATTGCGTCTGAGGATTGAAGAAATAGTTGATGCGCCCCTGCAGCCGGTCCCGAATCACTCCCAGCCGAGTGGAGACCGGAGTGTAGGTGATCGCCGACTTCGTTGCGTCGAGGTCCAGAGTAAGCTTCGTGGTGAATCCGAAGCTGACGCCTGCCAGCCCCACGGGTCGCTGCATCGCCCCATTGACCGGAACGGTCTGGCTGGGAACGGATACCAGGTCGCCGGGTCCGAAACGAACAAATCCCGCCCCTCCCCGCACTGTGAACCGGCGGCTGAAGCGTGTGGACTGCCAGTAAAGAAGGTCATAGGGGGCGGTGGCCCCGGTAATCCCAGTCGGGATTTGATTGCCAAAGCTGTCCCGCTCCGGCCCAGGGGGGCTGTCAGTCGGAACTGAAGTAAATGTAATGTAGGAGTTCGTCCGGGGAAAGAGGCTCATCCCGATCGTTGTCCCGTAAGTGTACGTTCGAAGGTCCTCATTGGGCAGGCCTGTTCGGCCATTGGCCTGGCTCGGAGGCCCGATTTCACGCGCAAAGGCCACGGTTGTGCTGAGGGTCACCCTCGATTCCGAAAGCACCTGGTTCCGAAGGGAAGCAACCTGGGGGGTGCCAGGGCTCAGCTTTTCCGCCTGCTTGAGAAGCTGCAAAGTCTTGCGGCGGTGGTGCTGCGCGCGTCCAATGCTGGCCAGGAGAAAAACGGAGGAAAAGTCATTCGGACGCTTTTCAACTGCCTCTGCCGCTGCGGCATGGGCCTCGGGCAGTTTTGCCTGGTAGAAGTAGATTCGAGCCTCGCCCAGCAAGGCTGCCGGGTCCTGTGGATTTTGTTTCAGCAGAATCTCGTAATCCCTCAGCGCGGCATTGTATTGCCCCTGAGACGTATTCAGGCGGGCCAACTCGAGCCGGGCGTTTCGGTTTGCATGGTCCGCGGCAAGCAATGAATCAAGCGTAGTTCTTGCAGCGTCATACTTCTTCAACTTCAATTCCATTTGTCCTGCCGCCAGCAAATAGCGGGTGTTTGAAGGGTCGCGTCTCAGCATACGCTGATAAATGTCCAGAGCGCTTTGCGGCTGCCCGGACCAAACATAAACCCTGGCAAGGCTGGCCTGAACAGCAGTGTCCCCCGGATCTTGCTCAAGAGCCTGCTGGTAGTAACGGATAGCCGCAGGATACTGATGGTCGAGGCTCAGCAAACGAGCCAGTTCCATCTTTGAATCACGATCGTCGGGATAAACTTCCAGAACGCGCCGGTAATCCTGAATGGCAGCCTTATTCCGGTTGAGCCGCGATTCCTCGTAGGCAAGGCCCTTCATGGCATCACGGTCCTTGGGGTTGCTTTTCAGTCGCTTTTGGTAGAAATCGATCCATGATTGGGGAGATGCGCCCACTGCTGGCCGCAAAGATTTCCAGTACGATACCTGTTCGGCGCTTGAGATGTCTTTAAGAGCTTCGGAGTTCTGAGCATCGTGCGGATTCCTTTTCTCCAGCATTTCAAAAATCGATCGTGCTCCGCTGAAGTCGCCCTTCCAAAACAAGACATATGCCTTGCCCTGTAACGCGTCGTAGTAGCCGGGATGGTTTTCGAGGACCCGGTTGAAATGCGCCAGCGCCGCATCATAATCCCCTGCGGATGCCAGCGACTGGCCCAGGCCAACCTCGGCATCGGCGTTGCCGGGATCGGATTGCAGCAACCTCCGGAAAACCTGAATTGATTCCGGGAAGCGGCGTGTCCGGCGCAGAGTGTCTCCCAGTTCGTACTGGACTCCCTCTGAACCGGGATGCGATTCAAGATAATGCTGATAGTAAGAAACTGCTTCCGAGTCTTTGCCACAGGCCCGCAAGGAACGTGCCATGGCAAGCTGAACATCAGGCGCTCCGCTCGAAGCCTCGATCGCCCTCTTGCCAAAGGCGACGCTCTGGCCACAGCGGTTTGCATCCGCGCTCAGCGAAGTCAAAGCTTCCAACGCCTCAACGTCCTGCGGATTTTTCGCCACCTGTGCCCGGTAATAGTCCAGGAGCACGGATACGCTGTTGTTCTTCTGAGCGGCCGCAAAAACGCTCGATTCGATGCCACGCTGAGCCTCTTCAAGCCCCTGCTTCACATCGGTGTCTTTTGGATATTGGCGGCGAAGACGCTCAAAAATCTGCTGAGCCTGCCGGTAATGCTTCTGCCAGAGCAGCGCAAACGCTTTCCCCGAGAGGGCCTCGCTGTTGTGCGGCTCGAACCGCAAAGCGCGGTCGTAGAATTCGACGCTCTTGT
>JAKAWN010000305.1 GCA_021827245.1 Acidobacteriota bacterium | reverse complement strand
TCCGATCTCTCAACCCAGTTGAGGGCAATCACTCCGGCTCATGCTGCAGGTGCGGTTACCGTTCAAGTGATGAACCCCAACGGAACCAGCGCAAACCTCGCCAACGCTTTTACGTATGGCTCGACGACTTTCTCTGTCAGCAGCGTCTCGCCAATATCCGGACCCGCCGACGGGGGAACCACTATCACGATCGCCGGCACCAATTTTCAGTCGGGCGCATCCGTGACCATAGGAGGTCTCGCTGCAAGCTCAGTTACGGTCAGCAACTCCACCACGATCCGGGCGACAACTCCCCCGCACAGCTCGGGTTCGGTAACCGTAACCGTGACAAACACCGACGGCCAATCGGCTACACTGCCCTCAGGTTTCACGTTTCACAGTGTCGATTTGACATGGAGCGCGCCCACCTCCAGCCCCGTCACGATTACTGGTTATAACGTCTATCGCGCGTTGTCATCGGGAGGACCTTTTGGCAGAGTTAATGGATCGTCGCCAGTAACCAATACCTCTTACAGCGACGGCACTGTTCAAGGGGCGACAACGTACTTCTACGAGGTCAAGTCTGTGGATTCAAGCGGAACGGAAAGCGCCCCCGAGGGGCCAGCCCAAGTAACGACAGGGCCCTGAAATTCCCCATTCGGCCAGTTACACTTCCACGGACCTTCGACTGCGAACTTCGCGTATGGCAGTCATAAAATGAGGGAGAAATTGCAGGGCTGCCAGAGACGGGCTTACAGCAGTATTCCATCTCCTCGATCATCGGTCACTGCCTTCAGATCGCCGAGTTCTCAGCAACGGACGATTTTTTCCCGGTATTTCGTAACATCCCGCGTAGCGTCGCGGGTATCAATCACCAGCCGTGCGGGACAAGCCACAAACTCGTAATCGAAGGAGGAATGGTCTGTAGCAATGAGCACGGCATCATATTGTGAGAGGGTTTCGACACTGAGTTCTACTGAATCCAGCTGGAAACTGTACCGGCGCATCTGTCCCAAGTGCGGAATGTACGGATCGTGATAATCGACACGTACTCCGCGTGAACGCAGGAGTTCGATAATCGCCAGTGCGGGGGATTCCCGCAGGTCGTCGATATCCTTCTTGTAACTGAACCCCAGAATCAGGATCCGAGCGTCGTTCAGGCACTGCCCCCGGCGGTTGAGGGCGTCCGCGGCGGACGCCAAGACGTGTTCGGGCATCGAAGTATTAATCTCTCCAGCCAGCTCAATGAACCGAGTCGGGAACTCGTACTCGCGCGCTTTCCATGTCAGATAAAAGGGATCGATTGGGATGCAATGGCCGCCCAAACCCGGCCCCGGATAGAAGGCGGAGAAGCCAAAAGGTTTTGTCTTAGCAGCATCGATGATTTCCCAAATGTCCAAGCCCATCCGCATGCAAAGCAACTTCAATTCGTTGACAAGCGCAATGTTCACGCACCGATAAGTATTTTCCAGAATGTTTGTCATCTCTGCGGCCCGTGATGAACTCACCAGGACTGTTTGCTCGAAGGCTGTCTCATAGAGGCTTTGCGTGGCGAGGACACTCAGGGCGTTGACTCCCCCGATCACCTTGGGCACCTGGTAGGCTTTGAACTGTTTGTTGCCCGGGTCCTCTCGCTCGGGAGAAAATGCTAAAAGAAAATCCGTCTGGACGCAATCCTGAGTCGCGTTCTGCTTTGCTTCGACAGAGTAATCTGATATCTCGCAACGCAGCCCCGACCTTTCAAGGATCGGCAACACGACTTCTTCGGTAGTGCCCGGGTACGTGGTGCTTTCCAGAACAACGAGCTGCCCACGGCGCAGATAGCTGCTGATCGATTCCGCCGTAGCGCGGATATAGGAAAGGTCTGGCTCCCGATGGTTATCGAGAGGAGTTGGAACACAGATGATAATTGCATCCATGCCACTCAACTGCGTAAAGTCAGTCGTGGGCAAGAGATGATTTTTCTGGATCTCTTCGACAATCTCAGATTGGGGGATATGTTTAATGTAGCTTTCACCCCGGCGGAGTGAGTCGAGTTTTCCCGGATCAATGTCGAATCCCGTGGTTTGAAAGCCTTTCCTCGCAAAGAGAAGAGCGATAGGCAGTCTCACGTAACCCATTCCAATCACTCCGACTCGAGCCGTCCTCTCCTGGACTCGGTTCTGGAACCGTGTTAGGACATCATTTTGCTCCTCAGTACTTTTTGCCAATAATGTTGAAGACACCATGTCGTTCATCCTCCTCCAAGATATCCCTCCTCAGCCGTCGTTGCCGAAACCCGCCAATCTGTCTTATGCCGTGGCGAGAAACCGGTGGTTCGGTGTTCGAATTCTTTCAAGCCCTAAGATCAAGGCGGATCCATCTTCGACGGTCAGAACCTGGGAATTAGCTCAGACCGATCCCGAATTCCGAGGAACAGGCACGGAGGAGCTATATGGGAACGCTTGAAATGAAGCAGAAAGATTCCTGTAACTTATATTAAGGCTGGGCCTCCGAAACGCAATTGCTGCAATGTAACCGAATGTCGGTAAAAAGGAACGAACAATCCAACCTGAGGAAGCTTGCATCGGGTCTGTTTCCTGCGCGAAATACGAAAGCCAGGGTTCGCACAGGAACGCATCCCGGATGGCATGGCCGTTCTCCAAACCATTACCAATCGCCTTGAGAAGAGCTTCCTTCCGGGTCCAAAGATTAAAGAAGCGCGTGGACTGGCGTTCCTTGGGCAAGGCAAACAGGTTGTCGGCTTCGCTTTGAGAGAAGTATTCCAGCGCGAGCCTCTGACAATGTGGAATCGGCCGGATGTATTCCACGTCCACTCCAATCGGACAATCGCGCGTGACAGCGAAAAGGGCAACATCTCCGGAATGGGATAGACTAAAATGAATAGTAGCTTCACAGGAGTTCCTTCGAAGTTCGAGTTTCCCGTGCTCTCCGATCATGAAATTCAAGTCCGAAGGAGATTGTTGTACGTAACCAGCCAGCAAGGTCCGAAGTATTCCAAAGCTGATGATGTGATTATTCTTGTTGCGCAGAAAGCGGAATCGCCCGGCTCTCGCCCTCTCACGGGACGACAGAACGGCCTGGAGTGCAGGTACGTCTGAGTCAAAATCGCGCAAATTCGCCCACCAGACGTGCAATTCACCTGTATTAATGTGTTGTGTGATCATAGCGCGTGATGGCTGGCGTGCAGCGGATGCTATGGTGAAGTTCCCTCATAGCCTCCCCATACGTAAACTGGACTGCCAATCTATGTGAATAAATGAGGACTTCCAAGTGTTGTGGAACGACGATCCATCGCTTCACCCAGGAATAGATCGTGCCGTTCCAGGCAGTCAGCGCCAGCGGCATCATCCCTCTGCGGGAGCCTAGAGGACACAAGCACGTCAGAAATCCGGCCGGTCATCCTACCGAAGCATTGCACGGGAGGCACTGGTTCGAACGATCGTCAAGGCCCAACCCGCTGTTTGCATTGGCGATTGCAAGCGTTGAGGTAAAGAAGACTGAGCTATTTGGCAAACTGCGGAGTATTCTTAGGACACCTGCTTAATATTGGCGAAAGCGAAGGCTGGAGTCCGCGCTGCCCGGACTACTTAACAACTGCATCGGAACTCTGTTATTTCGCAGGCCAGCTTGACTCGATCACTTCCGCAATTGTCAAAACGTGGTCCGCTAAACGTCACCACCTCTCGAGTTGCAATCCTTGTAGATTTGGTAGCCGCTCAGACAGTGTTGCCGTGGTCTCATCCGGCCACGGTAAGATTCGTTTGAAGGAAATCAGAATGAGTAAACAAGCCTATCATTATCCAGACGCGCGTATGCAATTCTCGCACGCTCCTTGCCCTCTCCGACAATCTCCCACTCATTGTCGCTCCTGACCAGCCTCATCTGATTTCTCTGTCGCCACCAATCATTCAATTCCGCCGGCATCGCGATCCAGAGGCCAGCGGCTTCCCGCAAATCTGAAAGGCGGCGGAGCAGGTTCTTGTAAACACTCTGTTCGCGTTCCCCAACGATATAGTCTGGATGAACAATTACGTTGATTACGCCGTGCTTTTCACGAATTGCATCCATCTGCGTCTCCCAAAGGTCAAGCCGGTAATGGCGCAAAATGTTGAAGAGAGAATAATCCTGGGTCAAAGTCACCGGAATTTCCAGGATATTCCCAATGAAGTAAGGGAAAGTCGTACAGCACCCCCCGTGCTGAGGGTCAAGATGTGCGACATTGGGGACTGACATCTCATATTCAAAAAGCAACAGGCTAAACCAATCGATATTCCGGTAGAGAACTCCTGATCTAAAACCCCGAGAGTTGAATCTTTCTCTGTACTTGTCTATCTTGACTGCCCGCCGCCTGAATTCCTCGTAATCCCTGAAGAGATTACCATCGTGGTTGAGATCGTGCACATTGACCTCGAACCCGCGGCGTCGAATATTCTCGAGGTAGCTCTCCTGAACATCGTAACGGCTCTCAGGAACAACCTGGAACGAGGACCTGATGCCGTATGAATCGTCGATATCCATGAGGTAGTCGCAGAAATCCCTTCCAGCTTCAGCTTCGACGTCATGGGTCACCACCGCGCATGCCTGCGCGCCATCAGGCCAGAACCAGACAAAGGGCATCTCATTCATATCCTGCGCCTTTAGGTTCAGGCACATTGCTGTCTCGATTGTAGATTCCACCCCTGTATCTACAGGCCAGCGAGGAAACACCCTTTCGTGCCAGTTGCGCAACGAATATCTTTGAAGGTGTTTGCGCAGTGAGACCGGCATCACGGGCCGGATGGTGTAGTACCCGGCTCGCACAAGCCGCTGGACTCCCCTGCCCCCGCTTGCCTCATTTCCACCTTGCACGTACCTTTCGCATCGGAGATCCGAAATTACATCAGCAATATCAAATGGAAGTTCAATTCCGGAATGATCGCTCCTGACATGTCTTTGTGCGTCAATGAGGGGCAATTCGGCACTACTGGAAGGGGCAAAAGCGGAGCACCTTCCGTAGCAGACCGCATTGGGACCAAAGGCAAAGAAGCCTGGCTTCCCCGACAGATCTCCCCACACGCCCACATGCACAAATTCCTCAGGACACCGGTAGTGGTCAATGAGCACTTGGCCTGTCCGGGTGCTATCAGCCTCGATGGTTTGAACTTGAGATTCCATAAGTTAAGGGTAATTTGACACTTGAGGGTCGCTCGCTATTCAGGCGCCAAGTGCACTACTCTTCAGGGACGAGGCGCACGACACCAGAATGGGATTTCGCAAGGAGTGGCTGATTTTTTGTGTTGTCTTACGGCATGTACTGCCGTAAGGTGGCAGCATGGACAACAACACCACGTCGCCTCCCCCGCACCTTCACCAACTTGCCACGGAGTTGGCAGAACCCAAACCTATGCGCCGCGGCTCCGTATCCGAGCGCACCATCAAGTGCAACAAACCAGGCTGCGCCTGCGCCCATGACCCCAAGGCGCGGCATGGCCCCTACTTCAGCCTCACCCGTGCCGTCCAAAGGCCAGACCCGCTCCCGCTTCTTGACGGCGCAACAGGCCGTCCTGGCTCGTCAGCAAATTGAGGCCGGACATGAGTTTCGGTCCAAGCTGGAGGCCTATTGGGAAGGCTGTGAGGATTGGGCCGACCGCCAGTTGGAGGGCTCGGGAACGGCTTCCGCTGAGGAGGCCGAAAAAGGGAGCCCCAAACGGACCTCCACCACGAGATCCTCCAAGAAATCGAGACGCCCTTAGGTCGCCAGTCGATCACCGACTTGGACTTCGAGGCGGTGGAGATGGCGGCGCGGCGCCAGGCTTTGCGGTTGGCAGCGCGGGCGCTGGAACAACGGCTGAACAGCGATACCCGCGATCATGCGGGACCGGAACTGCCTTGCCCTTGCGGAGGCTCCGCCCAGTATCATGGCCGTCACGGCAAGACCTTCGAAAACGTGCTCGGGCCCCTGCACCTCCAGCGGGCTTACTATCACTGTGGACAATGCGAGAGCGGATTCTGCCCGCGGGACCGGACGCTGGGGCTGGAATCGTTCTCGCTGACGCCCGGCGTTCTGCGCATGACCGCCAGTGCAGCCGCGCGGGTGAGCTTCGAAGAGAGCAGCGGGCTGCTGCATGAGTTGGCGGGAGTGGAAGTCAGTGCCAAGTAGGTGGAGCGAGCCGCCGAAGCGCTGGGAGCCGAGATCGCCGTCGAGGAACAGCTGCAAGTGGAAAGGATGGGGGAAGTGGCTCCTACTATGTACCTGGGAATGGACGGAACCGGGGTACCCCTGCATACCCAAAAAGTCGCAGATCGCGCGGGCAAGCAAGCCGACGGCTCCGCCAAAACCCGCGAAGCCAAGCTGGTCACCATCTGGACGGCAGGATCACGGGATGCGGAAGGCAAACCGGTGCGCGACCCAGGATCGATCACCTATTCGGCCGCGATTGAAACCGCCGCCACCCTGGACACCAGCCCCGAGCTCTCGGACTTCGCGGCGCGCGTACAGCGTGAAGCCAGCCGTCGCGGCGTCATCGAAGCTCCGCGTCAGGTGGTGTTGGGCGATGGTGCGCCCTGGATCTGGAACACGGCGACGGAACTGTTCCCGCAAGCCACTCAGATTCTCGACCGCTTTCATGCCAAGGAGCATCTCAGCCAAGTGGGAAAGGTGTTTTATGGGGACAGCCCAGAAGCCCAGCCATGGATCCAGGCGCGCTATGATGAACTGGATGAGGGCCGCTTGAAATCGTTGGTCGAGGCACTGCATGGTCACGCCGACCAATACAAAGCGGCGCGTGACTGTATTGGCTACATCTGGAAGCATCGACACCGCATGCGATATCCGAAGTTCGAGCAACAAGGCTTCTGCACCTCGACCGGCGTGGTGGAGGCGGGCTGCGAGGTGGTGGTCGGCACCCGGCTCAAGCGGGCAGGCATGCACTGGACCGTCAAGGGAGCAAACGCGATCATCGCCCTTCGTTGCTGCAAACTCAGCCGACGCTTCGAGGATTTCTTGGAACGCCGTTCAGATCAAAGAAAGGCGGCCGCATGACTTCATCTCACGAACTTGACAGGGTTTTTGAAGTCTCACAACTTATTGATTCTAAAAAGTCGCTGAAGTCGTGAAAAGCTTCAAAAGCAAGCATCCTGGTACAAAATTGGTATAAGATCTTTTTGGCGAAAGCGGCCTGCATCGTCGGGGTCTGCTCCGCCCCTTCCGCTGGCGTGACTGGTGGTGACCGAATGAACACGAAAGGGTAATCTACTCGGCGAGGAGCACCGAGTTCATTCGGGCAATCCTCGAAACTTCGATTGTTATTGTGCCAGGAGGGCGAATCGTGACTGATCCCTTGAACACTACAGACATTATAGAGTCGCGCGGGCTCGGAGTCAGGGTCCAAGGTGATAGGAGCGGATCCACTAGCGAAGTTGGGAGGGCGTACTGCGAAGGCACGAAAGGCGCCAATGGCGGGCCGGCGCACATTCACCTTCTTCAGGAGGAGCGGTTCATCGTCCACACAGGAATACTTCGCGTGCGTCGTGGCCGCGAGCGGTTACGTGTGGGCGCCGGAGAAGAGGTCCGCATTCCGCCCCGGACTGTGCACACCTTCAAGACCGAGGCTCCGAGTACCTGGACCGTCGAGTTTCGCCCACAGCTTCGGGTGTGGGACTTCTTTTGCGCTTTGTTTGCACTCCCCACCAATCGGCGCGGCTACCCGCGCATCGGAGATCTCGCACGCTTGCAGCGCGCCTTCCCGGACGAGTTTCTCTATTTTCCTATTATTCCTGTTTCCGTGCAGAAGCCACTGGCGTTGCAGTTCTCCAAGCTTGGCTCTCGCAGACGCCAACGAAGCTAATGAATCAGGAGGCGTTCCCGTGTCGCACCCCGACCCGCACAGCCCGCCGGATCGTACACCGATCAAAGTAGGAGAGGTCTTTGAGAACCCCCTTACCAGGGAACGCAGCGTGATCGTGGAGCGTCCATGGGACAACCCCGAAGGGTGCCTGACGTCCGAGATGACGGCGCTCGTTGGGGCGCGGGTGGCGGGAGAACACTACCACCCAGCTATTGTCGAGCGCTTCACCGTACTGGAAGGCGAGCTGACAGTGATGTGCGCCGGGCAGACCAGCCTTCTGCGTCAGGGCGAGTCGGCCGTCATCCCGGCCGGCGTGTGGCACGATTGGTGGAACGCGGCAGATCACGACGCTCGCGTACGGGTAGAGATCACCCCAGGCGAGCGGTTGGCGCACCTGCTCGAGACTTCATTCGGGCTCGCACGGCTCGGCCACACTGACGGCAAGGGCATGCCTCATCCGTTGCAGCTTACTCTCACCGCGCGGGAATTCGGCGACGTGATCGTGGTCCACTCGCCGCCGCGGACGGTCCAGCGCGAGA
>JAKAWN010000304.1 GCA_021827245.1 Acidobacteriota bacterium | reverse complement strand
TCGGAAGATTATGGGTTACCGGGACCTCTGGATGCTGCAAGCGGCTTTAGAAAGAAAGATCGTCACCCCTCAGGAGATGGTGACGTAAAATGAATCGAACCGCCGCTCACCTCCAACGATCTCCGGGACACCATCGGCCAGAATCGCCATGCACATGATGAGGGTGCTTCCGATGGCGATGCCGACCCCGAGGCCATAGAGCACTTGCGCAATTCCCCACACAGTTCCTGCAATCAGACCGGGCGCCAGGGATCTCAACGGAATCGCCCGGAAAATCGCAATCAAATGGGGCACCGCAACCCGTGCGGCGACCCAAGGAAACAGGAGTGTCGAAAGGAGAGCAAAGATCAGCCAGAGGTTTTCCCAGGCCCATTTCCGCGCATAGCGCGTCGGCAACAGAAAGATGCCGTTGACTAATCCTGCCACGACGCCCATTGATATTCCCAGGATAGGTTGGCCCTGCATCACACCCTCCTTGGAGCGTCTGGCAGAAATTCAGCACATGGCTTGCTGGCTTCGGCCCTTAACCTGCACCTGCCATCGGTCTTCCACGGTTGCTTTTGGATTCGCTTAACAACCTCGGGCTCGGCATCCAGCTTCGAGCGAAGGGGTATTCGGATGCTTGTGCGGAACCATAAAGTCATTTATCAGGCTGGAGGGCAGATTCAAGGCGCGCGCCGCCCGGAATCGTTTCCGACAGCGACGACTCGATTTCCCAATGATCGAAATCGTCCAGACGCTCGATCTGGCTGAGGTGAATGTGATGGTTGATCGCGCGCACGGCGCCTTCGGAATCCTGCTCGCGGATCGCGCGCACCACTTCGGAATGCTCTCGGTGGACTTCCTCGAGTCGCGCTCCGGTATACCCATGCCGCCGAATTGCAAAAATACGGATCAGAACGCGCGTTTCGTTCACCACTTTGATGACGCGGTCATTTCTCGCCAAGCGCATCAATTGCGTGTGAAGGGCGAGGTCCCAGCCTAAAAACCGCCGCATTTGCTCTTCGTCCGCCTCAAACTTGCCGGATCGATCCAATTCGGCCTTCAGGGTCAAAATGGAATCCGCTAAACTCTGCAGTTTGTCGAGCATTTCCTGCTGGAGCGGCTGGCGCGCGACCTTGTCTATTGCAAAGGCCTCCAGCGCTTCTCGCAGCTCATAGAGCTCAATAATGTCGTTCCGGGTAAGCTTGACCACTACCGCCGGACGGTTTGGGCTTTGCTTTAGAATGCCCTCGCCGGCAAGCTGCCAAAGCGCTTCACGGATGGGCGTGCGGCTAATGCGAAGCTCTTGGGCAAGGGCGATCTCGGAAACGGGCTGACCTGCGGATAGTTCTCCGGAAGCAATTTTTCTCCGAATATGCGCGTAGGCTTTGTCGGTCGCCGGCGACGTCCTCGGGAAGGGTCGGGAATTCGTCTTTCCTGTCATTAAATGTTTCACCTTTCGATTCAAAGAGTTGGCAGGCAATAATCGGGCCGCCTTATTAGTACCTTTGAAGTTCGATTCTGACATTTTGTGGCAGAATTTTTTTGACCACCTCGACTTCGCCCTTTATTCATACGGCTTAGATGGCAATTCCAGATCGGTCCAACTTCCCTGTTTGGTTCCGGCTGCGCCGAGTTAGGAGTAATCATAGCGGCTTTGTCGCATGATGTCCATAAAAAAATTTGTGTTGACAATCGTTTTTTTTGGTATACAATCCTTTTCAAATAATCAAGGAGCTCACATGAGGCAGGCAAAGGTTGGTCAGCAATTACGAGTGTGGAGCATTTTGAACGGCATAAGCCGGCTTAGCGGCATTTTTTTCTTCATCCTGTTGGTCGTGCTGGCCGGGGCCCCGTTGTGCAGGGCGCAGCTTACGACCACAGCATCGATCACCGGGACGGTGAGGGACCCGAGTGGGGCAACAGTCCCTGGCGCAACCGTCACCGCCACCAACCAAGAGACCACTGTGCAAGCGACGACTAAAACCAATGCAGATGGAAGCTTTGTCCTTCCGAGTCTCATTGTGGGCACGTATAAGGTGGCGATTAATAAGCAAGGGTTTGAAACGTTTACGGAAATCGGCATCATCCTTCACCCAGCACAAGTGGCGACCGTGAACGCAACGATAAGAGTGGGCGAGGTCACCACGCAGGTGAGAGTCGTTGCCAGCGCCGTGCAAGTACAAACTGCGACCCCGGGGATTACGAATGAAGTGTCGGGTGCGCAGACCGCTACTTTGCCACTCGACGGGCGCAACTACCAGAGCCTGGCGGCACTCATGCCGGGCGTTACCAACCTGCGTCCGGATACGGCGCTATACAATGGGGGCGCTTTATCGGGCGATGTAATGTCCGTTAACGGCATGGGCAATGCGGGTACCCAGTATTATCTTGACGGCATTTGGGACATGAATACTGGATCTATGAATTCGCAAACTGTCACGCCCGATCCGGATCAAATCGAGGAGGCCCGCGTTCTCCAAAACAACTATGGCGTTCAGTACAGCCTAAACGGCACGAACGTCGTATTGCTTCAGACGAAAAGCGGAACAGCCACATTCCACGGGTTAGCCTTTGAATATCTGCGCAATAACGACTTTGACGCGCGCAATTTCTTTGCCCCGACGGTGCCCGCCCTCAAGCAGAATATCTTCGGAGGCACGTTGGGGGGACCGCTTTTCATTCCCGGCCACCGGCCGAAGAACCCGAAAACGTTTTTCTTCATGAGCACGCAGGTGGTTACCCAGTCAATTGCCTCGGCGATCCTTGGGGCAACGGCGACGCGAGCTGACCGAAGCGGGCAGTTCAGTACGCCCATCACCAACCCGCAAACCGGCCAACCGTTCCCCGATAACACGATCCCGGCGAATATGATCAACCCACAGTCGCTTCTCCTGATGAACAGCCTGGCTCAACTGCCGAACAACGGAACGAGTTTCTTTAACTTCCTCAACCTTGGCCCCGCATTTAACAAGACGCGCGATGACGAATTTAAAATCGATCGCAACTTCGCTTCGCGGTTTCATCTGATGGCCGAATACCTGCATGAGCAGCAAGAAGCTAATAACTCTTACGACACATTTCTCGGGTCTCCATTCACAACCAACACCGACCCCATTTATACCAACGACCAGCTCGCTCAGATCCAACTTACCACCAGCATTTCGCCCGACATGGTGAACACAACGAGCATCTCGATGAACAATTTAATAGTTAGCCTCGGGGTGGCAGGCATTGAGTATACGTCACAGGTTCCCGGATTCAGTGAAGCCCTTCCCTACGAGCATGCATTCCTTGCTAATCGCCTTCCGCAGATCACTTTCGCCCAGGGCTATGCACCTTTCGGGGCTGACCAGACATTGCCGATCGATCACGCAAGCGACTTGGAGGATACTGTGTCGGACGACTGGAGCTGGCTACACGGAAACCATTACATCCAGGCTGGAGCTACCGCTCTCCTGGGGACGAAGAGGCAGACGAACGGCCAGCCAACCAACGGCACGTGGTTTTTCTCGGGTCAGTTCACTGGCAATGCCCTCGCGGATTATCTGCTGGGCGACGCATCTACTTTTAGGGAGAGTAGCGCTAGCCCTCGTTTCTACATTCACTACCCAATCGACTCGCCATATGTGCAGGATCGTTGGAAGGCTACCCGGCGTCTCACCCTCACGGGGGGCTTGCGTTTCCTCTTTGAACCGACCTCCCACGGCCAGCACGCATTTGAGAGCGATTTTGATCCGACGGTATACAATCCTTCTGAGGCGCCGATTGTCAACGCCAATGGAACCATAACCCCGACTCCGAACTATAATCCGCTCAACGGCGTGATCATTAATGGCATCAACGGAGTGCCCCTGAACTTTACGGACGCCCACCAGTACTATTGGGCTCCAAGCGTCGGCTTTGCCTGGGACGTGTTTGGCAATGGTAAAACCGCGTTGCGCGGCGGGTACAGCCTCACCTATGAAAATACGTTTCATTCAGACTGCAGTGGCGGCTGCTCCAGCAACTTCCCTTTCGTCGAGTCGCTGACACTGGAGGAGCCACATTTCCCGAATCCCATCGGTGCAGCCGCCGCTCCTACTCCGGCTCCGACGTTCGGGAGCGGGGAAGAGCTGCTAAATGAGCAGGCTCCAATGATCCAAACCTATAGTTTGAGCCTGGAACACCAATTCCGAGGCGGTTGGTTAGCATCAATTGCGGGGGCGGGGGATATCGGACGCCACCTGGGAATGTTTTACAACATCAACCAGCCGCTGCCTGATGCGCCCTACAACTTTAACCCAATAATCAACACAGGCACAGTTTTCCCTTATCTATATTCTCCATACCTCGGCTCCGGGGCAATTGAGAACCTCGGCAGCAGCGGAAACAGTTATTGGAACGCCTTGGAAATTGGCGTTCGCCATCCTGTTGGGCATAACCTATTCCTTAACGTGTCCTACACTTGGCAGCACGGCCTTTCTGACACCCGTGGCCAGACGTTATTCGGAGAAATTGGTGGCCCTCAGGATGAATACCATCCCGGAAACGACTATGGGAACAGCAATGTTGATGTACCCCAAATCCTCTCATTCAGTTATATTTGGAGCCTGCCTTGGTACCAAAACGCCAGCGGGTGGAAGCGCTGGACATTGGGAGGCTGGAAATACGGGGGGATGACCACCATCCAGAGCGGGTTTGCATTGAACCCAGGCTTAAGCATTCCTTTTCCAGGGCTTGCCACGCGCCCGGATATCAGCGGCAAGTCTATCGGCGGGCCAAAGACAGCTCAGGAGTGGTTTAACACCGCCGCATTCACCGCTCCGCCGTTCGGCTATTTCGGCGACGCGGCGCCGGGTTCGATTTACGGTCCCGGAGCAATGGATTTCGACATGGCGCTCTACAAGGATTTTCACTTCACCGAGCGAACCATGCTGGAGTTCCGCGCCGAAGCGTTCAACGTCTTCAACCATACCAATTTCAGCGGCGTCCAGACAGCCCTAGGTGCAGGCAATTACGGCGAGGTCACTTCCGCCCTGGATCCCCGCATCATGGAATTTGCTCTGCGCTTTAGTTTCTAGCGACGGCTAATGTGTCCTTGCGACCCAGCGAAGCCTGAAAAGGGGGTTCTCAGTTACCCTCCCGCTTGGCGGTTCGTCGGTTCCCGGCCCACTGCCCCAACAGGCCGACGGCCACGTTCCGTGTCCGCAAATCGACATTTACTATGCGCTTCCAGCAGGGCACTCCAATTGGCGGGGTGGACTTTGGCCGCACGGGAATTACATGGTGACGCATGGCCTTCAACGCTACGGGTTCATGAAGGAAGCCAAAACTCTCGCTGTGAAATCGTACGAAGTGGCGGCCGCCGACCCGGATATTCACGAATGGTATAACGCGGAAACAGGTAAGCCGCTGGGCGCCCATCCCCTTTGTGCCGGGGCTGAAGCGCTGATGCGATTCCTCCCGACAGAACTCGAAACGGACTTCAATCCTGCCCTTATTGAAGACGCCCGCAAGCCTCTCGAGGACAGAAAGCTGCGGAAGCTCCTGTCCATAACCAAAAGTTTCAGGGAATCTTGAACGGCAGAGGAAGCTGGAAAGGCCTGCCAAGATAGTGTATCACAATCCTTATGTGCGGGGGCACCAGAGGCTCCTATAAACCTCATTCGCGCCTGTGCGAACATTCTTGTCTTGCGGTCATTCTGCCGGCTGGGTGAAGCTAGTGCTGTGGAATGATAGTTCGTTCTGAAATCGGAGACAAACTATGAACAGACGGTCCTTTATCCTGGATTCGGCAGCCACGGTGGTCTTGAGCACAAGCAAAGTCTGGGCGAATTCCGTAACCCGGTGTGAACAGCCCGCGCCTGTAGCGATTGACACATTTTTCAAAATTGAGAATCTGCCGCTGTTGCGCAACGATGTTCAGACTCATCAATTTTGCAGCTACGATCGGGCCGGCGATAACTATGATGAAGAGTATTTTCCCATCTACACGGAAGCCGATGGAGAGGTAGTAATATTTGACGCAATGGGTCCCGGCTGTCTTTACCGGCACCACATGAATATCTGGAAGACGTCGGGAACCTACGACGCGGCGGTGGCGACCAAGGGAGTCAAGATACGTTATTACTTTGACGGCGAGGAGCGGCCGCGCATCGATATGGATGTCTCTACGTTTTTCAGTCCCGAAAATCCTCTTGGCATCTTCCGCTACCCTCTCGCAATCGACGGAGGAGACGATTTCCGAGTAATGTACTGTCCGATGTATTTCAAGAAGCGGCTCAAGGTTGCTCTAAGCCGTGAGCCAGGCGGTCCTGGCAGCAACCAGATTCCCTGGATCGGCCGGTACAACAAGATACCCAAGCGCCGGAACCATTGGTATGAGTATACGTTTCATACCTTCACGGAGGACCCCGGAATTGAGTCTTGGACTCCCGAGCAAGACGAGACTGCGCTCTTCAGGTTGTGGGATCCCAAGAAATGGGGGCGGGACCCAAAGCCAGCGGAGGGAAATAAGACGAAAACATGTTCGCTTCCCCTGCCAGCTGGAAAGCGGATCAGCCTCGCTGAGGTTACTGGAGCGGGCTCGGCCAGTAGCCTTCGAATAAGCATTGAACCCATGAATGAAGAAGCCTTGTTCCAGACCTGGCTCAAGATAACCGCGGACGGTAGGTTGCCAGCGCAAGTGGAGGCGCCGCTTGGCGCTTTCTTTGGCGCCAACAGAAAATCGCTGGACGCATCCTTCTCGTCTTTGGTGCTGGGATACTCTCCTTCTTCGATGTACTGCTACTTTCCCGTGCCTTACTGGAGGCTTCTCAAAATCGAGCTTGAAAATAGAGGACGGCAGAACATCAGGAGAGTTAAGGCAGCCGTCCAATACAAGTCCTCTCACTCTCAATCCTATGTCGAAACGGATTGCGGGTACTTCTTCGCTCAATATCAGAAGGAATTCCCCCGCAAGGAAGGCATCGACTATACGTATTTAGACTGGGTGGGCACGGGACACGTGGTGGGGCACGTCGTTTCCAGGTTTGACACCAGTACGGAAGAGGATGAGCGGACGTATTTTGACGGCAGTCGCACGCCGCAAATTTATGGCGAGGGATTTGAGGACGATCACAATATGGGGTGGGGGCTGAAGAATCTACAGCACGCGGTATTTGGCGCCACTGCTGCCAAAGGTGGGTCAGGAACAGCCTATCGGTTTTTCACGCCGGACCTCTATTTCTTTAATTCATCTATAAAACACGGACATCAAGTGTACGGACCACATTCCCCATTGGGCCATGAGGGAATGTACCAGGTGGGGAACGAAGAGAGCGTCGCGTTTTTCTATGGGCGGGAAACCCCAAGCGTGGTTCTAACGGACGAGCTAGATGTGGGGAAGCGGGAATCCGAGTCAGAACATGCGTATCAGCTAGTTGGCCCTCGACAGGACGCGAAAGGGGCTCCGGGATATTTCCTTCTGGGGGAATTCTGGTATGAGGGAGAGTTTAACAATGTGCTTTTTAATACGCCACCCATACAGGACGACGGCGTGTCATTCAATGGCTATAGCCAGTTTACCGTGAAGATCGATCCCGCGAATCAAGGGGTCAGGATTCGGAGAAGAACAGACAAGTCGGACAACCGCCAAACGGCTCGTGTTTACGTGGATGGCAAGCGGGTCACAGAGCGGTCCTGGTATACGGTTGACTACGACAAGACCTACCGGGACATTCGATGGCAGGATACCGATTTTGAGATTCCCTGCAAATACACTGCAGGGAAGAGTTTGATAACTCTGAAAATCGAATATGTGAATGGAGAAAACCAGAGATGGAATGAATATTACTACTGGATCTTCAGCTTCCCCTCAAAGATGGTGGAAACCCCTGGCAGGTCGGCACACCGCCTGCCCGGCCTGGTCCGCGAGAATATCCATGTCCCGGCCGGAGACAACTTCACTCGCCATGCGGAGGAAATTCTGTTCTTCGTGTATAAATAAGAGCCTCTCGCAAGGCGCCGCACACCGGTGCTTCTGTCGCTTTTCATCTTCTCACCAGACAACAGGTGTGCAGGAGAGCAGCAGAAACCCTTGATCACAGGAATGGGAGGTTCCAACGATGGCTATATCACGGCGTCAATTTCTAGCAGGTTGCTGAAAAACTCAGAAAGTGCCGTTGAGAGTAACTCGTAATGTGATAGATATGCCTCCTGAGCTGTTCTACTTTCAGGAGGATTTTCTGATGCGCGGTGAAGACACTCAGCAAAACGGCATGTTCAGCTATCTTTCCCCGGGGCAGCGCGTGCCCCAAGACCATCCCCTGCGCAAGATGCGGCCGCTGGGGGATGAGGTTTTGAAGAAGCTGTCGCGTCGATTCACGTCGATGTATGCCCGGGTGGGCCGGCCGTCGATTGCGCCC
>JAKAWN010000303.1 GCA_021827245.1 Acidobacteriota bacterium | reverse complement strand
TTCCGATCTGAGGTTTTCTGCGGTCGACCCAGGCTTCCAAGTCCGTGGGCCACTTTTGGCTGGCGCGGGCGGTTATCTCGGCTGGATGATCCATACGTTTATCCTCCGATGAGTCCAGCAGCCCGGATCAGCAGCGTGTGTAAGGAATTCGGCACATAGACGCCAAAGATCAACACGGGCGCAGCAGCTAAGAGCAAGGCCAGCGCGCTGCTCCATGGCATCGCAGGAGTCTCGGTAAGTTTCTCCGGTGGAACTCCAAAGACCATGCGGTTGACGTGAAGCAAAATGCCAAAAAAGGCAACGGCAAGAAAAAACGCCAACAACCCTGTCGCAAGGTAATGCCCGCTGGCAACACCGGCTTTCAGGATTGTGAACTCGCCGAGAAACACGGCAAATGGTGGCGCACCCGCAATCGCCAAACTGCCCATGAGCAAGGTGGCGCCAGCTAAGGGCGAACTCCGAATCAAGCCTCGCACCGCGGCAATCTCGCGCGTGCCGAGAGCCAGTAAAACAGCTCCCGCCGCAAAAAAGCAAAAAGACTTGGTAAAGGCGTGAGAGAAAATCTGATACATCGCACCATAATGTGCAGTCTGGCCGCCCAGACCGGCGGCCACTAGAATGATCCCCATATGCTCGACCGTCGAGTAGGCAAAGAGCCGCTTATAGTCGTGTACCTGAATCAGCAAGAAGGCTGCCGCACCCACGGAGATCAGCCCAAAGACCAGGGCCCAATGATCTACAGTGAGACCCAAGGAAGCCCTCGCGATAGGCATCAGCCGGAGGATGACATAAAGGATGGCACTTGTCTCAATACCGGAGAGCAAGGCGCAAACGGGGGTGGGGGCCTGACTGTGGGCATCGGGTAACCAGGTATGGAGGGGGACCAGCCCGACCTTGGTCCCAAAGCCCACCAGAATCGCCAGGTAGGCAATTTTCACCACCGCAGGCGGCATATGCGGCGCGACGAGTTCCAGCCCGGACCACGTGTAGTCAGAGCCTCCCGCCACGTGCATAGCCCAGAACAACAGAAGAAAGCCAAACAGGGCAATCGCCGCCCCGGTCAAGGTGAGGATCGCATACTTCCAGGCGGCTTCCAGCGCTTCGCGGCTGCTTTCAAAACCTACCAGCAATACTGAAAGGAGCGTGGTCAGTTCGACGGCCAGCCAAGCGACGCTCGGCCCCACGACGACCGGAACCGCGACCATGGAAAAAATAAAAAGGTTGAAATTGCCATAGTAGTGGTGAAGGAGAGATAAATCATGCGTGGTGCGCTTCATGTAGCCAAGGGAATAAAGCGAGGCCGTGACGGCCACCGCACTTACCAGGAGCAGGATCAGTGCCCCCAGGGCATCCATTTCCAGCCAACCCGGAATCGCGACGATCTGTCCCTGTGCGATGACCTGGTGAGTTGCCCGAAGCGCCAGCAACAGAAGTACGATACAGGTCACCATCGTCAGGACGGATGCGATCCGGCGGCCGACCGCGGGCGTCCAGCACAAGATAGAGGCTAATAAAGGAAGCGCTAAGATCGCAACAAGGGTCAAGGCCGAGGCTCCTCTTTAAGTGTGTCGAGAGAACCAACGTTTGTTGTCCCGATATGCTCCTGCATCGCGCGTGTGAGCACCCCGATCACAAAAACAGCGATCAGAACATCAAAGGCCACCACCAATTCGATAAAGAGGTGCAGGTCCGGAGCAATGGCGATGCTGGCAAAAAAAGCTCCGTTTTCCATGGACAGCAAGCCAAGCAGTTGCGGGACCGCCTCACGGCGCACGGTGAGCGTGTAAGCACCCAGCAGCAGCGCTGCGAGGCCAATCGGCAGGTTCACTCCCACGGAAGGCCCGGCCGGAATCCGCAGCCAAGGGGACGTAATCAAATATGCGGCTATCGCCAAACCGAGTGAAACAAGCAGGGAAATGGGGATATTCAGGGCCTGGTCAATTTCGCGCCGCGTATAGACTTCCCCCGGCACGGTTTTCCGAAGCAGCCACGGGATGAGAATCGGCTTATTAATCAGGTTGATCACACCTACGCCGAGCAGATCCCATACCACGGGGTGAAAGCCCAGTAGGAAAGCTGACAAAGCAAGGAAGACCGACTGCCAGATAAAAAAACGCATGCAGCCCTGAACCTGGCGGGTCGCTACCATGCCGAAAGTGCACAACAAGAATAGGCCGCCGGCGAGAGCATTGAGCTGTGGAAGAAAAGAAGCTGGGATCATGGCCGCTGTTACCGTGCCTTTCTCCGAAGATCAGACTGCAAATAGCCAGCTAATCATCGCCGCGACAGAGATGATGAACGCAGCTCCCAGAAATTCGCTGATGCGGAAAAGCCGCAACTTGGCGAGCGAGCTTTCAACAATGACTAAAACTAGAACAAACAGGAAAATCTTGAGCAAGACGGCTGGAATCGCCAGCAGAACGGCGCCGGGAGCCGTGGTTTGCGCCAGCCCCCAGGGTGTGACCAGAACATTCAGCAAGATGCAAATGAGAACAAAAAGCTTCATTTCTCCGCCCCATTTCATCAGGGCCGCCGCCGGCCCCGAATACTCGAGACCCTTCGATTCGTCAATCATGGCCAACTCAAAGTGGCCAGAAGGGTTATCCACGGGAATGCGTCCTCCCTCGGCCAGAATCAGAATGAAGAAGGCAAGAATGATCAGGACGTGGGCAGGTTCGAAAAAATTGGAG
Source organism: Acidobacteriota bacterium (assembly GCA_021827245.1). Next base: position 5,691 of record JAKAWN010000303.1, on the reverse strand, counting down.
AATGGCTGCACCCATTGCTGCTGGACGATGTACGGAATGGTAGATCCTGCTACAAAAGAGACGGTAAAGAAAACAATCATGAACACAGGCTCGGCAAGGAAGCCGACCAGGCGCGTCCGGCTGGCTCCCATGGGCCCGTAAGGGTTGGCAGTGTCAACCGCGGCCAGGGTTGCAAAAAAGCCGGCCAGCGCAAGAACAAAGCCTCCGCCCAGCATATCGCCCATGAACGCGAGAAACAGCGGATAGTTGGTAAGTACCGGGATGAGCAGGGTGACAAAGATTGGCGCAACGAAGACCACGTAGGGTGTAAAACGAAAAATCCACGAACTCTGCTCGGAAATTACCTGGTCCTTGTGAAAGAGTTTCCAGATGTCCCGGTAAGGCTGCAGGACACTCGGCCCCCGCTTTGACTGCACCATCTCTTTTAGGCGATTGATGACTCCAGCCACCAAAGGTGAGAATCCCATCACGACGGCCACCTGTACCAGGTTATAAACGATGTGAGGTAACATTCTGACCCCAAAAATAAAAAAGGCCCCTACCCAACAGGTAGGAGCCATTAGTCGCGGTCTTCCGGGACTCTTAACGGTGGCGCTCCATCACCGCAAACGGAAACTCTACAATAGCCCGACACGCATCGCAATAGAAATTTCGGACTCTGAGAATTCAGGAATCATGGTTTATGTCGAAATTAATATTACCTCGAAAAAAGGGGGATCACCTTTTAGTAAGGCGGAGCCATCCCTGGTGAGTTCGGCTCAGCGCTTCAAAAAAGCTGCGCACGGACCTTGCCACAAACGGCTGTGACCTTCTGGCTGCTGCAATAATCGTTAGAAGTCTTTAAATGCCTGATTGTAAGTGGTTTCTGGTGGAATTTGAACCCGGATTGTCATCGTGAAAGGGAACGCCTGAGGCTAGGTCGCGTAAACATTGAACCGCGATCAATGAGTATTTTGCCAAACTCGACCGATTCCTCTATCAAAGACAGACCGTCCAAGCGGACGGCGTGCTGTTCGTTGTTCGCCCTGGGTTCGAAATGCACTCCGAGGCATGGTCCCTGACTTCCCCTGCTCAGTGATGGGTGCGCTGCCGAGCCAGTGTTCTGTTTGTCTTGCAGCATGGTCAATGAAGACTTGTGTGCCGAATGTGTGCACGGTTGCGACCAGGTTTGTCGTATGCGTCCGGCGCCAGTTGGCATATAAGACACTGGGGAACGTCTTGCGATCATACAAGGATGATGAGTAAGTTTTGAAGTGGATTCACCCACCGCAAGACTCCAATCTTTTACAAGGGCGACACGTACAACATCGATTTTATCGTCGAAACCAAAACTAACCGCTACCTGGTCGAGATTAAGGCTCGCGACGAGCTGAACGACCCAGATGTGAAGGCCAAAGCGCAGGCGGCTGTGAAACGGTGCGAAGCCGCGAATCCGAAGCAGGGCGGCAAGCCTTGGTCCTATGCGGTCATCCCTGACGATGCGGTCTCGGAGACGAGCAGCCTGGAGCATATGCTGGCTCAAGCCATTAGTTCGCTGTCCAAACCAAACTAGACCTGGCTTTCTCTTTTCGGGACGCTCCGCCGAACAGCCGTGCCAAAGGGCTTCGTGTCACACGGCAGCCACCACTCCTCGGCTGTCCATGTGTACTCGTCCTTTACCCACTGACACGATGCAGTCGGCCAGATCCCAAACAAGTGGCGTATGGCAAATGAAGATCACTTGATGGTACCCGTCCAGCTTCATCGCCCGCTGTATTATTCCCACTTCCTCCTTGGCGTTCGTTGCGTCCCGATCCCCGTGGGATCGCCGGACCTCCACAGTTGCGGCCGCAACTGCTGCTCTCGGATCACAGCAAGTACCATACCGACGTCCACGTCGTGCCGGCCAATGACTAATTACCCCTTCTTTTTCGTTCGCGACCTCCTTGATTCAAAACAGACCGAGCTGCTTGTTGCCAGGCAAGACAGCGGGAGCTGGCCGGCACGCGGCACGCTTGCGGCCTGAGGCAGCGGCCAATGAAGCGCCAAACAAGAGCAACTGATCGGCGGCCGAGGACAGGGGCGCATGGGGAAGAACAACTGCTTCCATAGGCACCTCGTGTTCAGTTTCAACTCTCTCGGGTAGCACATGCACGAACGCCGCGTTCTGCTGCTGAATTTCTCGCCAGACGAGGTCAGCGCTCTCGCCGATACCCTTTTCGGTGACCAACTCGCGCGCCATCGCCATGAGTAGGTCGTCGTCCTCGCCGACCGCCTGCAACCCTTCTGTCGAAAACTTCCCCTCTATAGCCAGCGCGACTAAAAGCTTTCGCCCCATCAGCCGCAGGCAAGCCTCTTGAGCCGTTTTCGCATAAGCGAAGTACTTGACCGTAACCTCCTCGGTTTGGCCAATGCGCCACGAGCGGCGGCTCGCCTGGCGAAGTGTATAGAGCGAGTAGCCCGTCTCCCAGAAAATCAGGTCCGGGTAATCGAGGAGATCAAGCCCTAGACTCACGAGCTTCGGGTGCGCGATTACGACTTGAACGCCTTGGCGTGACTGCCGCTCGTACCAAGCCTCCCGCAACTCGGGCTTCACGTCACTGGTGAGGACGGCGACGCGGATTCCCTCTCGCTGGAGGATGCGTTCGAGCCGCCGGGTCACGTCTCGAGTCCGGGTATAAACCGCAAATACGTGAACGTTGCGGCCGCGGTTTAGGCTCGATTTGATTTCCTCAACCAGCCGCCGCTCCTTCGCATAGAGCACGCCCTCATCCAGATCTGTTGGTTCCGCGATCACAAAACGTTCGCGGCGTTGCGTCTCGGGATCGAACTCGGAGCCGTAGACTGTGCCCAGGCCGAACGGCCGGTCCGGGTAAAGCAACAGAGCATTCATCCCGACGCTCACAACAGATGGGTTGCCGCGGTGCTCCTGCAGGGCCTTCTTGATCGCCTCTACAAGCTCGCCGTACGCCCTCTTAAGTTCCTCGTCCATCTCCACGCGGACCACCTCCTCCCGGTAGGGCGGCAATACATGGGCGATGTCTTCGAGCGAAAGGAAGGCTGTCAGCGGCATCAAGAAGTCGCCAAAGAGCAGAGGCGAAGCACCGGGGCGGCGGCGCACGCGCCGAGTTACTTTGGCCTCAGAGCAAGCATTCTCAGCCGGCTCGATGGTGGTAATCGTTTCGAGCAGGCCGTAGGTCTCCATAAACGGCCCGACCCCTTCGCCATGTTCAAACCCATGCTCCACCATCTTTCCCGGTTCGAGGCGGAACAAAATCTCAAAAACGTCATCGGCATAACCACCCAGGAGCGTGCCGGTCAGGATGAGGATCTTCCTGGCACAGCTGGCGAGCGTGCCGAGGGCGTTGCCTTGTGCGGTATCCCCACCCTTGAGCTCATGCGCCTCGTCGGCGATGGCAAAGTCGAAGAAACCCTTGAGATGGCGTCCGAGAAACTCGATCGGGGCGTATCTTCGCACTTTCGAGCGATCGGCTTGCCAGAGGGCACTGAACAGCTTGCGGCGCGCCTTGAGGTCAGCTTCGACCGCCTCGTCCGCAGGTCCAACCCACTCGCTCAGCCGGACCTTCTTGAAATCCGAGGAAAGAACCCGCACGTCTTTCTCGCCGCTGTAGATTGGCTGCCCGGTGTCGGGATTAACCACGCTGCCCTGGTAGCGTCCCGATTGAGCTATGTTGTAAGCATGGTGCCAGAAGTAGCCGAGCTTCGCCGTCTCGCGCGAGATCACAAACAGTGCAGGGGACGGGCAGATCGCATCCCAGCGGGCGCGGGCACTTCGGTAGTTCTTGCGCGACCGTAGGTCCGTCAGCGTGGTCTTTAGTCCCTCGCGAATAACGCGACCGCGACGAAGCTTGACCTCGTGGATACCGTTTAGGCTGGCCGACTTCGCGTCCCGCAGGCCATCGATCAGGAAGACGCGCAAGCGCGGGATTGTCAGAAGAGCTTCACGGCACCATTTCATGGTCAGATGGGGTGGCACCATGGCGAGGGCTGTAAATGGCTTGCCGTTGGCGGCGACATAGACGCTGGCGAGCGAAATCAGAGTTTTGCCCGTGCCACACTCCGCCACGACTGCGGCCGAACGAGCCTGGGCGAGCAGGCGCACGACGCCCATAACGGCGACGGTTTGGGCCGCATAAGGCTTGCGCAGCAGATTCCTGAGCAGCGGCGAAGACGGATCCTGGGCGCCGTGCAAAGGCGGAAAGGACTCGAGGATTCGCTCTCCAAGCTCGTTGCCAAACACCCGCAGATATGTTGGGATATCGTTTATGTTGGCATGTTTCATTAACTGTCCTCCCTTCAGCTTGCTGCCTGCCATGATGGCCACATAACCTGCATACTTGGCTGATTTTCAAATTCACTCCAAGGAGTCAGCCAAATGTTTGACCAACTAGTGAAACGCAGTGATGCGGTATGGATCTACAGCACAGGCCGCTTTGCCGAAGAGCGGCGTGCTTTCCTTTGTGACCTTAACGAACGCGGCCATGGGTGGCACACGCTCCGACAGACAAACAAATTGCTTCTGGTGATTGCGGAGCGAGTGAACGTACGGCAACGAATGCCGATTACAGAACAGCAGATCGTGCGGGCAGCCAGAGATTGGGCCGCGAAGACATGCTCGCCGAGTTGCACAGGCGAGTCGCGTGACTACGTAACGAAAAGGTTCATCTTTGTGGCTAAGCAATGGTTTCGTTTCTTGGGCAAGTGGTGTGACCCGGGCCGCAATCCCCAGTTCAGACCAGAACTCGACGGTTTTCTCAAAGAGCTCCGTGATGAAAGAGGATATACGGATCAAACCATTTCCAGTCGCGAGTCGGCGCTGAACCTTTTCTTCGAGTGGGTTGGAAAATTGGGCATCTCGCTGAAGGAAGTGTCTCCCCAGATCCTAGCGGCGTATTTTGTTCAGAACAAGGCACGTGGCTGGAAGAAAACCACAGTCAAAGCGTATGGTAACTCCCTACGCGCCTTCTTCCGTTACGCAAGCCGGCGCGGTTGGTGCGCGCCGGGATTGGCTGAGACAATACAGAGTCCACGCATCTACTCAAACGCAGGACTTCCGGAAGGCCCAAGCTGGGAACAGGTCCAGCGTTTGATTGCCAATCTCAACACAGAGCGTCCGAGCCATATTCGCGATCGTGCACTCGTTCTACTTCTGGCGGTCTACGGTCTGCGAATAAGCGAGGCTTGCGGGTTAACTCTGGATGACGTGGACTGGGCCAATGAAAAGCTCCGCGTCCGACGGCTGAAGAACAAGCGGATTCAGGAATTTCCACTGACTGCCGAGGTGGGAAACGCTATCCTGAAATACCTCCAGAACGTACGGCCTCGAAGTTCTTCGCGCTTTCTTTTTCTCACGCTGCGCAAACCGCATAGGCCAATGAGGGGCAGAAGTGCATCTTCTACCGTCGCCCGGTACGTTGGGGCGATTGGTCCCTTACCACACTATGGCCCACACAGTTTGCGCCACGCCTGTGCCAGCCACCTCCTGCATGAGGGATTTTCGATTAAAGAAATCGGCGATCACCTTGGTCACCGCTCGCCACGGTCGACGCAGATCTATGCCAAGGTCGACCGTGAAAAACTGGCGCAGGTTGCTACCGCAAAACTATCGAGCCTGACGGAATACCTACGGACACAAGCGCAGCCGATTACAGCGGACTGGGCAAAAGAGCGCTTGCGTTCACTTCAAGAGGT
>JAKAWN010000302.1 GCA_021827245.1 Acidobacteriota bacterium | reverse complement strand
GTGGCAAAGCCCATTGCGAAGTGACCAGATGATCCGGTGTTTCGGATGCGAAGCTGTTCGAGGTGCGTATGACACGACTGATTGATCGCCGAAGGCGGTTGGTGTTCGAGACGCCGCTGCTGATCGGCAAGCGGCCGCTGGTGGTTCTTGTCGAGGCGTGGGGACTTGGCCTTCGTCCGAAAGGGTGCCGCCGGAACATCACCATTACGTGGGCGCAAGTTTGGAATCGAGCAGCAATCATTGCCGCGGAGCAGAAGCGCGCTGAGCGCAGCAAGCGAGGTTCGATGAAAGGAACAGTGTTCGCGAAAGGAGACAAAACATCATGAGCGTAAATAAAGTGATTTTATTGGGATTTTTGGGCAAAGATCCTGAGCTGAAATACACGGGGTCGGGTGCCACAGTCTGCCGTTTTTCGCTGGCGACGAACGAGACCTTCAAGAACAAGGCCGGCGAAGTCCAGAGGCGGACCGAATGGCACTCGATTGTGGCTTGGGGCAAGCTGGCTGAAATCTGCGGTGAGTACCTCGCCAAATCGAAGCAGGTGTACATCGAGGGATCCATTCGGATTGGGAAGTGGACGGACCGTGACGGCAACGAACGCAAGTCATATGACATCGTTGCCCGATACATGCAGATGCTTTCCCCTGCTGCAAACGGCAACGCGGCGAAATCCAAGACTGAAAGTGCCAAGCCTGCGCCGCAGGCCGGGGCTTCTCAGGGGGCAGTGCAGCCCTCGGAGGAGGATAACCCCTTCGAAGAAGAGGAATCAGTTCCATTCTAAAACGGGGTTTCGGGACCATGTCCACTTTGGTGATGGATTCAGCCCCCTCTCCTGGCTTGTTGCCTTTTCCTGTTCCGGCCGTTCGTCGCCGTTTTCATCTTCTCTTTTCGCGTTTGTTTTTCTGTGGGGCAGTTGGAACGGAGTCTTGCGGCGTTCGTGATGGCGGCGCACCTGCTCCACTAGAGTTGCACAATGACTTCCGAGTGCGCCGCCATCCAAGCACAACTGTCAGAAATGACAGTGCAGGCCACATCCGCGGTTTCGCGACTAACCGTCAAGTGGACCGCGATATGTAAACCTTGCACCGTTGATGGCAGGGAATCGCCAGTGGCAAACGCGTCGCCGGCCCGCGCTTGACCTTGTGCGGCCGGCCGATCGGCAATGAGGGTTAGGACGACAAACGGCAACCCGATCAGGGCGCCTGCAAACGACCCGACGATCACGTGGAAGTTCTCCCATCCGGCGACTGCTGTCATTCCGTCACCGAATCTCTTGCATCCTCAATCCACAGTGCGAGTCGGCTCGGACCAAGGTTGAGTCTCTTGACGCAATCTGGTGATATCCCTGGCCGGCGCACTCCCGAAGAAGCGGCTGTATTCCCTGCTGAACTGCGAAGCGCTCAGATATCCCACGCGCTGACTCGCGCTGCCCGCGTCCATCATCGCGGACAACATGAGGCGCCTCGCCTCCTGGAGACGCAGCGCCTTTTGGTAATTCAGCGGGCTCATCGAAGTGACCGACTTAAAGTGCTCGTGGAAAGAGGAAACACTCATGTGCACCAGGTCAGCCAGCTCCTCGACTTTCATGGGTTGGGAGAAGTTGGCGCGCAGCCAGGAAATCGCCTTCGCAACTCGTTGCACGCTGGACTCTCGAAAGCCCATTTGCGCCACGCGAACACCCATGGGGCTTCGTAGTAGCCGGATCAAAATTTCATCCACCACCAGTGGGGCGAGGAGCTCAACGTCCCCCGGCTGCGCAAGACACTCCATTAATCTCGTCGCGGCGTTGACGATGCTTGCGTCGGCCACAGTGGTGTAAACGGCTTTCCTTTCCTGGACCGGAGGCACACCCTTCGGATAAACCTTGAGAACAAGCTCGCCGATCTTGAGGGGGTCGAGGTCCAGCTTGAGAGCGAGGTAAGGCTCGGCGAAACTCGCCTGCGTGATCTGGGCGGCAACCGGCAGGGCAACAGAGTACACGATCATGCGCGATGCGTCGTATTCGTAAACCTCCTGTCCTACGATGACGGTCTTGGTTCCTTGCGCGGCGATGCACAGCGAGGGTAGCCCGAGGGCATGCACACACTCTTTATTGATTCGCGAAAATCGAATGGCGCGCACACCCGGGATGCGTAGCTCGAAACTACCGTCATGCGGGGCATAGGCAGCAATGCATCGGGCCAACTTAGCCGTGTCGGGTTCATTTGGTCGCGCAACCCTGTCCGCCCGCCGCGGAGACGCAATTTTGCCATTAGTCTTCACGCCTTCGAGAATACCTCCTTTGCGATCATGATAGCGCTCATTGCGTTGGGCCAGCCTGAATAAAACGCCACGTGCGTGATGACCTCGATCAACTCCCCCTGCTTAAGCCCGTTCTGCAAAGCCTTCTTGAGATGAAACTGCAACTGTTCCGTGCGATTCAAAGCAATCAGCGCAGCCACTGTAACCAGACTACGATCACGTTTCGAAAGTTCCGGGCGTTCCCAGACATCGCCAAAAAGCACGCGGTCAGTCAATTCGACCAGCTTTGGCGAAAAGTCACCAATCATCTTTTTGGCCGCTGAAGGCTCGTTACTCATACTCATTACTCCTTCATACATGATTTGGAGATGCTCATTTCCCGAACCACTCGAACCGGTAAGCCAGTTCCGGTCCGCCTTCCCCCTCGTAGGCGAGATGGGCGACCAGCAGTGCGAATGGCTCCGTATAGCGAGCAATCCGAAGAGGGCCGGCATCCACTGGATCAAAGGCCGCATCATCGATCAGCTTCGCGGCCACATCTTTGGCACTCTGGTCGTCGCCGCAATACACCAGGCTCGGTCGCGTGGCCTTGCGCCTGGTTTCGTACACGCCGAAAAGCACTTCGCTGGGTACGGTTTGGAAAGCCGCGACGACATGAGCCTGTGGAACTTTCTTTGCGAGTTCTTCGGCTCCCGAAGTAGTGGTGCCCATGATGAGTTTCGTGTTGCCGACATCCATCGGCAGTGAGCAGGTCACGATCACCTTGTCGGACAGATCGCCCGCCTGCTTCAACACATCATCGACTCGGGACCAATGCACGGCCAGGAGGAGCGCGTCCGCTTCCTTTGCGGCCTCGCCCGGCGTCCCAGCGCGTGCATTGCCTTGAGTGTTGCGCACCAGCCTCTTGAGTTTGTCGTTGCTCCGCGCGTAGCTGAACACCACTTCATGTCCGGCGCGCGCAAAGATCGTTCCCAGCTTCCCGCCCATCAACCCCGAACCGAGAATGCCGATTCGCATCCTGCTCCTCCCGAGAACTGCTGACTTTAGCGATTGACCATTTTCAGTAGATTCTCCGGGTACCGAGCTCCTTGCACGGCAATCTTCGAGGTGGCGTCGTCGATTTGGCGGAGATCGTCGGGTGTTAGTTCAACGGCAGCGGCTCCGATGTTTTCTTCCAGCCGGTGCAGCTTGGTTGTGCCGGGGATGGGAACCATCCAAGGCTTCTGCGCGAGAATCCAAGCGAGCGCGATCTGCGCGGGGGTCGCCTTCTTCTGTTCTGCGAATTTGCTAACCAAATCCACCACAGCCTGATTCGCTTTGCGGTTCTCCAGCGTGAAGCGTGGGACGATATTGCGGAAATCGGTCTTATCGAACTTCGTTTCTTCGGTGATCTTGCCCGTGAGAAACCCTTTTCCTAAGGGGCTAAATGGAACGAATCCGATGCCGAGTTTCTCGAGCGTCGGTAATACTTCGGCTTCAGGCTCCCGCCACCAGAGTGAATATTCGCTCTGGAGAGCGGTGAGCGGCTGGACCGCGTGTGCGCGGCGAATCGTCTTTACGCCTGCCTCGGAAAGTCCGAAGTGCTTGACCTTGCCTTGCTCAATCAGATCCTTCACCGCTCCCGCCACGTCTTCGATCGGCACGTTCGGATCAACTCGATGTTGATAGAACAGATCGATCACATCGGTCTTGAGGCGCTTGAGCGAGCCTTCGGCGGCCTGCTTGATGTGCTCGGGCCGACTATTCAGACCTGCCGCTCCCGGCCGATTATCGCTGCCACTCAGATCGAACCCGAACTTGGTGGCGATCACCACTTGCTCACGCACGGGAGCGAGGGCTTCGCCCACCAGCTCTTCGTTCATGAATGGGCCATAAACTTCGGCTGTGTCGAAGAATGTGACGCCGCGTTCCACGGCGGCATGGAGAAGAGCCGTCATCTCCTGCTTGTTTTTGGGAGGACCGTAGGAAAAGCTCATGCCCATGCAGCCGAGCCCGATGGCCGATACTTCCAGATTGCTTTTTCCAAGTTTGCGCTTCTGCATTTGTTTCTCCTTCGAATTAAATTTGCAGTTGATGAATCAACCGTTTGGGTCAGCCTCAAAATCGCGCCGCGGGCGATCTTCCGGGTGCCGCAGATGACGCTCCGAAATTCTGGCTGGCCCAAAGGTGAAGTATAGTCCGCTCTCACTTCCGGCCTTTGCCTGGTTCTCTAAAGTTCTTGCCGGATCCTCCGAAACTCCACCAAAATCGTGATTCCAATTCCATGCCGGTCGCAGCCTGTCGGCAAACGACACATGCCGGAAATGAATTCTGTCAGGATGGTCGCCGACTCGGAAGTTATGCTCCAGACGCTTCCGCTGAACAGCGACCGGTTGGACGCAGTGTGGGTTTTATGGGAAATGTGATCGGCTGACCTTTCTCGGCGGCGGAGCGAGTCGCAGAACAGGGCCTGTCGATTCTGACCACGGAAGCAGCCGACCTGCCGGGAGAACGCCTCACCAGCTTGCCAGATTCCGAAGACCAAACGCCCATGCGCACCGTGAAATCTGTTCTCATGCCCACGCCCTGAGATCCCCCGCCCTTGCACCTGCCCCTTCGGAGACCCTTTTCCAAATAGTTGCGCAACGCGGGCATCCTGCCGATGTGCGGCCTCACACCGGTGGGACCAACTCGATGTCCTCACATCGGCGCCGGACTGCTTCTATCGACGTGCGCCTACCTTCCAATTCTTGTTCCAAGGAGCAAATGTCTATGATCATCGGAGTGACTCACGACCCGGACGGTCGCGCAGTACAGCGGCTTTCGGTTTCCACCAAGGTTGCCATCGGCATGCCGCCGCAAGGCGACCGTAATTATCCCTGTAAACTTGACCACTTTGTGTTCCTGCACAAAAAGAAGACCCCCAAAGGGGTGGAGTGGGAACCCGACCCCGAACTGATGCGGCACTATGGCAGTGAGTGTGGGGCGGTCCAGATCATGCTGATCGACGACGACATTGACAACGTCTTTCCCACCACATACGCCTGGTGGACGGCTATCGAGCGGAAATGCTGGGGTGATGGGACGCGCGCCACGCGCCGCACGCCGGCGCACCCGAGTGGCGAACCGTGGACTCCCTGCGGTAGCCAGTGTCCGGAGCTTGTCGCTGGCCTCTGCAAGCCGAGCGGCGATCTGCGGTTCGTGCTGGCCGATTTTCCCCGCCTGGGGAGCATCTGCCGCATCCACACCAGTTCTTACCGTTCGATCCGCCAAATCCACTCGGCCCTCGAAGAGATTCAGACCTTCACGGGCGGCCGCTTGGCTGGCATTACAGCGAAGCTGGTGGTGCGCCCGGAGGAGACGGCGTACTTCGACCGCAAGGAGCAGCGGAAGAAAACGACCACCATCTGGGCCCTGAGCCTGGAAGTGGACGGCGAGGACATCGGGAAGCTGGTCGCCAACCTGACGGGGAATGCCCGGCTGTTTCGAGAGACGCGGCGGCGGCTTGGCTGGGGCGACCGGGCGATTGAAGTGGTGGAGGACGAAGACGATCAGGCGCCGGAAATTACCGCCGAGTTTTACCCCCCACTGGAGAACGGCTCCGATACAAGTGAATCATCGAATCCATGCAACGCAACCGCCGGAGCCACCTCTGTTCCTGCCGTTCGTGACCCGGGGCGTAAGCCCGCTTTTGCAGCGTCGAACGATCGAATGAAGCGTGCGCCCAAGGGTCCAATCAGGGAACCGCAGCGCAAGCCGGAGCCGGCCCAGAGTCACAGCAATGCCGTGGATGCACCGAGCCCTGCGAATGGAAGCGGTGGGGGCATGGCGCAGCCTGCACCAACCGTCAACACCAGTCCCAACGCAGCCGCCAACGGCTCTCGGCCCAAGCTCGCCACACTGCGAGGTCTTGTCGGGCCATCCGAACCAGATGCTTTGGGCAATACGATCCACCGCAGCGGCAATGGCGTGGAGTACGTGGTTTTCAAGATGCGGCAAAACGGCTCGACGAGCACGATCTACTGCAACGACCCGGAACTGATGCCGGAGATTGCCCGGCGTCAGGGGCATCAGGCCGAGGCGCGCGTTGCGGTGGTCTTGGACAAGGATCGCCAGTACTACGTCCTGTCTGGTTTCGTGGAGGGTTAAGCCGTGGGCATTGATTTCACTTTCGACGCCGAGCGCCATCTCTATCTTGTCCAGGGACGTCCCGTGCCGAGCGTCACCCAAGTACTACACTCGGCCGGGCTTTCCGCTGATTACACGATGGTCGCGCCCGAGGTGGTCGACCGTAAGCGCATCATTGGGGAATACGTTCACAAAGCCACACAATACCTCGACGAAGGCTGCCTCGACCTCGAGACAGTGGACCCTGAGATTCAGGGATACTTGGCGGGCTATGAAAAATTCATTCGCGAGTCGGGCTTTCGGACACAACTGATCGAACACCGGCTGGTCGGCCGCATTAACGGCATGCTCTGTGGCGGGACGATTGACCGCACAGGGACAATGGCCGGGAAATTGTGGATCATCGACTTGAAGTGCATCGAGCGGCTTTACCCTGCCTTTTCCCTACAAACGGCTGGATACGAACTGCTGCTGCCAAAGCCGGTGGTGCCTCCCTTCAAGTATGACCGTGGCGTCTTGCAACTGAGGCGCGACGGGTCATACAAGCTCACGGCCTATAGCGACCTTGCCGATTTCGACGTCTTCCACGCGGCGCTGGTGGTGACGGCATGGAAGATAAATAAGGGCGTGGATATTCAAACGGGTGCCCGGACGGACCTCGACGAGGTTGCGTAGCAGCTCTGGTCCAGCGATGCTAGGCCCCGTTCGTAGTAGTGCTTCAGCGAATCCACTCACAAGAAAACATCTTTGGAGGTATCAGCCCATGGAGACTGCTATCACACTCATCAGCCCGCCTGAACTCACCGTGGCGGAAGAGCTGAAGGTGGAACTTTCAGCCCTTGTGCAGGCCAGGCTGGCGGAGACAAAGACGCTCACCGTGGTCTCGACCGACGAGCAGTTTCAGGCCGCCGCGGAGCAAGCAAAAGTGATCGCCCAGTTACACTCGCGCCTCGAAAGCGCGATCCGGCCGTACATCGACTTCTGGCATCGAGGTCACAAGGCTAACACGCAGTTGTTAGCGACGCTCGATGGCCCGCTCGAAGCGCGCGAGCGCTCAATCAAGCAGGGCCTCGGCCGGTACCAGCGCGAGAAGGAGGAGGCACGGCGCCGCGAAGAAGAACGGCTGCGCAGAGAGGCTGGGGAACTACGTCGGAAGCTGGAGGACGAAGATCGCAAACGCCGGGAATTGGAAGCGAATGCCGCCAAGCGAAAGCTTGAAGAGGAAGCGATTGCCGAAGCCGCCGCGCGTGAAGCCGAGGGTGACCCTGAAACGGCCGCCTTGATTCTGAATCACGCTGTCGAGCAGGTTGAAACCTTACCGGAACCCGTGCCATCTGTGCCCATCGTGCTCGTAGCTCCGGTCGCGCAGGCGACCTCACCGAAGGTTCGTGGCGTCGGGTTTCGCGAAGTTCCCAAGTGGCGCATTAAGTGCGGCCACGAGCGAGCGGACGACCCGAAGTGCGCCATATGCCAGTCCGTTCCGCGCGAGTACCTGGTGCTGGACCCCAAGCGCGTCCAGGCACGGGTCAACGGCTTCGGACTAAACGCGAACGTCCCAGGCATCGAAGTCTGGATGGAATCCCAGACAAGCGTTCGGAGAAAACTCTGAACTGGCTCGGAAGCATTATGCCATCCGGGCTGCGCAGTTGCCGGATTTCCGCAGCTTGTATCTACCCGCCTTGGCGCGCAAGGAACTGAGCGTGGGCCCATATGGGTGTTCAGGAATATGGAAGATAGTGCTACGGGGCGCACCTCGACGTGAACGGCACGTTTACCGTACCTGAATGTCAATCGCCAGCAGGCTGATCGCATAGATGTTTTGCAGGGCTTGCGCCAGATCGATATTACGCAGGGCGATCATCTTCACGTCGGCATCGCCGGCGAGCGCGGCAAGTTGTTTGGCCGCTGAGGTGCCCTTCAGAGACAGCCCCTTCAGGGGCTTGCCGATGTCTTGGCTGTCGAAGTTGAACGTCGCGGGCGCGCTCGAGTTCGGCTGGAGATCGGCGCCGCTGATGCGGCCGGCGACCGAAACG
>JAKAWN010000301.1 GCA_021827245.1 Acidobacteriota bacterium | reverse complement strand
CTCTGGGTTGGCGGCGGTCTCCCGCCCCGAGAGGAGATGGACTGTGGGTTTATAGCAATAAGCGGAGGTCCCATGGGTTCGGAAGTTGAAAGGGGTAATCAGCATTTTGCCATGCGAAGAGGTGCAGAGGCACTTGATCCTCTCGTTTCGGTGATCGTCCCTTGCGCAAACGAGCAGGATGTCCTGCGCGAGACTCATCACCGGCTCCTCGCTGTGCTAGAAAAAATTGGGCTGCGATTTGAGATTCTTTACATTGATGATGGAAGTACGGATTCTACCATCAATATCCTGAGCGATATCCAACGCTCTGAGAAGCGTGTTCGCGTCGTCCGTCTGTCCCGTAACTTTGGCCACCAAATCGCCATCACCGCCGGAATTGAACATGCCGCTGGCGATGCGATCGTGAGCATCGATGCCGACTTGCAAGATCCTCCGGAAGTGATCGCGGAATTTGTGGAGCGGTGGCGTGCCGGATATGACGTGGCCTACGGGGTTCGGATTGAGCGGGATGGCGAAACTCCCTTCAAACTCGGGACGGCCAAACTGTTCTATCGGCTGATCGGTCGTCTGTCGGAAACGAAGATCGCCGCTAACGCAGGAGATTTCCGCCTGATTGACCGGAAGGTGGCGGATGCGCTGCTCGACATGCCGGAGCGGGACCGGTTCATTCGGGGCATGGTGGGGTGGCTGGGATTTTCACAGGTTGCCGTGCCCTACCATCGCAATGCACGCTTCGCCGGCCAAACGAAATATCCCCTGATGAAGATGGTCCGGCTTGCTGCGGATGGGATTTTCTCGTTCTCGACGACCCCTCTTCGGGTAGCAACATGGGTGGGATTTTTTGCATCTGGATTGGCCATCTTAGGCATCGTGGTTGCCCTTTACGCGAGAATTTTTGGAAGGAATTGGGTGCATGGGTGGACGAGTATCGTCATAGCCGTTCTTTTCCTGGGTGGTGTCCAGCTCATCTGCCTCGGAATTATCGGCGAATATATCGGACGAATTTACGGCGAGTCAAAGCGGCGACCTCTCTATTTGGTTCGAGAGACGCTGGGATTCGGGAACCCTGCCCTGCGGCGGGAGTCTGAACTCACCGCAAACAAACCCCACTGACTTGACGAAGAGCCAATCGTCGGAGTGGGAAACGACGGCGATCGGCTAGCGCGGTATCGCCTAGCTTGGCCTTATTTAGGGAAGCCCTGCCAAGCCGTCGTGGGGATGGCGAGACCTAAAACCAAGGATAACCGTTGTCTTTGACCCACTCACCCGTGACAGGCCCTCCCCTTCCAGGCGCCCGCAAGTTTCATCTCCCCCTAGCGCTCGGAATCCGAAGAATTCTGAGCAAGGCCTTCTCGTTCCCTGTCATGCTGGTCGCATGGATTGTTCTGGTCGTCGTGCATCTGGCTGAGAGAAACCTTCCGGACCCCGACATCTGGTGGCACCTTCGAAACGCCCAATATCTTTTCACAAATCATCATTTGCCAAACGTTGAGGCGTATTCCTTCACCGTCGCGGGACAGCCTTGGATGAATCCCGAGTGGGTGGCGGAGATCCCTTATTATCTCGCTTGGCGCGCCCTCGGCCTGGAAGGTATTGAAGTCGTGATGCTGTTGGCGCTGGAGGCTATTTTTATCCTCCTTGTATTTCTTTCTTACGAACGCAGCCACCGCATTAAGGCGGCTATTCTTGCGTGCTGGTTCGCTATAGCGCTTGGAACCATCAACTTCGGGCCGCGGACCATTCTCTTCGGCTATCTTTACTTGGTCGTTCTGCTCATTATCCTCGAGCGATTCCGGTCAAGGGGCCACGCGCCTTTGTGGCTTTTGCCGGCGTTGTTCTGCCTCTGGATTAACACGCACGGCTCGTGGGCGATCGGGATTATCGTCTTCGGCATTTACATCGCGTCGGGATTTTTTGAGGGTGAGTGGGGACGTATCAAAGCCACGCGCTGGTCGCTGAGACAGCAGCGTCAATTGATATTCGTCTTTGCCCTTTCCTGTGCCGCGTTGCTCGCCAACCCTTACGGATACCACCTCCTGCTCTACCCGGCAAATTTGGCCTTCCGGCAACGGCTGAATATCGCCTCCATTCAAGAATGGGTTTCAGTGGATTTCCACGGCCCTCAGGGAAAAGTTGCTCTCGTCCTTCTGGCGGTTTTGTTTTGCTCGGCGCTTGCGTCCCGCTATCAATGGAAATTATCCGATTTACTCTTAACTCTGTTTGGCTTCTACTGTGGACTTACGTACGAACGCTTTCTTTTCCTAGCCGGGATCATTGTGGCCCCTACTCTCGCCGAGATGCTCCATTTTGTTCCGCCCTATCGCCCGGAAATCGACAAGCCATGGCTCAATGCGGCCATTATCGCCGGCGTCTCAGCTCTCGTCGTCTATCGTTTCCCGGCGCCTCCGCGTCTTAAGCGAGAGATTGCCCGGCAATATCCCGCTGGAGCTGTCCGCTATCTGAAGAGGCACGACTTGCCCGGGCGGGCGTTGAACTTTTACAACTGGGGAGGATACCTGGGTTGGAAGGACCCAAAGTTCAAGGTGTTTGTGGATAGCCGCGTGGACGTTTTTGAACGCGCCGGAGTTTTTTCTGACTACCTGAAAGTCCAAACTATGCAAGATCCGGAGCGCATCCTCGATAAGTACCGAATCCGCTACGTTTTATTTCCGTCGAGCCAGCCCCTGATCTATTTGCTGAAGATCAGTCGGGGCTGGAAGGTGCTGTATAGCGGCAAGATCAGCACGCTGCTTGAAAGAGCGACGGCGATGCCTTTGGGGCTGGTAAAGAGGACGACAATAGGCAGGAATCCTAGACCTCAGTAGTACCCTGGCAAGCTAAATGAGCGCGAAATCGCCATCGGCAATTATTTTGCGGCGCTGCCCCGTTGACACAGGGCCTGTGAAGACCAGAATTGCCTCATTTTTATCCGGATCGGCCCGCCGGGTTCGGGCTGAGGAGCGAAGCTTCCCGAGGCAACCGGTGCATCACGGTCGTTAGCATCCCCCTCGGCTGCCAGGAGACCGCATCCCTGGTTTCGAGGCGGTCAAAGGGGTCGCCGCCGAGGTTCGCATGGTTGGCGGCGCTTTTCAGCCTATGGCAGATGACGAGCAAGATCGAATGGGCCACGGAGACCAGCGCACGCTTCCGCCGGGCGGAGTCACCGCCTCCCGTAGGCCCTCAGCGATTGGAATCGAAGCAATGCTGCGCAAGGCATTCTCGTTCCCGGCCTTCATCGGCGCGATGGTGAGTGTCGCCGCTGTCGCCGCCACAGTATGGCGAAAATCCCCCATTATCGCTGGCAAGCTTTTCGTCGAAGGGGACACTTGGTGGCACCTAGCCGTCGGCGAGCGGATACTTTCCACTCACACTTGGCCAACGGCGGACCCCTATTCCTTCACGATGCGGGGCGCTCCCTGGATCGCCTACGAGTGGCTTGGGGAAGTCGTAATGGCCATTGCGGATCGGCTGGGTGGATTGCAGGGACTGGCGGCTTTGCTCGTCTTGCTGGCGATTACCCTCGCACTGCTGATTTACTACTACGCCTGGCTGCGAAGCGGGAACCCTCTGGCCGCAGGAGCGGCGACCGTGCTTGTCATGCCGGTTGTAGGCGCCTCGTTGACCATGCGGCCACAGGTCATCGGCTTCATCTTTCTGACGGTCACGCTCATTTACCTGGAGCGATATCAGCAAGGCCGTTCGAAATCATTGTGGATTTTGCCTGTGGTTTTTCTGGTCTGGGTCAATACGCATGGCAGCTTCATTCTGGGGTTCCTTGTTCTCGGCTTGTACTGGGTGAGCGGCCTGGTGGAGTTCCGTTCGGGCTTTCTAATGGCCAGTCGCTGGACGTCGGAGCAGCGACGCCATCTGCTGGCCGTCACCCTGCTATGCCTGGTGGCGGTGACGCTGACTCCTTACGGAACTCAGCTCGCCGCCTACCCGTTGGAATTGGTCCTGCGGCATGGCCTGGCTATGAGGTTCGTGGTGGAATGGCAACCTCTTTCATTTGCCGCACCCTATGGAAAAGCTTTTCTGTTTTTGCTCCTGGTCGCGTTGCTCGCGCAGGTGGCTTCTCCTGTGTTGCACCGGCTGGAAACTCTGGTCCTTGTCATGCTTCTGGTGGCCGAAAGCTGTTTGCACGCCCGGTTCATTATTATTTTCGCCATTGTTTTCGCTCCCGTACTGGCTTCGTTGCTTGCCTGCTGGTTGCCACGCTACCGAAGCGCCGAGGATCACCCTGTGGTGAACGGCCTGCTGGTGGCTGCGGTGGTGGTTGGAGTTGTCGCGTTGTTTCCATCCCGAACGAAGCTGCGCCAAATGCTAGCCCGCAACTGGCCCGTCGGCGCGGTCCAATACCTGCGACGGCATCCGGTTGCCGGGAACATGTTTAACACTGACCTGTGGGGCAGCTATTTGATCTGGGCGATGCCAGGTCACGGAGTCTTTATTGATGGCCGCTTTGACATCTACGAGTACGGGGGAGTGCTGCTCGACTTTTATAAGCTTAAGCATCTGCGCGGCAATCCCCATCTCTTTCTTGGGAGATATGACATCAATTCTGCCTTGGTCCAACGCGGGACGACCGTCGGCAATTATTTTGCGGCGCTGCCCGGTTGGCACAAGGTCTATGAAGACCGGAATAGCGTCATTTTCACCCGGCTCGGCCCGCCGGGTTTGAGCCATGGGGCAAAGCTTCCTGAACCAACCCGCGCCTCAAAACCGTCAGCGGCCCGACCATTGGCCAGGAGACTGCATGGCTAGCTGGCATCGAGAGAGCTCGGAGTCGGCATCGCTCATCCCCGCAGCATCCCGCCCGGAGGAGGCGGATTCGGTCACCCTTCCCGAAAAATCAGCGCGCGACTGGTCAATCGCCCTGCTGCTGTTCGCGGCCTCGTGCGCCTATTTGCTGATTTTCCGCCGCTTTTCTAACCTGGAGCCTGACGAAGGGATCACGCTGCAAGGGGCGCAGCTCATCCTGCACGGCCAAGTCATGTACCGGGATTTCTTCTACTTTGTTACTCCCGGGTCGGAATACTGGATGGCGCTGCTGTTCAAGGTGTTTGGCAGCTCGATTCTGGTTGCCCGTACAGCTTTAGTGATTTATGGAGGACTCTTCTCCGTATTCACCTATTGGCTCGCTCGCCGCGTTTCGTCGCGGGCGCACTCGCTATTTGCGGCTCTTCCCGCCGTCATCGTCGGCCTTCCATACCGCTTCAGCTCGCTGCACAACTGGGACAGCACCTTGTGGGCGCTTCTGGCCCTCTATTGCGCCGTGCGGTTTCTCGAGAGGCCGGCTTGGGGCTGGGCCTTCGCGATCGGGTCGCTGACGGCGATAACCTGCCTTTTCGAGCAGTCAAAGGGTGCGGGTCTGGCCCTCGGCTTGGTGGCCGGATTTGTTGCACTGGCTTGGGCCGATCGCTCGGGCTTTCGCATCGAAACCGGGAGCCTTGTCGCCATGAGCGTTGGCTGTGCTTGGCCATTTCTGCTGACAGTGGCCTATTTTGCCGCGCACCATGCGCTTGCTCCCATGATTAGCGATCTTCTGTGGCGTTTCCGTTATCTTTCGAGCGGCAACAATCTCCCCTATGGCTGGGTCCAACGGTTAACCATGGTCCGCGATAGCGCCTTGGGCTGGCGCTACTTCGTGCTTTTCTTGCTCAGCCCTCTTTTGATCGTCTCTGCTCTACCCATCTTCGCCCTTCCGGTTGCTGTGTATTCTGCCAGGCGCCTTCGCGGCCGTCACGAGGACCGTGCGCCGTCCCGGTATTACCTGTTGGTCTCGGCGGTCCTCGCGGGCTTGCTGCTCAGCACGCTGGGGACGGGGCGCCCCGGCGCGGGCCATATCCTCTACCAGGCGCCGCTGTTCGGCCTCGTCCTCGCGTGGATGGCTGAGGCCGCAGCGTCACCCTTTTTGAGCGCCGCCAAGACCTGGGGGGGGCTATACCTGGTGGCCTCGTTTGGAGGGCTTGCGCTCGTTCTTGTTTTTATGTCCCGGGCGGCAGGGCACAAGATTGAAACACGCCGGGGCGTGCTCCTCGGCTCCGCTCCTAGCCAAGCGGCATTAAATTACATCCAAAATCACGTCGCCGCGGGCGAAAGGATCCTCGTGTACCCCTACCAGCCCCTCCTTTACTACCTGACGGGGACGTTTAGCGTCAGCCGGTACGAGTATCTACAGCTTGGATTGAATGACCGATCACAGTATGAAGAGATGAGGCGAGAGGTAGCGGCTGCGCGCCCGCGGGTTGTGCTCTTCGACTCGTCGTACGATGACCTCATCGGCGTGGTATTCCCTAGCACGCCTCTGGCTGCCGTAGCGGCCCGGGACCGCGTTGC
This sequence comes from Acidobacteriota bacterium, assembly GCA_021827245.1. The sequence goes on along the minus strand of JAKAWN010000301.1, from coordinate 2,048 downwards.
TGACTATATCGCAACCCATTACCACCCCTGCCGCGACCTCCCGCTGCTCCGCGGGGGAGACTTTTGGGTGTTTATGGTTCGAAATGATCTCTCCTGCTCGGGGGAAAGTCTCGCGCGCCGCAGAACCGGAGATTGACGCTCATGGCAACTGACACATCGGCGGAGGAAAGACCGCAACGCCCCGGCGCAGGGCCCTTGAGCGCGGAACCGCAGGGTTTCCTCTGTCCGGAAAGGCTCGCGGCGGACCGTTGGCTCGCGCTGCTGGTCTTTGCTCTCTCCTTCGCTTACCTGTGGATGTTCCGGAGATACACGGCCATTGATCCTGACGGAGGAATCATTCTTCAGGGAGCGCAGCGGATCCTGCAAGGGCAGGTTATTTATCGAGACTTTTTTTCCTTCTTGACGCCGGGATCGTATTACTTTCTCGCCTTGGTCTTCAGGATTTTCGGCAGCTCGATGGTGGTGGCGCATACCGTGCTGGTGGTTTATGGGGCGTTGTTTTCCGTATTCACCTTTCTCATGGCGCGGCGGGTGTGCCAACGCTGGGTTTCTCTAGCGATGGCCTTGCTCGTGACGACGACGTGCCTACCGTGGCGCTTTTTAACGCTCCACAATTGGGATAGCACGCTTTGGACCTGCGCGAGCGTCTATTGCGCCATCTGGCTCGTCCAGAAGCCACACTGGGGATGGGCCTTCGCCGCTGGAACTTTTGCCTCCTTGACCGCTCTCTTCGAGCAATCGAAAGGGGCCGGGCTTATCCTTGGCCTCGGCCTGGGATTCGTGATCCTTCATTCGCTGGGCGGGCAGGGAGGCCGCCTGAAGAACCGATGCTGGGTCGCGCTGGCCGCCGGTCTGGCTTGGCCTTTGGTTCCGGTCTTCTTATACTTTGGCGTCCATCACGCGCTGCCCGCCATGCTCAGGGACTGGGTGTGGCCGCTCCAGCATTATTCCGCCGTTAATCGCGTGGGGTACGGCTATCAGGACTGGTCGAACGCCAGTCGCAGAAGGATGTTCGGATCCGGCCCGTGGCTGGCCAGAGCTGTTGCGTTCTTCACGGTGATTCCCTGCTTTATTATCCCTGTCCTCCCACTCATCGCCATCATTCTACTTATCTACTGGACGTCTCAGGCACGAAAAGGCATTTTGCGCGCTGATCGGGCCGCATACTACATCGTGACTTGTTCGTGCATGGCGGGGCTGCTGACTTCGATCATCGTGGCGCGTCCCAACATCATTCACTTCGTTCACTTGTCGCCGATTTATTACCTGGTTTTGGCCTGGACGATAGAGGGAACTGACATTCACGGCGAGCTGATCCGTTCACTTCGGCCCATCTGGACTGGCCTTGTCCTCATCACTTTCCTGACCGTGGGGATGGCATTCCTGATGGTAATGAGGAATGCCAAGTCGGTCATTAGGACCCGGCGAGGCGTCCTTCTGGGCAAATCATCTGACGCGGTGATCAGTTATCTTGACGCCCACGTCCCGGCCGGCTCCAAGATTCTGGTTTATCCCTACATGCCAATCTTCTATTACCTGACGGCCACTTTCAGCCCCACCCGCTTCGAGTACATTCAGCCAGGAATGCACTCGCGCCGACAACTGCGTGAAGTCATCCAGGAGGTTTCAAGAAATCGGACTCCGGCCGTCCTGTTGGACCTTTCCTTCGTGGAGAAGATACCCCCCTCTTGGCCCAGCACTCCGTTGCGAGATATAGCCTATGACCCCGTAACCGATTTTATCCTCAGCCATTACCATCCGTGCAAACTGCTGGTGTCCGGGGCCGGAGATAGCTGGCGCTATGAATTTATGGCACGCAATGGATTACCATGCTCCGACCCATACCCTAAGAGTCGAAGTCGTTCAACCCGCAATAATTCTGATTAACCTCAAAATCACGATAAGGGGGTGGGGACGGAACGGACATATCAAGCAGCTATTAACCGAGATGCGCTGTTTCCAAAAGTTATCAGATTCGAGCAATGAGCCTGTTAACCTGCTTCAATGGCCGTGGATGAGATGTGTGGGATGAATGGGATGAGGCCCAA
>JAKAWN010000300.1 GCA_021827245.1 Acidobacteriota bacterium | reverse complement strand
TGCAAATTGAGGACCACTAACTCGCTCCTTTACTCAGCGCGAATGCCAGATACGTGGCCACCGCATTTGCATAGGCGCCATTACCGCCGGAATCCGAAGCCACCGCCTCTTGAGCCTCTCCGATTAGTTCACACAGAGTCGTCAAGACAGTAAGCTGTCGATTGGTGAATAGCTGACGGTGATGACCCATCCCGTAGTTCTGGACCCGGAATCCAAGAGCTTCTTTCGGGAGCTCAGTGTCAGGAACACCTGGCGGCTCGCTGCAATTGGCGACTGATTCATGGTCGTTGTCCGGAGATACGTACAATCGACGGCTCGTTCCCTCGGCGACAATAGACATCAGTTGCGCACCCATCCGATCTGCCTGGCTCTCGGCCCGCACGTATTCAAATGGAACTGGTGTCGAGCAAACGATGCAAGTTGCACCACGCCTATTGACCGTCCCTTCTGGCGGAGACCCAACGCCCGTTGCCACATCAAACCGGACGACCTTGTGTTTTTTGACGACAAATGGCTCGATCCAAGCCTTCTTTCCTGCCTTGGTCGAAAGCCAAAACGACCGCACAAGCGGCATTTGAGCACCGCACGCGGGATTTGGGCACTTCACGGTTCGCGCCCAAAGCCAAGCTATTGCGGTGGCTTCGCCCCCGCCCTGCTCCTTCGGCAGCTTGACTTTGGGATATAAATGGCCGATGCGCTTCTCGGCTTCGTCGCGCATCCACTGGCCGTAGTAGCGTACGTCTTCTGCGAGCCCCTGCGCGCCTCGCCATGTTTTCGAATGGTCGAGCTTCTTACGCGCTTCGGGATTGACGGGTGGTCTTCCGGCGAACTTGGGTGGAATCTCAATGAGGGCTTTGGTAATGAGCACCGCCACGGGGTTCAAATCGCTGGCATGGGCTTCGAGTCCCAGCCGCTGTGCTTCAAGCGGTATCGAACCTCCACCGCAGAAGGGATCGAGCACGGGCGGCGGATGGCCGTTCGTGGACCTCAGAATCTCCGCTCGCGCAGCGTTCAAGACCGTTTCATTGTTCGAGTTATCCCACTTGACGAGTTCCTCGATGATGCGAAAAAGGCGCTGCCGTTCCTTGTCCTGCGCTTCTTCGGTGGGAAACTGTTCAGGATGGCTTGAAGGATCGTCAACGAGAGATGCGAACAATACTGCCCGACACGCTGCGAGCGGCCGCCTCGCCCACCACAAGTGCAGCGTCGAGGGATGGCCATGCCGAATGGACTTCTCCCTCGCCGCCTCTTTGTTGATCGCCTCCAACGGCAGCGCCACCTCAATCAGCTTTTTCCTTATTTTTGCCTGCTCACTCATTAGGACCGTTTGGAATCAACTTCTTCTGAACAGCTTAATTCCAGCTTCCTTTTCGAATGCTTTACAGATCATGGCAAGCCTTACGGCGCGAAACCGCTTGAACGCCCGAACCGTGCCGCGCTCCCAAACGCCGCTTTCGCTCCCGACAGGAATCAAATGGCTTCTCATAACTCGGCCAAAGTGGTTCCTGCCCGAGTCACGGTAATCAGCAAGATAGCTTCGTGGAAGCCGCATTCCGATCATCTCATTGTCGCGGGAGACGAGGAAGCAAATGTTGCACAGGCTATTGAAAATCCGCGGTGAGAAATGGCGTCTGAGTTGTCCCTGGGGAAATATGTGGTGGCGGTGCTTCTTATTGGCAAAAGCGGTGACTGTTCCCAGGGGAATAGGTTCCGCGTTTTCCAGATATCGAGGCTGGCGACAGGCCAGCAGGCAGAAGAATGCTCGCGTCCGAGCGGAGCCGGAGTTGTATTCCTCCGTCTGCAGGTCGAGTACAGGGTCAAGCCGGTCCCTAAGCACGAAATGACGCTTCGCTCCGCAAGCTAACGCCTCAAAGAGCTTCGCATCGGCGACGATATTACGGTGGTAACCAGCACCACTATATCTTTTTGCGACGCCCGTCGCCCAAAACCATTTCCGGATTTCATTCCGCTGGTACTTGCTTGGCTGGCCTCGGTGATGGAAGAAAAATACTGAGAACGTTGCCAGCAGGTTTGCGGACGGCAGAAACGATTCGCTGTGGACCGGAAAGCGGTTGTGCAGATAATCAACCGCTGAGAGGAACGCGTTCTGGTACCTGTGCCACTGCTTCTTAAACTGCTCGCGTACCGCGTCGTTCCGTTCGATGCGCTTGGACCAACGTCGCGCCATCGCCTCTAATTTTGGCGGATCGCCATCGAGAGACGGCTTCTCGATCGCAAGGTTGAATCCCAAGAGAATAGGGTCAATACTGCCGAGGGCGAACACCTCGTCGCGGACCTTTTGCCGCAGTTCGTGCGCCATCGCGCGAACATCCAGCTTTCCCATCAGCGCGATGGCACGATCCGCTGAAGTGATGCGCATCCCCTGCGAATTGACCCGAATGAAAACCTCCCCGATCTCGTCCAGAGTCGCGGAGCGAACATTCACAATGGAGATCGGATAGTGGAGGAGACGGTCCCTGCACTTTCTCATGGTCGCTAAGAACGCCTTGGATCTGCTCAGCATCCGCCTCTTCCAATCAGGCGCAAGAATGTCACGGATCGGCACGAGTTCGCGGCCGGTCGGCTTTCGGTAAACGATTCTCGGCGGGTACTCTTGATCCCGATCCGGATGAACAACGAAGCAGAGCCGGCCGAAATCGATGTCCCGGCCTGCGTCATTCGTTCGGGTCTCTCCCTCGAATGCTTGGTGAATCACGGAAAGGCGTTGTTGTCCGTCAATGACGAACCAAATTCTGTGATTGGAGTTATTAAAGGGAGGCAATACTTCCGCCGACTGTCGAATTAGATGAGCAGATTTACGATCCATCTCCCAGAGGAAGATGGACCCAATAGGCATATCGCGGTAAATGCTGTCGAGCAGCTTGGCGGAGCGTCCCGCATCCCAAACGAAATTCCTCTGTAGTTTGGGAACAGCGAAACGGCGCTGCTGCAGGTGTCGGTGTAAGTCGCCCAGCTTCCATTTCTCAAGAACCGGAGGCTTCATGCGTAATATTATGTCCTGTAATTAGATTTTCTCATTCAACCTGTACCTACCCCAGATTCATGAAGGCACTACAGCGCGCGCCAGCAGCTCGCCGAGGTCGTAGTTCACGCTGGTCACCCCGAAATCCGGCTCGCGCTGAAATGGACGACGGACGTAACGGGATGTGGCGTTATCTCCGTCAACTTCGACTAACGCAAGAATGAAATCCTCTGGCTTGTTGAAGGAAGTCAGAATCTCATTCTTTGTAATTGTCACGGTCCCTGCGCCCTTGGCACGCCCCTTCACTTCAATAAAGCGGAGTTTACCCGTTCCGGGGATGCGCGACTCGACATCGTACCCGCATTTGTCGGCACTTACGTCCCGAGGCTCAAAACCAAGCTGACGCTCAGCGACGAGAACTGCCTCCATTGCCAACTTTTCAACTTTGGCAGTTTCGTGGGCAAACTGGGCGGGATCGGTTTGGAGAGCACCCTTCAGGTGATCGAGCAAGCCCTGCGGCACCACCAGGGCGCCGCCAGTTACAACCGGCGGAAGCGGCGAAAGCTGTCGCTCCTTCTCCAATTCTTCCATGCGCTTTTGAAGGCGGGCCTGGAGATCATCCGCCCTCTGCCGGGCTTTTCCTGAATTGATCCGTGCGTTCACTCGCCCGGCGAGTTCCTGAACTTTAAGTTCCTCGGCCCGATGGTCCCAATAGTTGATTTCCTTCGTCAAGCGATCTTTCACAGCAGCCATCGTCTTTGCCACGAGTTCCTGTTTCCGGCTGTGCACTTCATTCAAGTGGCGTGGAACAAGCTCGTTTACTGCAAACTCCATGACCTTGCTTTCCAGGACCCCTTTGAACCACTCCTCTTCGAGAAGCGGGCTGACGCGCGACCGCTCATCCTCCGTGATGGGCCTGTAGTCGAGGTATGGAGCATAACCGGCGTTTCTGACGTTGCCGCTGCGGCTGATTTCGACAAACTGCATGCGCCGGGAGACGATGCGCCTGTTGCCTGTACGGTCGGTTTGGGCGTCCTGGATTGAGTGCTCCAGGTAGAAAAGTACTCGAATTTCCTCTGTCGGGTCGTTCGGGTCAACAAGCGTAGCGCCACGCTTAAGGAGGTCACGATACCGCTCGATGATGAGGTCAATGGTCGCGTCCAGAAGCGGGTGTCCCGGACATACGAATTCTGCCAAGGGCTTCCCCTGGACGCTGATTAGCTCTTTCTCAAAGGTGATGCGCTCGTAATTCAAGAGGACTGGCTGGCCGGTGCCAATGAGTCGGTCACGGTTTCGGATGACGGCAGGCACATGCGTCACTTCGTAACGCTTTGGTTCTCGCTCATGGACCGACCCGCCGAGAAGGCGAAAAGCCTCAAGAAAGAAACTAGCGATAAAGTGGGGTTGGAGGCGGCGGGCTTCTGCACGTTCCATATCCTCTCGAATCTGGCGTACCATGGCAATATCCATCGAATCGTGAGCCAGTGCTCGTTCCTCAAGCAGTTCCTGGCAGCGTTTCCGGTCTGCAAGGTTGTCAACGGTTTGAAACAGTCGCGCGCGAACATCGGGCCGGTCTCCATAACGAATGGCCTCGACCAACAGATCGCGCAATCGCTGGTCACGAAACAGCTTCCCGAGGATGTCGAAGACTCCGCCGCCGAGCGCCTTGCGCTGTTCTTCGATTTTCTCGAAGAGGCGCTTGAAAACGTCGCCTTCGCGCGTTTCGTCCGCAACAAGATTCCAGAGGTGGCAAACCTCTGTCTGGCCGATGCGGTGAATCCGTCCAAACCGCTGCTCCAGACGGTTTGGGTTCCAGGGGATGTCGTAATTCACCATGAGGTGAGCCCGTTGGAGGTTGATACCTTCTCCTGCGGCATCGGTTGCAACGAGGATCTCAACATTCTTATCCTGTGTGAATGCTTCCTGCGCGTTCCGCCGCTCTTCTCGCGCTACCCCGCCGTGGATTGTCACTACTGCCTCAGGCCGGCCGAGTAGCGTTCTGATGCGTTCGGTCAAATAGTTCAGTGTGTCCCGATGCTCGGTGAAAATGACCATTTTGCGGCGGTGTCCGTGGGCATCAAACATCTCAGCTTGGTTCTGCAAAAGCTTTGAGAGTTCATCCCACTTCTTATCGATCTTGCTCTGTTTGACCTTGAGGGCGAGCTCTTCGAGCCCTTTCAGAATCGCAATCTCAGCTTCGAGTTCGGCGATGGTGCGAGCCGCCGTCGCCTGGTCAATGACCTGTTCTTCGGCCTGCTCGACTTCCGCGCTGGGCGCATCTTCAAGATCATCGAGGTCCTCGTCAGTATAGGCCGGAGGCTCTTGCGCAGCCTGGACCGATACACTGCCGCCGCGCTTCATGAGTTGTTCTTCTCGAAGGCGCTTTTCGAGGCGCTCCCGCCGTCTTTTGAGCGATTGATAGATCGCCTCGGGCGACGAAGCCAGTCTGCGCTGCAGGATCGTCAGTGCAAAGCCAATAGTCCCTTTTCGTCCTTCGTTTTCAAGAGCATCGGCACGGTTGAATTCCTCGCGGACATAGTCAGTCACTTCCTTGTACAGGCGTGCTTCAAAGTCTGACAACCGATAAGAAACCGCATAGGCCAATCGTTCAGGGAAGAGAGGAGTGCCATCAAACTTCAGAAGCTGCTCTTTGACCAATCGACGCATCAGGTCGGAAGCATCCACCACATGGACCCCGTCCCGGAAGCGTCCTTCGAAACGATCTCCGTCTAAAAGGGCCATGAAGAGTTGAAAGTCTTCTTCTTTTCCATTGTGCGGCGTCGCGGTCATGAGTAAGAAGTGCCGCGTCAGTCGAGAAAGCTGTTGCCCAAGCCTGTACCGCTTTGTGGTCTTGACTTCCCCAGAGAAGAACGAAGCAGACATTTTGTGTGCTTCGTCCACAACTATCAGGTCCCAATCGGTTTGTTCAAGTTTCACCTGGACGTTTTCATCACGGCTCAACTTGTCGAGGCGGCAGATGGCGAGAGGATTCTCTAAAAACCAGTTGCCCGTCCTGGCTGATTCGAGCTTGTCATTCGTCAAAATTTCGAATGGGAGATGGAACTTAAGATCAAGCTCATCTTGCCATTGTTCGGCTAGCATCCCGGGGCAGACAATGAGACAGCGATGTAAGTCGCCGCGAGTCAGGAGTTCTTTGATTAGAAGCCCGGCCATGATCGTCTTGCCAGCACCAGGATCGTCAGCGAGAAGGAAACGCAAGGGTTGGCGTGTCAGCATCTCCCCATAGACGCCTGTGATTTGGTGCGGAAGGGGTTCGACGAGGGAGGTGTGGATCGCCAGCAGCGGGTCGAACAGATACGCCAGACGAATGCGATGAGCTTCGGAGACGAGCCGGAGCATAGCGCCGTCTCCGTCGAAGCTCCAGGGGCGGCCAACTGAAACGATCTCAAGAGTAGGCTCCCGATGGCGATACAGAAGTTCACTGCCGAGACGGCCAGCCGCGTCTTTGTAGGTGAGTTCGACGACCGATGAACCGTGCCAAGTGACATCAACGACCGTGACAAGGCGATCCGGAAGAATACCTTTTACTGAAGCGCCGCGTGTCAGGTTTTCAAGGCGCGCCATTCAGCGACCGTGCCTCCTCGCCAACTCGTTCAATACACAGGAAAAATAAGCCGCCTGCCGGGCTGGCAGCTAAACGATTCTACTCCTCGCTCGGATTGTAACGCCAGAGACATTTAGCAAAGGGCCATCCCTAAGACAGTTCTGTCGCGCATTGAGTGCGATCAAGCCTGACCTTCCTTTCGTTCCAAATAGCGTGGAGGCGAAATATTGTAAAATGACTGGGTGTATAATTTTCCGAAAACTACGCCGCTTATGGCATCCGACGCGTTGCCAAGTTTACGTCGCCTGCTCCGGCATGCCCCGATATTTCAGCAATTATTCGGAGAACTCATCCAAATCTCACTGGTCATCGACGCCGAGGCTGTACAAAGGGAGTTGAGATGGCGGCTACGATCCAGGCGAAACCCGTGTGCTCGATCAAGCTTGCATGAGGCCATTGATTCCGGAACAATTCTCGCTTTTGCACCGACGACGCTCAGAGATGAGATCAAGGAACACGCGGAAGAGATTGCCGACGACTGCGAGGTCTCCGTGGATCGGGTGCGAGCGGAGTGGCAGGCTTTCCAGTACCTCGTAAGGTTTTATGAACCCGAATCTTCGCAACAAATTGACCAGAGGTGCGTTGACCCTGACGACCTACCCTACAAACTTGCTTACAACCAACTTGGGGCTCAGGCGGTATTCACCAGAGACGCCCATTTTCGAGCGATGCAGACCCCATCTATCGCTGCAGGATTAGACTTGGCCTGCCGTAGTTACGCACGAGCTTCGAGCGTCGAGGTAGGGGTAACGTTGGGGACTGGGTTCGCCGCTATAGCTGGCGTTCAATCGTTAACTGCCATCGCGCAAGCATGCGTAGAAGGATTCAGGCGTCTGCCGAATCCACTTAAGCTTGCTCTCGGGGTAGCGGTAATCCTTGCGGTGGTCCATCCTAAGTGCCGACAGAGCATAGCCGGTGTGTTGCGGCCTATTTGGAATCAACTCCAAAGCGCAAGGGGTCCCCTGGTCGCCGCTTTTGGAGACTTTGCCGCCAGTTTTGTCGAAGCTCAAAGGACTGTGAGGGAGGAGTCCATAAGGATCAAATCGCTTGTTCCGCCAAAAAGAAAGTTGTCGGCCGTTGTGCATGCCCGGGCAATATGTTTCGCGAGCCAGGAGCCATTGTCACTTTGAGAGATTGAACTTCGAATGCGGGCACAGGGATATATAACAAGATCGCTGAGTTTCACCGTTTATCTTCGCCGAATAATGCGGGCCGACAGAAGATTTGTGGAACTTGCGACACGCAAGTGGACTTTTCAACCGGATACGCTGGCTTAGGGCACGTTGCCCCCCTTAACCGCCGTTCTCGCGCAGGACGCGGAAGATGTCCTTCCCATATTTTTCCAGGGTGCTGATCCCGATCCCTGGGATATTGAGAAGCTTCTGAGTCGTCGTCGGCCGGCGGCTGGCCAGAGCCTTCAACGTGCGGTCGTTGAGGATTCGGAACGCTGGCAGGCCAAGCCGCCGGGCCTCGGCCAGACGCCAAGCGCGCAGCGCCGCATCAAGCCGGGATTCCATCTCGCCTTCCGACCCTTTCGCCTTTGCCGCTGGCCTCGCCCTGGCTGTGGTTTCGGGCCTCGATGCTCGCTTCCGCCCGTCTGAAACAGCAGGCTTCTTTTTCCTTTTGCGCGTGGCTGATGGGAGTGCCGTCTCTTTCATGATGAAGTCGACCGGCGTCCTTTCGACCACGGCGTAGCCTGCCTGCGTAAGACTAGACTTGTGGTACGGGATTTGTTTGCCGTCCTTCTCAAAGACTGCATCAACCAGATTCACGAGCCCCGCCCGCGCCATCGCGCCGAGCACTTCTTCGAAA
>JAKAWN010000299.1 GCA_021827245.1 Acidobacteriota bacterium | reverse complement strand
CTGCCTCAGCTCTGCTCGATGTCCAGCGTCACCGGTCTCGTGCGGGAAAAGTCGAAGCGGGCGGTCACCAGCATCACGCCCACCCGGATGAAGGCCTGAAGCCTTTTCTGTAATTCATTCCTCGCCCGTCGAAAGGCACTCAGGCGCTCTTCTTCGCTGCCTTCAACTGCTGCCGGATCTTCGATGCTCCAATGGATGCGTTGAGGTCCCGCCGGGAAAACGGGGCAGCTCTCGCGGGCATTGTCGCAGACCGTGATGACGTGAGTGAAATCCCTGCCCAGAAACTCATTTACCGACTTTGAATAGTGGCCGGAAATGTCGATTCCAGCTTCCTTCATCACCGCGATGGCTTCCGGGCGCACGCGCGTGGGCTCTATCCCCGCGCTGAAGACTTCGCAGGCTGTTCCTGTCTCATGGCGCAGCAGCCCTTCTGCCATCTGGCTGCGCGCCGAATTCCCCGTGCACAGAATCAGAACCCGCATGCTCATCGTTCCTCTGCGACAAGCTGGCCGTCGGCGATGCGGGCAGCGAAATATTGGCGCTGGAAACTTAAGGACACATTGACGAGCGTGATCATTACGGGCACCTCAACGAGCGGGCCGATCACCGCGGCAAAAGCGGCTCCGGAATGGATTCCGAACACTGCGACGGCAACCGCGATGGCCAGCTCGAAATTGTTGCTCGCTGCTGTGAAAGAAAGCGTTGCCGTGTGGCTGTAATCTGCCCCAACCTTGTGGCCCATCCAGAAGGAGACCAGAAACATGACAACGAAGTAGATCAGAAGCGGAATTGCGATGCGCATGACGTCAAGCGGAAGGCTGAGAATGGCGTTCCCTTTCAGGGAAAACATGATCACGATTGTAAACAGCAGGGCAGCGAGCGTCAGCGGGCTGATGCGCGGCACAAACTCGTTTTCATACCACTTGTGGCCGCGCGCACGGATCAGCGTGAAACGCGTGATTACTCCAGCGAGAAAAGGGATGCCCAGGTAGAAAAATACGCTGCGTGCAATCTCGCCGATCGAAATGTCGACGACGGTCCCTTTCAGGCCAAACCATCGAGGGAGCACGGTGATGAAAATCCAGGCGTATACAGAATAGAACAACACCTGGAAAACAGAATTGAAGGCTACCAGTCCTGCCGCGTAATCCGTATCACCCTTGGCCAGTTCGTTCCAAACAATGACCATGGCAATGCAGCGAGCGAGGCCGATAATGATAAGTCCGGCCATGTACCCCGGATAACCGCGGAGAAACACAATCGCCAGCACAAACATCAGGATAGGCCCGATAATCCAGTTCTCGAACAGTGAGAGCAGCAGCACTTTGCGATTCTGGAACACTTTGCCCATTTCCTCGTATCGGACCTTGGCGAGCGGCGGGTACATCATGAGGATGAGCCCGACGGCAAGTGGGATGGATGTGGTGCCGTGCTGGAACCTCATCACAAGGCGCACAAAGCCCGGCAGTAAGTCCCCGGCGGCAATCCCGGCTGCCATAGCCAGAAAAATCCAAAGCGTCAGATAACGATCAAGGAACGAGAGTTTGCGGCTGAGATGTGTGCTCATTATCGTCCTTGTTTCAATAGATCATGAGGTTTCGGAGGCTCACGATAGTGGCTTGCGCGCCCGAATGAACGCGCTGATGAATTTGCCGTCGATCTTCGAAGCGAGCGAATCCACATCCAGGCCCTGTCCCGTCAGGAACTGTCGCGCATCCTCGGCGCGGTAAATGCGGGTCGGCTCAATCCCAATCTCGTCAAATCCCGCAGCCGCCAACAGGGTCTTGTATTCAGATTCGCTCAAAGCCCCGGCGACGCAACCTACCCAGAGCTCCATGTTGCGCCGGATGTCGGCGGGGACTTCGCCGCGGACGACGATGTCAGAGACAGCCAACCGGCCGCCCGGCTTCAGTACCCGAAACACTTCCCGCATGACACTCGACTTGTCTGCCGAAAGGTTAATGACACAATTCGAGATGACCACGTCCACAGTGTTATCCGGCAGCGGAATGTCCTCGATTTCGCCTTTCAGGAACTCTGCGTTGGTAATGCCCGCTTTCGCCTGGTTTTGCTTTGCCAACTCGAGCATCTCATCCGTCATGTCCAATCCGTAAGCTTTGCCGGAAGGTGCCACTCGTTTGGCGGAGAGGAGGACGTCAATCCCTCCACCCGATCCCAGGTCAAGCACGACCTCGCCGGGGCTGAGCCGGGCCAACGCCGTAGGGTTTCCGCAGCCGAGCGAAGCCAGCACCGCTTCCTCAGGTATTTGCCTTGTCTGGCTGGGATTGTAGAGGTTGATGGTGATGGGATCGGAATTCCCGGCTCTCGGACCACAACATGATTTCTTTCCGGCTATCGCTTGTTTGGCTGCTTGCCCGTACTTCTCCTTAACCGCTTCTTTCAGATTTTCAGTAGTCATCGATTCTTTCCCTTTCGTGTTTCCTTCTGCGATTCCCCGATCGTGACCAATTCACCCGGTTCAATAGCCTTGTTCCGCGTGCAGCATTCCGCGTAGAGGAACGTAATCAATTCCTGAAGAGAATCCGTATTGGCCGTGTACCACAGAAAGCTGCCCTCGCGCCTGACTCGAACCAGGTCTTCGTTTCTTAACTTGTCGAGATGGTGAGAAAGGGTGGAAGGCGGAATACCGAGTTCACTTTGGATTTCGCCCACGACGAGACCCTGGGGATGAGCTTTGAGCAGAAGCTGCATGATACGCAAACGCGGTTCCGCTCCCATAGCAGCAAACATGTCGGCGTAACGACTGGCTTGTTCAAGGCTGCCCGGGTCTTTCATGATTTCGAGTATTCCAGAAATGTCGAATAATGTCAAGATATATCACTGCTCATGCTGCAAACAACTCCTTGCCACACCCTCTGCACAATCCGTGCGGTGGAAAGCCGCTGGCGGACCTCTGTCATCCCATGTTCAAGATTGCTTGGCAGCTAATTGAGAGATGCAGCGTGCTCAATCATCGAGATTGACGGAGAACCGCCGCTGTGGTGAAGGCTGCGTGGAGGCGCCCCTTTGCGGACACACGTCCCGCGGGCAGTAGCTGCGGCCGTGAAGCATTTGATCACCCGTCTGCTACCCTTTTGAGTGTCGAAGCTTTTCGAGGAACCGCTTTCGCCAGCCTGGAGTGAGCGCCTCCAGTTGCAACACGCGTTCGATCTGCCGAACATCCGGATGTGCATCGGCAAAGTATAGATGAAAGATTTTAGAGACGCTTATCCGGCTCGGGTCCCGCTCAACGGGTTCTATGAGGTCGCCTTGGCCGAGTTCGCCTTCTTCAACCACCGCGAAGTAGAAGCCCGTACGGCCGCTAGCCAGAAATCGCTCCGGCATGTCGTCCCGTCCGAATTTAATGCCCAGCTTATAACAGGGCAGACGCGGCTGGGTAGCCATGAGAATGGCCGTTCCCACTCGAAACCGATCGCCAATGCAGGCCTCATCTTCGAGCAGGCCCTCTTGCGTGAGATTTTCTCCGAACGCGCCCCACTGCAGTTTGGCATCCGGCAACTCCCGTTGCCAATAGGCATAGTGCTCCGAAGGGTATGCGTAAACGGCTTTATTAGGTCCGCCGTGGACGGAAAGATCAGCCTGGGTGTCACCCTCCATGTTCAGCTTGTTGACCTTGACGCGCCCGTGGACGGGAGTCTTGAAAATGCCAGTTATGACGGAATGGCCGCTGGAAACGATCTCTCGAGGTAGACCAACATTGACAGAGAGGATTTTCATAATGCTTCACATTGGATGCACATGAGTCTGACACGATGCATCGATTGTTCCAGGAAAGGGCACGTTACGGGCGAATTTCGGCCCGCAGGTCCCGTCGGAGGCAGGGCCGAGTATGGTGATGCTTTTTGAGAGACCAGTGAATATTCCGGATCAAAGGTGACTCCAGAATTGATTTCGACGAGCCTTCCGAAGCGGCCGGCGGCACGACTGAACTTGCCGGCGTTGGCATTAACGTCAACACCTTTTTAGGGTTTGCCTGAGATGTTCCCGGAATTCTCAAGCAGCGAGGCAAGAATTCCGAGGGACATTGTGGTGCCGGATTGTACCGCATCCGAGACCAGCCCTTGTCCGGGCATTCGTGCCACCATACATGAAACTACTTACTTCGTGGACGAGTGCGGCGCGATTAGGACGCGATTGCCGAACGGCTCGTCGCGTAGCCGATAATCGTGCATATCCGTGAAAGCATTTGACGAATTTTGAAAGTAGGGGTTTATTCATGTTCGGATATGAGATAGGCTGACGCCTTGCCATGGAGGTAAGCGAGCGAATCGCATAGGCGAAGATACGGCTTGGGACCGAAGACAGTCACCCGCCGGGATTCTGTATGATGGGCGGAGTATGCCGAAAAACGAGGACATGGCGATCTTGTGAGCCCGTTCATAATTGCCGGACGTCACTATGGGGGTGAAGAGTGGAAGAGACAAACAAAACGAAGCTCAATTTAGAGGCAAATGGTCCTTCGCGGCGCGGCTTTTTAAAAACAGTTGCTGCTGCCTCTGGGGCCGTGGCCGCGGCCCGTGCGCGTATCGGTTACACCGCTGACCCTATCGCTTTGCAATCAGAAAATGGCGGTGAATCGAGGTCGGGAAAGAAAGTTGTCGCAATCCAAGTTCCGGCGGTTTCGTTTAGTGATGAAGGGGTTGACAAAGTTCTTGATACGGTCCAGGAGCGCGCCGGAGTCAACACGCTTCTGATTGCAGTTTTCAGCTACGGCCGAGGTATTGAGGGAAGGCAGATTCCGGGCCATCCGCTTCCCGACCATGGTATCCAGAAGTACGACACGGACACGTTCCATGGAGGGGATTATGCTGACGTACATCCGGAATATTACGAAGGGACGATTTTCAAGAATTTCAGGGCTCCCGACCTGGGGAACTTTGACGTGCTCGGCGAAGTAATTCCAAGGGCCAAGAAACGGGGCATGAAAAGCATCTGCTGGTTCGAGGACGTATATAATCCCCGCCTGTTGGACAATTTTGAAAAGGCAGCCGAGGTTGACGTTTATGGGCGCAGGACTGGCCGGGCCTGCCTCAACAATCCCTACGTCCGTAATTTCCTGAGTTCGCTGGTCGAGGATTGGATAAAGTCGTACGATATCGACGGGATCGCGTGGTGCTCTGAAAGGCAAGGCCCCCTTGACAACGCAATCGGGGCCGACGCTGGAGCTTTCCGGGGGCGGGCGGAACTCACTTGCTTTTGCCATTACTGCCGTGAAAAAGGACGTGATCGGGGCATTAATGTTGAACGGGCGCGCGAAGGTCTTCAGGCGCTGCAGAAATGGGTTCAGCTTGTTCGCAACGGTTCGCGGCCGGCAGACGGTTTTTTTGTGACGTTCTGGCGCGTGCTCAGTGACTATCCCGAGATACTGGCTTGGGAAAAGCTGTGGACCGACAGTCAACGGGAAACTTATAGCTTGATTTATGAAGTTAAAAGCATTCAGCACGACCTTCCGGTGGGCTGGCATATCTGGCACAACAATTCATTCAGTCCTTTTTATCGAGCGGAACAGGACTATCGAAGATTTGAGGGCATCGCTGATTTCCTGAAGGTCGTGATGTATAACAATTGCGGAGGGCCCCGCATGGCCCAGTATATCCAAAACGTCCACTCCACTATTTTCGGAGATCTATCGCCTCAGCAGGTTTTGGACTTTCACTATAAAGTTCTGGGTTATGAAGGTGAGGCTGATCTGAAATCTCTGCCCCGGACGGGCCTTTCATCCAACTATGTGGCCGAGGAGACACGACGGGCACTGAGGGACGTGCATGGGAAGATCGCAATCTACCCTGGTATCGACGTCGATATACCCACGGGGAAAGATCAGAAAAAGACGACAGCTCAGGATGTGAGGAATGCGGTGCGTGCCGCATTTAGTGCCGGAGCGCAGGGAATCATTCTTTCCCGCAAATACTCAGAAATGCGCCTTGAGCATTTGGCTGGCGCCGGCCAGGCTCTGAGAGATTTGGGTCTCTGGAAGGCTTGACAGCGCGGGCGAATTGCTCCCGGACACATGGATTCGAAAGATGAAGGAGATACAACCAAGGAGACGTTTTCATGAAACAGATGACAAGGCGGGAATTCATAGCGGTCTCAGCGGCCTCCGTGATTGTCACCCAGGCAGGTAAGTCGTCGGCACAAGGCGCTGGGCCTGGGAAACCCTGGTATGCCACGATGCGCCGCTGTGGCCAGCTTAACCTGAATGAACGTGATCCGCTCACGCTCGATGTCGAAGCCTGGATGGACTATTGGGCTTCGCTCAAAGTGAATGCAATCCTTATAAACGGGGGCGGAATTGTTGCCTTTTATCCTACAAAGGTTCCCTATCAGCATCGAAGTGAATTCCTAGGGACTCGCGACCTGTTTGGCGAGTTGGCTGCCGCAGCTCGAAAGCGCGGAATCCGAGTGGTTGCCCGAATGGACCCAAACTACGCGTACCAGGAGGCGCTGGAAGCTCATCCCGAGTGGTTCGAGAGAAACCGGGATGGATCGGTAAGGCGGCAGCCAGAATGCCCCTGGCTGTTTAAGACATGCATGTTCAGTACGTACTTTACGGAGCAAATGCCTGCCATTTACCGCGAAATGAACGATCGCTACAGTCCCGACGGCTTCTTTACGAATGGCTGGCCAAGCACAGGCGCGTTGGAAGTCTGTTATTGCCCGGCCTGCCAGAAGATCTACAAGGAACAAACAGGGGGCATCCCACCGGAAACGACTGATGCGGAAAGTGCTGTTTACAGAAAATACTATGAAGTTTACATGGACAGGATTGCGCAGGTTTGGAAGTTGTGGAATGGGATTGCACAGGAGAAGAACCCCGATTCGGTCTATGTTGGCAACCTGGGCGGAGGAATCCGAACGGTTAAGGACCTCAAACGCCTGGGCGAAGTGGCGGCGTGGTTCAATGCCGATCACCAGGGCCGCTCCACAGAATCACCAATTTGGGGTGCCGCCCAGCAGGGGCGGGTGGCGCAATCCGTCATGGATGGCCGCACCATCACAAACGTAATCGGGGCGTACAGCACAAGTAATCCGCTATGGCGGCATTCGAGTAAGCCCAATGCAGAAGCCACTCTCTGGATGGCCGAGATTACAGCCAGCGGCATGGTGCCGTGGTATCACTGGCTGGGAGGGTCACCTGAAGACAATCGCTGGCGAAAAACCGGTCGCGCCTTCTATGACTGGCTGGCATTGAACGAATCTCATTTCCGCAATCGTCGATCACTCGCAGACCTGGCGGTACTTTATCCTCAGAGCACCATCGCGTTCTATCGCTCGAATGGTACGAGGGAGCGTAGACTGAATGGCGAACTGATCGACCCAACCGACTATCTGCAAGGCCTTTATTATGCTCTTCTCGAAGGCCGATTCCTTTTTGACTTTATACACCAGGAGAATCTTACACCGGAAGCGCTCAAGCCTTATAAAGCACTGCTGATCCCCAACGCCGCATATCTGCGCGACAACGAGTGCCAGGCGATCCGGGATTACGTGGCTTCAGGCGGTTCCCTGTTGGCGACCTTTGAAACATCGCATTACAACGAGTGGGGAGTGCGGCGGGAAGACTTCGGTTTGGCAGATCTGTTCGGCGTCCACGTAGCGGGTGACGTCGTCGGGCCCTTTAACAACAGCTACATGCACATTGACCATGCGCATCCCATCGTGGACATCTTCAAAGACACGGAAATTCTTCCTAACCCGGAGTTTCGGGTTTCTGTCAGCCATCTTAAGCCGGAGTCAACTTTCCTGAGCCTCATCCCACACTATCCCGCTTTCCCTCCTGAAATGGTCTATCCACGGATTTCAAGGACGTCGGAACCTACGGCTGTATTCCGTCAAGGGACTGGAAATTCCGGGAGCGTCGTCTATTTCCCGGGTGACATTGCCCGCACAGCCTGGAAATCGGGCAATCCAGATCTGAACCGCCTCATCAATAGTTCCATTGATTGGCTGATGAAAAGTCAGCCGCGCCCCGCCACAGTTGGCGGAGAGGGATTGCTCGAACTGTTTACATGGGAGACAGAACCCGGATTTGCTCTCCACATCCTGAACTATACAAATCCTAACTCGATGCGTTCCATGGTTCGGCGCTTTTATCCAGCCGGCCCGCTCCATATTGAGTTCAGAGTGCCTGGAGGAAAGAAGATTTCCACGGTGCGCGCATTGCGAGCTGGCCGGGAACTTTCCTTTAAGCAGGAGAATGGAGTCGTCCAACTCGATATTCCGTCCGTAAGAGACTATGAGGTGGTTGCATTGACCTAGTGTAGTGTCCACGCATTAACTGGGCAATGTTTTCCGTCTCGTTCTGCTGCGAGGCAGCGTGCAGCCGGGTTGAATCTGTTCCAGAGTCTGGCGGCAGCGCGAGAGCTTTTCCTTGATCGATTCTACGGTCGCCGTCCAGAGAAAGGGTTTGGGATGTTCATTCCACGCGGCCAGGAATTCCGTGATCGCCTTCTCCAGGTCTTCCACACTATGGAACGATCCCCA
>JAKAWN010000298.1 GCA_021827245.1 Acidobacteriota bacterium | reverse complement strand
TATCCGAAGAACAGCGCGCCGCTGATTTATGCGGCGACCACCGGCAGCACGCCGTTTCGCCTAAATCTCCACGTAGGCGATGTCGGTCACACGCTGATCTTTGGTCCCACCGGCTCCGGCAAATCGACCCTGCTCGGTCTTCTGATCGCGCAGTTCTTCCGTTACCGCGACGCCCAGGTCTTCTGCTTCGACAAGGGACTCTCGGCCTCTGTCCTCACCGCCGCTGCCGGCGGCAGGCACTACGACTTGGGCGAGAACGAAATCGCCTTCTGTCCGCTCGCCCGCGTCGATGATGAATCCGAGCGCACGTGGGCGGTCGAGTGGATTGAGATGCTGCTCGCCCTGCAGGGCGCCGCGATCCTTCCGCAGCATCGCAAAGCCCTCTGGCGGGCGCTTGAGCTGCTGGGCGAAAGCCAGCCCGATGCGCGCACCATCACCGACCTCATCCGTCTCATTCAGGACCAGACGCTGCGCGACGGACTCAACTTCTATTCGGTCCATGGCCCGATGGGCCGCTTTCTCGATGCCGACTGCGACGGAATCGCGGAGTCCCGCTTCATCACCTTCGAGATCGAAGCGCTGATGGCGATGGGCGAGAAGGTGTTGCTTCCGGTCCTCACCTATCTGTTCCATCGCATCGACCAGCGGTTGGACGGACGGCCGACCCTCCTGGTGCTGGACGAAGCGTGGGTAATGCTCGCCAACGGAACCTTCGGCGCCAAGGTCGAGGAGTGGCTGCGCACCCTGCGCAAAAAGAACGCTGCGGTCGTGCTCGCCACCCAGAGTCTCACCGAGGTCGCCAACTCTCCCGTCCGCGACGTGATCCTGGAATCCTGCCCGACCAAGATTCTGCTGCCCAACCCGGAAGCGCAAAACCCGGCGACCAGCGAACTTTATCGCAAGTTCGGCCTTACCGACCGCCAGATCGAAATCATCGCCGAGGCGATCCCCAAGCGGCACTACTATTACCTCTCGTCGCTGGGCCGGCGGCTGTTTGAACTGGCGCTCGGACCGGCAACGCTCGCCTTCATCGGTGTCGGCTCGAAGACGGACATTCTCCAAGCGCGAGGGCTAATTGCCGCGCACGGGCCGTCTTGGCCGGTCGAGTGGCTGCGCGCGCGCGGCCTGGTCGAATGGGCGCACCATCTCGACAAGTCGTGCGGACAGATAGGGCCGCCGCTCCGGGAACTGATCGTGCGCAACGGGCAGCTCAATGGTGCCTACCTAAATCAACCAAACGGCGTCGCCCTCACACCCCATGAAGGAGTAAAAGCAAATGGAACGATCGCGTGAGTTTGTTTTGTGGCTAGTGTGCGGGTTGCTCCTGTTGTTGTGCCTGCCATTCATCACACCGCGCAACGCTCACGCGCAGTTCGGCGGCACGCAGACCGTCTTCGATCCGGCGATGTTCGCCCGGCAATTGCAGCAGCTTCAGCAAGAGACCCAGGCCGTCGCCACCGAAGCGCAGCAACTCCAGTTCATGATCACGAGCACCAGCGGTGGATCTGCCGGCGTGTGGCAATCGAACCAGTCCATGCTTGACGAACTGGGCGGGCTCATTCAACAGCAGGGCGGTCTTTCCTACACGCTCGGCAACCTGCAGTCGCAGTTCCAACAACAGTTTCCTGGCTACACCGTGCCGGCGAATCCGGACCAGCAGGAAGCGCAGAACATCGCGACCACGCTGAATACTCTTAACGGCACGTTGGCAGACGCCCAGAGCCAGGCGCAGAATTTCGCCAACGAGCAGGCCCAATTTGCCCAACTTGAAGGCATGAACAGAACCGCCGCCGGACGGTTGCAGGCAATCCAGGTCGGCAACGAAATCGCCTTGCAGCAGGCCCAGCAGATTCAGATGCTGAGGCAGTTGGTCGTCGCGATGATCAACGCCCAGAACGTCGCAGCCGCCAATCGCATCAACGGCCAGGCGGCCGAGGACGCCTCGGTCCAGCGCTGGCTCAGCGCCGGGCCGACCGTTCCGTTTTCCAGCACGATGCCCGACAATGGACTTACCAATTTCGGCTCGCCGGGCGGAGGACCGCAATGAAGAAGCTCATCGTCTGCGTCGCGATCGGCGTCCTGATAGGCATCGGATGTAATCGTCATTCGGGAGCGAACGGCGACGATCCGGTTTCCACGCTCGCGTCGCCCCAGGCCGCGACCAACTACGACTACCCATTCTGGAACGATCAGTTTCAGCGCAAGACCGACGTGTGGCAGAAGGCCCTCACCTTCTGCAAGCAGCCCGACCACAAGTTTCTAATCAACTGCCAGCCCGTGCTAGCCGTCGCCGCCCCGCGAATCCCTTTCTCAACCACAATGCCGAACAACGGCCTGACCAACTTCGGCGGCATGCGACCGGAGGCAGGTCCGCAGCCTACGAAATAGGGCTTCTTGGAGTTGCCCATGAACAATCTCGACAATATTGCACAGACGTTTCAGTGGGCCGGCCAGCGCTACATGAACATTATGCAGCCTCTTGCCGAAAAGATTTTCTTCGGCCTGGTCCTCATTGAACTAATTATCACATGCGTGCACTTCGTCGCCGACCAGGATCAGCCCGCCCGCTTGTTTGCCGAGTTTCTAAAGAAATCGCTTGCACTCGGCTTCCTTTACGCGATGATCACCAAGGCGCCGATTTGGTTCAATGCACTGTTAAGCAGCTTTGCCGCACTCGGCGGCTAGGCAGCCGGAATCACTGACCTCAGCCCGAGTACCGTCTTCAACAACGGTCTCACACTCTTCCAAACCATCTACCGCGGCTTCGCCAGTCTCGGATGGTTTCATCTCACGATGGCCTCGCTCCTCGCTCTCGTCGCCGGCCTACTCATGTTTCTGTCCTTCGTCCTCATTGCCGGTCAGATGCTGCTTGCGCTCTCCGAGGCCTACGTCGGACTGGGCGGCGGTGTCATCCTGCTCGGCTTCAGCGGGTCGCGCTGGACCATCAAGTTCGCAGAGAATTTCATTGGCTGGATCGTCGGCGTCGGCATCAAGTTGTTCTTCCTCTACCTGCTGGTGGGCGTCGGGATGACCATCACGGCGGGCTGGAACTCCGCGCTGACCGGCTGGACCGTCGCCGATCCGACGCTTCCGCTTACCATCGCCGGCGGAGCGCTCATCTTCATGCTACTCAGTTGGGAGATTCCAAATGTCGCGGCCCGCATCGCCGGTTCGTCGGTAAGTCTCAACCTCGCTCACGCCTTTGAGGCAGGCATGGCCGGTTATGGCCTTGGGCGAATCCTGAAGAGCCGCGATTCGTCGGACGGCCAGCCTGCCGCCACGCCTCTCACCCAAAACCTCGAAGCTGGCGAAAAAGCCATCGCAAACAGCCAGGCACCGACTACGAAACTGCCATCGACCATGCCGTCTTCCAGCGGTAACTCCAGCTCTGGCAGTCCTTCAAGCACAAACGCGACCGCCGTTGCCGGCAAGGCCGCGCCGACCGCCCAAATCCGGCAGAACGGCAACCGCCCAACGCAGCAGTATTGATCAGGTAGATCGGCTTCACTTATAGAACAGAAAATGGCAGCCAAAGCCACCGTCCTCGCGGATCGAATCGAACGGCGCATTTTCCTTCTGCGCAGCCAGAAGGTCATGCTCAGCCCGGACTTGGCTCTCCTTTACCGCGTCGAGCCGCGCGCGCTTGTTCAGGCCGTCAAGCGAAACCTCGACCGCTTCCCCGCCGACTTCATGTTCCAGCTCAACCACGAAGAATTTCTCAGTTTGAAATCACAGATTGTGACTTCAAGTTGGGGCGGCCTCAGGCGCGCGATGCCCTACGCGTTCACCGAACAGGGAGTAGCGATGCTATCCAGCGTTCTTCGCAGCAAGCGCGCCATCCAGGTCAACGTCGAGATCATGCGCGCCTTCGTTCGCCTGCGGCAAATGCTCGCGTCTCACGCCGACCTCGCCCGGAAGCTCGATGCGCTTGAGAAGAAATACGACACGCAGTTCAAGGTCGTCTTCGACGCCATCCGCGAACTCATGACACCACCAGAACCCAACCGGCGCCGAATTGGTTTCAGCAGCCCCAGTGACTCAACGCCCTCGACGGAACGGTACTGATTCATACTAGCAGGTTGCGGAAAAACTCGGAAAACACTCAACTAGTCAGTAACGTTAGCATAAGCCAGCGCTTCACAGCGTGTGATTGCTCAGGCTGGAAAGGGCCTCAAAAGGCTTTTTCCGCAACCTGCTAGTGGGCCGGCCCGTATCGCCGGTATTGCGCGTCCTTATACATCAGCTACACTGAAATAAACCAATGAATGGCCAAACGGCAATAGCAGGTGGCGAGCCCGTTCGCGTCACGAAACTCGACTCTATAACATTTGATTTTTTGCTCGCTTCTGTCGACCGCCCAACCGCAGTTTTTGATCTTGCCGGAATCGAACTGATCACACCATCCGCGATGGTGCAGTTGGCCGCAGTGTGCCACGCGCTCGCTCGTAGCGGAGACAGGCCTAGGATATTAGTTCCTGACCGCGGTGTCCGAGGGTACCTCGCGCGCGCTGGGTTCGACGCCGTGGTACAAAATGTAGCTTGGATCGAGCCCTTGTTGCCGTGGAACCCGTACGAGTACCTTCACGGCTCCAACCCAATGCTGATCGAGGTCACGAAGCTCACCGGCGGCCTGTCGCTTCCGGAGCTACTTGATCACATTATCGACGTTCTTCGGACCAGCCTCAGCTATGAGAAGTACGACGCGTTCGACGTCGCTACGGCCGTTTCTGAGGTTTCGCAGAACACGTTTGATCACAATCGGGATTCGGACACCTGCGGTTTCCTTGCCATGCAGGTCTATGGTACGGGCCGCAAGCGCTTTCTCGAAATCGGAGTCGCTGACTACGGCGACGGCTTGGCCACAACCTTGCGCCGAAATCCCAAGAACCTACCTGTCCACTCAGATGCTGGTGCGATCCTGAAGGCGGTGCAGGTCGGAGCATCAGAACATGACGACCCCACGCGGGGAAGTGGCCTCTATCATCTTCTGCAAACGGGATACAAACACCAGGGAACCATCCAGATTCGCTCGGGCAGAGCCAAGGTGCGGTATCGCGGCGACAAACGGCAGGGATGGCGCTTCGACGTTCCGCAGTTGGACGGCGTTCAGGTAGCACTTATCCTTCGCGCTAAGACGGAGTCGTAGGAACTCACTAGGAGGCTGGAAGACATGGAAGTCCGTTTCAAGTTGTCGAAATTCGGTAAGCATCTTTGGACCAGAGCCAGGGCCAAAACGATACGTCCAGAACTGCTTGCTCAGCTAGAAAAGCTCCGCCAGGGCGACACCTTAATCATAGATTTGTCTTCGGTCGAGGTTTTCGACTTTTCCTTCGCCAACGAGTTATTTGGCAAGACCCTCCTCAGCCTTCGGACCGAATATGTGGGCCGCTTCCTCGTCGTGGAAAATCTCACGGATTACACCCGCGAAAACCTCGACCAGGCGCTTCGCGCCCTCGGGCTGGCGATCATCGAACGCAAGGGAACGGAGCTGTCGTTGCTAGGCAAGGCCCACGCTGTAGACCACGCGACCTTCGCCGTAATTGCCCGGGCCGGAGCGCCCATCACAGCAGCCACCCTCAGGGACCAACTGGGTGTTAACCTGACCGCGATGAATGAGCGGCTGTCGAAACTCGTTGCCCTCGGGGTCGCACGCAGGGAGAAGACCGCCTCGGCCGCCGGCCGGGAGCAATACGAATACAGGGTCCTTGCCTGATTCCTCCTTTTTTGGCAAGATGTTCAGTATCTCCACTGAAGGAGTCGTATCAATGGCCGAGCAGAGAGAGGAAGCGCCGAAACATGTCGGCGAAGACCACGGGAATGGCGGCGAACATCGACCGCCCAACAGGCCGCCGAAGCCCCCGCCCGGTCGGGTCATCAGGCCCCAGCCCGTACATGGGGTAACGCCGGCAGTGGACTGAGACCCTTTGGTGGCGCCTTGGGAGAAAAGCGTCGACGCGATGCGTCGCAACTATCCGGACTTCGCATTCTTTCCGCCGTCTACCGGTCCGCTAGGCGAGACTGGCGTCGGAATCTGGCGAGGAACGATTTGCCCTGTCGGGCCGGAAGCGCTTTCCCTAGTCGAGCTTCTTGACGACCTCGATCATGACAGCCCAGTCGTCGTCGCCCTCGGGGGAGGACTGCTACACTTCGATGCCTGTAGCCTGCAGCATTGCGTCCACGACTGGATGGACCGGCTGGTCAAACCCTTTCCTACGTTCGACCTTGAGGTGCACTATGCCGGGGGCCGAGAGCATCCTCGGTGCTTCATACGCAAGCCGACAATTCCTCTGACGAAACGATTGCATTTTTTGGCCGATGGTTCGGTCTGCCCTTTTCTAGCTTCTGGCGGCGCATGGTCTTGGGACCGTCACACCGTCTCCGAGTTCGTGGACCACATCGTTATCTGGCTTGCGAAATGGACAATATGGGACCAGACGCAGCACTGGCCCGGTCGGCAGCACACGGGTTCTCCCACGTACCACCTCGCCAACATCCGGCCTAGCGAACAGTGCTGGTGCCGTTCCGGCAGGAAATACCATAAATGCCACATGCAAGCCGACCGGCGAGTCGTTGCCGCCTCCGTACTGGGCAGACCCATCACGTACCATCGCTGGCAGGCTTACCGACAGCCTCGCAGATTTCCAGTTATACGGGCACAAGTTCTTCACCAGCCGTGTTAAGATTGTAAGAGGAGGAGGCTAGGAGGTGGCAAGCGGTCCAACCGTTGATTCGTTCCGCGACATCTTTCTGTCGCATCGATCGACTAACAAGGACTTCGTCCGGCGTCTTGCCGTGGATGTAGAGTCCGCATTGTTCAACGGACATCCCCTTCGCACTTGGGTCGATGAAGCCGAGATCGGTCCAGGCCAGAGCGTCACGGGCATGATCAATGACGGGCTCGAGAACAGCCGTTTCATCGGCTTCGTCCTCTCACCCGATTACTTCGAAAGCGCGAGCGGGTGGACCGATGCGGAGTGGCATGCAGCCGTGTATTCTGACCCCGATAACCGCCGGTCGAGACTTCTTCCTTTGCTGGCTGCCGACTGCCCCTACATCCCCGCATTGCTTCGACATCTGAAATGCATTGATTTGCGCGCGCATCACTACACGCAGGGTCTCAAAGAGCTCCTGGCTGTGCTGCGGAATGAACCAGTTCCACGACCCACGGTCTATCACGGCCAACTCATCACCACCGACCAGAAGATCGCCCGTTCTACACTCGTAGCCGAGCGCGCGGTCCTGCAGTCATTTCCGGATCCCGTATCAGAGCGTCTCTACTGTAACTTGCTTCCGATCGAGCACGTTCCGAGCTACGTGTACAGCGCGCCGATCGCTAACTCTCTGATCAAGACCAGGAAGGATCGCTCCACCGCCTTGCCCTCCAAGGAGGCGATCAAAGCCGCGATCCGGAGCGCCCAGGCCGAAAACCCCGAACAAGCCCGCTTCATGCCCGCCTTTCGTCTCTTCGAAGACAGACTTTTTACCTTTCACGACCTGGAGTCTCCGGACAATCCACTCGCTCCGGTCATCGAGGACGGAGAGATCGAGCCGCTGAACAGCAAGGACTTTATCGCGGAGGAAGAAAACCGCAAGCTTCTCACGTCCCTGTTGAACATGGCGCTCACCCGACATGTTGGCCGGCTTGGACTGGTCATAGACGACACCAAGCATGACCGGTTCTTTTTTTCAGACGACAAAGGTGGTGCTCGCGTCATCAGGTGGGCCCCTCTCAAGCGGATGGTCTCCCGCACTGTGGCCAAGCCGATGATGAATGGGGAGCGCGTCTTGTTCTGGCGACATCTCGGCGCTTACCTGAAAATCACCTTCCTCGCGAATAAGTTCTACGTTCAAATCGCTCCGACTTGGGTCATAACGTCCGACGGCCAGCACGCAAGCGGCGGGCCTGACATTGGTAGGAGAGTCATCAAATGGACCGGACCTGAACGAAATCTCCACTTGCTCTATCATGTCCGCTTTTGGACGAGCGTCTTGCGCAATCGCCGGGGAGGCCCAATCTTCGTGCGCGCCGGCGATCAGTCAATCGAGATATCGTCGTTTCCGGCCTTCATCCAACAGTCCTATGGGATAGTTGGCGACCGAAGGGATCTCTTACGCATCCTCGACAGAACCGCCTCATCTATCGAACAGGACGAGGAAGAAAAAGTTGATGAGGCCGTCACGGCAGGACTTGCTGCCTTGGATCACGCTGCTGGACAAGACGACGAAGACGAAGATGACGGCATCGTTCTCGATGATGACGAGGAGGATAAAGCCGAGTGAACCTTCCGCGACGTCATCGAAGACAGCCTGCGCGGTTGCCAAATTTCGAATCCGGAATCCTCGCCGAGCCCTTGCTCGCCTTTGGGGGTCGTCACGAACATGTGGAACCGAAGACAGGACTGAGTCTCTACGGCCCGTATAGCCTCATCGGGCAGGCCCGTCCCACACCCAGCGCAGTGATCGTCGGCACGGTGGGACCAGCCTCCATGATCGCTGATGCAGAAGCTTGGCTAAGCGCGTGTCGCGGGCTGCTCAAAAACGACGGCCGTCAACCTTTTCTTTACCCTCATTTTCCCGGCTTCAACTCTGAACCGCCCTTTCAGTGCGAGCTGGTCTACGGAGACACTTGGCGCGAGGCGATTAAGACTGAAGCCTTTAACAGGTTGCGGAAAAAGGATTTTTGACCCCTAACAACATTAATCCAAGACCCACTTTCATGATCGTA
>JAKAWN010000297.1 GCA_021827245.1 Acidobacteriota bacterium | reverse complement strand
CCATTGCCGACTGGCATTACTGGGTGGCGCAAGGCTACTGCTTCTGATCCGCCGCTCCCTCCGCTCCCAAACTTACGCACGCCTGCCGAAACCTCACGATTTCTGGTGCGTCGATGAAACGCCCGGGGATTACGACACGGGCCCCCGGCCAAGCTTGACATGGGGTAGCAGAGAGCATAGTTTCTTTGGCTGATGAGGATTCGCGCGGTGACCGATCACGAGGGGGTTGTCACGGTGACCGATTCAGCTGTCGAGATTATCCATGGGCAGTGCACGTAATCGTCAATGCGGGAGATATGCTGGCCAAGCACGCTCAGGCGAATTATTGAGCACGGAGTCCATGTGTCCAACGCACGCTCCAAAATGCCCACCACAGGCTCCCCGTCCACTTCGCCCGCCGCCAGCTTCCAAGCCAGCGGCAACCGCTCGTAATTTCCGAAGTAGGTGGTCTCTGCCATTTTTCCCACGAATTTGTCAGTTACAGTCAGGCTGGCATCAGCGCTGAATGGAACATCGGACCTTTTGCGATCCGCGTCAAAGCTCTCACCAATACCGGAACCCTTTTGCACGGACATGACCAATGGTGAAGTCTGCCGAACGCCAAGGTGTTTTCATTCCCGCCGAATCGCTGGCCTCAACCTCCAGTCGGTACTTACCCTTCCGTAGTTTGCCAAGTGGAATGGACCGTCCAATGCCGATCACCCGGCTTCCCGCCTTCTCGTAAGGGGCGGCGCTGAACGGCGTGAACTCCTTACGGACTTTTCCCGTTGTAGGATCAACAATCCGCATGTGCACCTTGAGCGTTTTATCCTGATCCTTGCCAACCTGCGGCTCGTAGACCTGGAAATAGGCCATCAGCGTCGAGCCCCGCATGAAATCCGTCTTGCCAGCGGGCACCACTTCAATTCGGGTAGCCTTCTTCATGCCCGATGCCAACTTGATTGTGGCATTAGTGAGCAGCGGCACGAACCTCGAAGGCTCCGCGGTCGCCGTAGTAAAAGTGTGGTATCGCCGGGCAAGGAAAATCGAACTGAGGCCGAGATCGTCTGCGTCACGCCTTGGTATGTCGAGGGGCATCGTCACCCGCCCATACTTCTTTCCGTCGCTCAGCACAACCCGAAGTTTGTATTGTCCGGGAGGCAGATCAACCTCCGTCTCACAGTCGGCCGGCAGGAGTGTAAAATCGAGACTCGGGTAGGCGTTCTGGCTGTTACCGGGCGTCCTTTGGACAAAATCTGGAAAGTCGTGAGAATCCCACCACCAGCTACTGAAGCGTGCCGCCAGCGCGCCGTCCTTCCTGTAAACCATTCCCAGAACCGCTATCGACGCATAGAGTTTTCCCTTTTTCCACCTGTGCCAGAGCGATTGCCACGGGAACCCCAGAGCCAGATACGCTCGAGCACGGTTCTCGCCGGTGTAGAAAAAGCCGGCCTGCAGAGATAGACGAATCTTTCCCGGCTTCATCGAGGCCAGGTCGCGCTCCATCTGCTGGCCAAAGGGCGTTCCTTTCAGCGGGTCAGAAGGTGAATGCGGCACGTTGCAATAGAGCTTGCGGTTCCAGACGATCATATTTTTACGGTTCACCGTGACCTTGATCGTGTGGCAGCTTCCCTTGGGTGATGGGGGAGGAACAAAGGCAAGCTGATAGAAATTCCTGGGGCAAAAAGGTCCACTGAAAGATGTCGGCAGGTCCACAGTGCTCCATTTCGCTTTAGGAGTGGAAATGTACAACATATGACTGCCCAGGCTATCGAAGGCCCACCAGAGGGGCCATCGCTGGACCGTGACATTCTGGATCTTCTGCTCGACACCATCGTCGAACAAGCGAAAGTCTTTCGTGGTTAGCCCGTAAAGGGGCGCGAGTGCGGCGCAGGTCTGATCCGCGGAAGCGCCCAGAGGAGCTGGCGTATAAAGTGTGCGCAAATTATAAACGAAGGTCGGCACAAGAACCTGATTCGACTTGACCCGCAGTTCGGTCACGACGGCTTTCCGCGCAACCGCCCTCCGCACCCCAAGAAACGGAGCCAGCATACCCAGAAGACATATACCGAACGAGTGTTTCCCAGTCTTCATTTGCATCAACCTGCCATATGCGCCTCAGCCACACATCCATGCTCGGGCCGCGTTAAGGGCACGTCTTTGTCAGGCCGGCCGCACCCTTGCTCAAGCTAAACCCGTGGCGAATGTTTCTTCCACGATACTCTGCCCAGACTCCAAAAGGCGCAGCCGGTCTGAGAGTCCAGCCTTGGCGAACGCCTTCAGAATGTCGTCCCGACCTTCAGAAAAACGGGCCCAGGCTTCGAAGTGAATGGGAACGACATTAGCATTCGGAAACGCACGTGCCGTCTTGATCGCGTCTTCTGCTTATGCTCTGCGACGTCGCTTCCGATCGGGCGTGATGCGAGGAAGGGCTGGCGGCGAATCCTTCGCTGGATTCTGTGTTGTCCCAACAAGTGGTGCGTCCACCGACTCCTCAATCGCAAATCCCAGTGTCTCCAGCAAGCGGCGAACTTCGCTCAAATGATCATCGTGAATCAAGAACCACTCGGGCGGGATGTGCCCAGCCAGGTGAGAACGGAAAATGGCGCTATGCAGCAAGGCCTGTTGTGCGTTTGGCTGCGTGATCCGCAGCATGTGGACTTGGCGGAGTTGGACTCCCTGTCGGCTCGTCCAGTTGCTGACGGCCAATTCCAGCAGAGGCGGGACTTTCCCCTTTACGTGGTCGCCGAGCCACCCCAGAATCTGTTCCGCCGTCATTCCACCCAGGCGCGCACGCCCGACGGACTGGGCTGTAATCTGCCAACCCGTTGTCGTGCGGTCGGCGATGCGGGCGAGACGCAGGTGCGAGATGCTCGTGCGGCCGTCTGGTGCGACGATGCCCAATTCGTCGGTCTTCCAGGACGGCGCCGGCTTACCCTCATGATCCAGAATCGTCCAGCCTGAAAACCCCAATCCCACTATCTCGGCGGTCGACGAAGGCAGCAAAAATACGTTGTTATTCAAGGCCCGGCCGCGAGTTTGGGAATCCAACGGCCCCAAAGCCAGGACAGTCTTCGTCTGTAAAACCAGTGATTCACGACGGCCTGCCCATTCCGACAGCATCCGCTCGACGTTGGCCGGAAGTTCGGTCTTCCCATGCTCAATCAGGAAAGCGCGGACCTTCTCCAAGGTCATGCCGGATTCCAGCGCCCGGTATAGGGAATCACGGCGGAGCTCGAAGGTTTGGACGGGACCGTCGGCCCGCGAGGCGTTGGCGGCAAACCGGCTGAAGGTGCAAACTTGCCGCGCATCGGCTGAATCCAGATACGCCACCACTTCCAGATTAGGCTGCACGGTCAGAAAACGCGCCTCTCCTGACCTTGGAGCGGCCTCAACCTCCGGAGCGCCAAACACCACGCGACCCAACTCGGTCAGGCGAAAACAAGGGCGGACGTCATCGCTGTTCGTCTGGCCGCGCTCGACCAGCCCCAGGGTGGCCAGCGTGACCATCAGGGCGTTCGCCGCCCAGACTGCCGCAGCCGAGAGCCAGAACGCCAGCGTGCGCTCATCTCCCGCAGGGTATTGATCCCGCTTCTTGCCCATCTCGAACCCGGGATTCCAGGAGTAGCTCCCCCAGTAGAAGCTGATTTCCGTCTGCCGCGTTTTCTGCCAAAGGTCGCGCAGAAAAGTCTCCAGGTCGAGCCAGCAGTTCGGCGCATGGGCTACGCCGCACAGCGCCCACACGAGCAATTCACGGGCGTGCGCAAGCGCGGAAGGCTCAATGCGAACCGAGTTGTAATCGCTGTCGCGATCTGGAACCACGCCAATGCCATCCTGCCACAGCGCCATATGGAGCCAGGCGCGCACCCAGTGCCTTGCCTGTGCGGCGGGTGGCCGCTGCAGGTGCCGCTCCAGGGCTTCCTCGTCGATCCATCCGCGCTTGTCCCCAATATTGAGTATGTTC
Organism: Acidobacteriota bacterium; assembly: GCA_021827245.1. Next base: position 4,786 of record JAKAWN010000297.1, on the reverse strand, counting down.
ATGCTATGGAGTAATTCGTAATAGAACGACTCCGCATCGGGCAGTGACATGGGGTCTTTTTCGGCATTGCGCAGACCCACCTCTTTCTGTAGCCGCGCTCGCGTCGCCTTGGAGGGCGAATCGCCCCTGACCGTCTGCCAGGTCCCCATCGAGCGTAGGGCCTCAGCCACCCGCCAAAGGTCCAGTCCCACCTGCGCTGACGAGCGGCGAGCAGAGCTTACTGCCTCGGCACAGCCGTGAGAAGCGCGCCAGACAATAGGAGGGGCGGGCCCTACCAACTGTGCCAGTGTGGGGTGGAGGGTTAATTGAGAGTGACGGTAGCGATCGGAACTCCAGTAATAGGAGCTGTAATGGTGGCTCACCAGGACGAATTTCTCTTGAAGTCCGGGGGCGGGATCGCTAGCGCGCCAGTCGTCATAGGCCCGGTAATAGTAGTCAGAGGCTTGTTTTTTGGGTGGCGGCGGGATGATCCCCCGGGCATGCACCTCAGCAGTCAATAGGCCGCCGGACACCGTCGGGCCGTAACGCGCGAAGATGCCGAGAACCCTGCGCTCCTTTTCCGTCAAGCCGGACAGCACACGCCGGGCGGTATCGCCATCGGCCATGGTCCGGGTCAGAGCGTCAATGCACTTCGCCTTGTTAAAGCTACCGGCTTCTTTCCCTACCCAGAACCGCGCAGCACGTTTCAATTCCGTGGAGCCATACAGATTGAGGTCGATATTCACGGCGAGCGAAGATTGCAGGACGTGGCCGAGTTTCATTCCTCACCTCCCGTAAGCACCTTGGGAGTGTGCCCCGCCGCCAGAAGCGCAGTCTTGATTTTCTCGGCATGGCCGGGATCGACCAAGGCAACGGTGTCAGAAAGGCGCGCCAGCAGGAACCTGCGAACGCGAGGGTTGGCGGCCAATTCCGCCAGTTGAGCCGGCTCCGCCACCTCCACGATCGCCGCGTTGAGATGCAGCTCCCGGCCCTCGGGCTGGAGCAACGGAAGCAGTGAATCCAAGATGTCAGTTGAGGAGTTCATGCCACCCTGCTTTTCTTCCGCCGAACGGACATCCGCCGTTATCCTGCTGCGCCGTCATTGCCCGGGAAAGGAAGCTCGGGGCAACTCCACTCGGCCAGCTTCTTCCGGCGTATTTGGTCGAAATCGTAAATTTCATACTGATACCCCTGCTCGCAAAGAAACAACTGCCGCTTTAAGGCAAAATCCTGTTCGACCGTATCCTGCGAGACTAGAGTGTAAAAATGTGCCTGGTTCTCACCCGGTTTCGGACGCAGAATGCGGCCGAGCCGTTGCGCCTCCTCCTGACGGGAGCCGAAAGTTCCGGAAACCTGGATCGCCACCGACGCGTCGGGAAGATCGACAGCAAAGTTGGCAACTTTCGAAACCGCCAGGAAGCGGATCGCGCCGGATTTGAACTGAGTGTACAACTCCTCGCGTCGGCTTTGGCGCGTGGTCCCGGTTAAGAGCGGGATTGAGAACTCCTCCGCCAATTCTCGGAGTTGTTCCACATACATTCCGATGATCAGGATCTGTGCATCCGGGTGCGAGGCCAGAATCTGGCGCACCGTATCCTTTTTGAGCGGGTTTTCCGAGGCGATGCGGAACTTGTCGCGCGGGGACGCGATGGCGTAATCCATGCGCCGTTCCTCCGGCATCTCGACGCGTACTTCGTAGCACTGGGCGGACGCAATCCAGCCTTGCCGCTCGAGCTCTTTCCAGGGCATGTCAACCTTTTTCGGACCGATCAGAGCGAAAACATCGTCCTCCCGGCCATCTTCCCGCACCAGCGTGGCTGTCAGACCAAGCCGCCGGCGGGCCTGCAGCCCGGCAGTCACCTGAAACACAGGGGCTGGCAGCAGATGCACTTCGTCGTAAATAATCAGACCCCAATTGCGATGGTCAAACAACTCAAGATGGGCGAAGGTGTCGGTTCGATCCGCGCGCCAGGTAAGAATGTTGTAGGTGGCGATGGTCACAGGGCGGATTTCTTTCACGTGGCCGGAATATTCTCCGATAGCCTCGGCGGGCAGCGTGGTTTTATCGGTGAGCTCGGCGATCCACTGGTGCGCTGCCGTGACGCTCGTGGTTAACACCAGGGTGGAGGTCTGAAGGCGGGCCATGCACGCCAGACCGACGATGGTTTTCCCGGCCCCGCAGGGCAATACGATCACGCCGGAACCGCCGCGCGCCGTACCTGCGGCATAGAAGATTTCGGCCGCCTCGCGCTGATAGTCGCGAAGGTAAAAGTGCGTCCCCCCGAGCGTCTCCCCGCGGAGGACAATCTCCAACTGGTCACCCGCTTCGTAGCCTGCCAGGTCTTCGACGGGATAACCGACCTTGATAAGGGTCTGCTTCAGACGCCCGCGTTCCGCCGGGTCAACCAGGAACTCGCTCGGTCCGATACGTTGACCCAGGAAGGATGCTACGCTTTCATGGCGAGCCAGTTCCTCCGTGAGCGATCCCGCCGAAATGCTTAGCACCAAACCCCGGTCGTCCCGCGCTAGCTTCAGTCTTCCGTAGCGCGACGCGTAATCGGCAATTTCGATCTCCACATGGCGCGGCACATCGTACTTGGAGAGTCCGCGCAAGGTCTCACGGATCCATTCCACCGTCACCCCTGCGGCACATGCGTTCCAAATCGAAAGGGGCGTAATGCGGTAGGTGTGAACATGCTCGGGTGACTTCACCAGTTCGGCAAAACGCGCCAACGCATCCCGCCCCTCGACGTAGCGAGGACTTTCCACCTCGACCAGAACTGTGTGGTCACTCTGTACAATGAAGGGATTGTCGTAACGCGTGGCGGACATGCGTTTTCTTCCAGCCTAGCTTTGCAATAGATTGACTTTAAACCCAAGTTCCCGGCAGCGCTGAACAAAATTGCTCGGATTCGACTGTGGCTTTACCAGCAGATAACTCTTGGGCGCCCCCGCCTCCAGGTATCCCCTCAGGCGACTGTGCAGACGAATGGCGTCCAAAACCTCTGCGCTTTCGGGCTGGACTATCGCACTGCAGGCGCGAATCCGGATTTTGCCGCTGCGCGAGGACCGGGACCTGAGCAGGGTAAGAACCCGTTGCGAGTATGTGATCATCGAACTCACTTTCCAGTCAAACGAATCCGGTTCCAAAACTTTGGGGAAGGCGGTCCTATAGACGGTAGCCCCTCGCTATAAAACTGAATTTTACAAGTGCAAATCCATTTCTACCAAATGAATTGGAGGGACGGAAGTAATTTAGCCTCGAGGAGTCGACGGCGTCCGGGCTATCATCGAGCGCCGACTTTGATGCAATATCGGTGTACGCTTACTTTTGACGAGGATAGGCTCGAGGGAGAGATGGAGCGAAGCCGTGCCTGCGGGTTGGGAGTATGAAGCGTTTGCAGATTTTAGCGCGGTACGGGTTATGGTGCGGAAAGGGTGGGGTGTTTGACGGGTCATCAAGGACTTATGGGCTGCCCAGCGTCTTCCAAGTCATTGAATCTCCGTAAGCATTCACGGCAGTAACGCGGGTTCAAATGCCGCTGGGAACGCCAAATATATCAACAAATTAGCGCAAGCAATCCGTTCGGGGATTGCTTTGTGCATCAAGCGTACGTCATAGATGCAAGCGCTTTTCACCTGCAATGGTCTTGACTTGCGCTGTCGCTGTTGTGGCAAATACTGCGTTCAGTCTAGGAGAAGCAGCGTTGAATGCCTCATGCGCCGTGCGCGTTGTCCTGGCTGTCGAGCGCTGTTGACCCGTTTAGCACTTTCTTAGACCTCTCAAACAGGCGCTTCACCGCGACGGTCCTGCTTGGCAAAAATCTTACATACGCTCGGTTGTCGTCTCAGGTGATCCAGCAGAGGGTCACCACATTTGCAGCCCTAAGAAATTCGGCAATCTCGCGCTTTAGGGTGCCAATGCAATACGAGCTAAGTCCTTTAAATCAACAAAGGAGGCCAAAATTGAGGAATAGTCACTCTGAGCACTTGGCCGAGGGCCAAAAGCTCGGCTGAGCATCTGGAGGGCGATTACTTACACTAAAGAGATTTCACGCTCGTCATGTGTAGAACTCTGACTGGTGATGATGGTCACTGCCGGCACAGCTTGCACAGCACTACGATTTTCCACAGCCTTGGGGAGAGGAGGCTGAAACATGAAAAGCTTAAGCCGCCGCAGATTATTGCAAGGTGCTTGCACGGCAGCAGCCGCCACGACACTGAGCTCAAGCCTGTCGGGCGAATCCACGACGGAGGCGCGGCTGTTGAACGCCGAGGGTTACGCGCCACCTATGAATTCAGCGACAAATTATCTGGAAACAGGAGGCGGGGCGAAGATCTACTACGAGGATCACGGAGAGGGTCAGCCCATCCTGCTCGTCCACGGCTGGATGTGCTCATCCAGGTTCTGGCAGAAGAATGTCCCTGGACTGTCGAACGCGTTCAGGGTCGTGACCATCGACCTCCGGGGCCATGGGAACTCTTCCAAGACGCTGACCGGCCTGACCGTCCGGCAATACGGGCACGACGTGCGGGAGGTCATCGAGCACCTGGGGCTTGAAGAAACAGTACTCGTGGGGTGGTCCCTGGGCGGGGCAGTGCTTCTTTCATATTACGAGCAATACGACAAGGATACCCGCCTGAAAGCGCTGAGCCTGGTGGATTCCTGTCCTTTTCCCTTTAGCCCAACTTCCGCGGTTGGCTAAGTGAAGTGTTTTGTTTGTAAGGGGTTGCGTATTTATTCCGTCACTATGTGCCCTAGCTCAATGGCACTTTGTGAACGCCAGTCCTTGTGTAGCAACAACTT
>JAKAWN010000296.1 GCA_021827245.1 Acidobacteriota bacterium | reverse complement strand
CTATGTGTGTTGCCGTCCGGGGGGCCCAAAACGATCAAACTGAAGTTCCTGGGCGATCAGAGAATCTCCAGCCAAGAACCGAGCAGCCTAGCAGACTTCCTGACGAAGAGCGGGCTGACATCCTTATGGCACGAAAGTCGTACGCCGACGCCATCCATTACTATTCCCTTGTGATTAAGTCCACGCCTGTAACCCCGCAGAACAAGGTTAAGGTCGCTGGCGTCTGGAATAAAATGGGCATTTGCTATCAGCAAATGATGGGTTTTGAAGAAGCTCGCAGGGATTACAAACAAGCGACCCGTCTGAATCGGGATTTCGCACAGGCGTGGAATAATCTTGGCACAACATACTACGCAAACAAAAAGCCGAAGAAGTCGATCAAGTTTTACCGGCACGCGATCAAGCTAGAGCCGCAAGTAGGCTCTTTTCATTGGAATCTGGGCGCCGCCTACTTCGCGCGCAAGAAGTATAAGAAAGCCGTTCAGGAATATCGTGTGGCAATTCAGCTGGATCCGGATATCCTGACACGCAGTTCCCGGAGTGGAACAACCCTTGAAACTCGGCATGTTGGTCCCAAGTTTTATTTCTATATGGCCAAGGTTTTTGCTTCAATTGGCAATGCAGGCGAAGCCGTTCGATATCTTAGACGCGCTATGGAAGAGGGTTTCAACAGCCGTAGCCGAATCCTTGAGGATCCCGACATCATGAAAATCAGCAAGGACCCTGCTTTTATCAATTTGATGAATAATCCTCCTGTTGCAATTAAGGATTGAGGGTGGCGGAGCTCAAAGCGGATGTTGCTTTCAGAAGCAGATCTGCTCGCAGCCTTCGAGCGCTGCGCTCGCCAGTGCTATAATGACCCGCGTCGGGCTGAGAGATTATGAAACTGAAATGTCTATCGCTGTCAATCGTATTGCTCTTTGCTAGCGGGCGGTTGGATGCCGCTTCACCCAAAGTGATTCTGGTATTTCCGCTTGACAACATGAGCGGAGATGTCACTCTGGGATGGATGTCCGAAGGCATTGCGGACCTTCTTGCTACTCGGTTGGCTTCTCCTACCCGGGACGTCCTGCAAAGGAGCGAGCGGGACACCGCCTACGAACAGCTAGGGCTGCCACTTGAGACACCTTTGACCCTGGCGAGCGAATACAAGGTAGCCCATATGCTTGGGGCTGGCGCTGCTGTCGTCGGGCGCTTTACGGTGGTAGGAGATCAGCTGACTACGAGTGCGCAATGGCTCAGTATTGCGAAGCTCCATCTTTCCCACCCGATCGTCGTAACCGGCAAGTTGACCCAACTCGATGAACTGGAGACTCGCCTGGCCTGGGAGCTTTTGCGATCCCAGGACCCGCGAGCCATTACCGGGACTGAGAGAGAATTCAGTGACCGGTTTGCACCGGTCCGGCTGGACGCCTTTGAAAGCTATATCCGTGGAATCCTGTCCACCGACTCGAAGACCCGGATTCAATTCCTGAGAGAATCGGATCGCCTGAATCCTCGCGATCACCGGGCTGCTTTCGCGCTGGGAGAATATTATTTTGATCAGGAAGCCTATGCTGATTCGGCAAAGTGGCTGCAAATTCTGAATTCCGGCGACCGCAATTATGCGGAATCGCGTTTTCTGCTGGGAGTTGACGAATATTTCCTGGGCCATTACGTCTCAGCCAAAAGCGCCTTTCAGAGACTTGTCGCCATTGCTCCTTTGCACGAAGCTCTGAATAATCTCGGAGCCATCGAATTGCGCCTGGGCCATTATGAACAGGCATTGGCTGACTTCAAGCGAGCTTTTGAAAACGAACAAAGCGACCTGGATTACACTTTCAATATGAGTTTAGCTCTGTGGCATCTGAAGAAATACGACCAGGTGGCGGATTATCTCCATCGAGTTCTGACCCGGGACCCCGATGACTTGGACGCTCATATTTTACTCGCCGACGTGTCAGGAGAGCTTGGCGACCAGCGGACGCGCCAACGTGAAATCAAGTGGATTTCCACTTACGAGAAAAATGGCGCAGATGATCCTCCAGCGGAAAATAACGGTACGGCGCTTCCTGCTGAGCCAACACCTCGAATCAAGAAGGGCTACGATGGCAAGGCGTTCCGTCTGCTCTCTCTGGCTATGACACGGGCTGCAGCCAGCAGGCTCTCACATGAACCGGCCACTGTGCGGCAAAGCGATGGCGAAAGTCACTTGAAACGCGGCCTCGATATGTTGGCGGGAGGGCGGCTGCCTGAAGCGGAGCGGGAATTGACTCAGGCCGTTTTGCTGCTTCCCCGAAACAGTAAGGCCCGCCAAGCTCTGGGGCAAGCGTATGAGAGAGAAGGAAAACACACGCTTGCTGCAACTGAGCTGGGAATCGCATTGATGGAAAGGAATTCCTATAACGCGCACCTTTGGCTGGCGCGTGCCTATGTGTCTCTCGATCATTTCAAACCGGCATTGAAGCAGGCGGAGGCGGCCCTCCAGCTTGACCCTGCCAGCGCCGAAGCTAAAGATCTGGCGGACCAGATTCGGGCACGACTGCCCGTTCACAGAGACAATCCTTGAAAGCGAAGCTCTTCAAGCGAACTCTTGCGCAAGCGATCTTGTGGACGGCCATCTTTGCTCCTATGCCTCTGTATTCCGCCCCGTCCCCTCCCGTCGTGGTTCAAATCGACCTGCAGGGCGTCGTTCAGGCCGTCAGCGCTGAGTACGTCGTTCACGGGATTGAATTTGCCAACAAGATGCATGCGAACGCGATCCTGCTGGAATTGAGCACCCCTGGCGGGCTCGGAGATTCGATGCGCGACATTATTAAAGCCATTATGAGCTCGCAGGTGCCAGTCATTACCTACGTTTATCCAAGCGGCAGCCGGGCAGCTTCAGCAGGTTTTTTTATTCTGCTCTCAGGCGACATTGCGGTGATGGCCCCGGGAACCAACACCGGCGCTGCGCATCCGGTGACGATGGGGTTTACGCACGTCGACAAGACCGAGGAAACGAAAATCTTGAACGATGCCTGTGCGTTCATGCGTACCATCGCAAACACTCGGGGCCGCAACACCGAGGTGGCACAAGAAGGCGTCCGGGAGAGCAAATCGTTTACCGACCAGGAGGCTTTGAAGGATAACCTTATCAACGCCATCGCTAACAGCCCCCAGGACATTTTCAGTGAGTTTAACGGCAAGACCATCAAGCGTGCCAACGGTACCGAGACCGTCCTGCATCTGGCAGGGGCACGTATTGTTCCGTACAGTATGCCCTGGTTCAAGAGGATTCTCTCCTGGGTCGCAGATCCCAATATCGCTTTTATCCTGGGAGCCATTGGCGTCCTGGGACTGTACATCGAGTTTACCCATCCGGGTGGAGTGCTGCCGGGCGTAGTCGGCGCCATCGCGCTTGTCCTGGCGTTGTTTGGTTTTCACCTGATGCCCATAAATTACGCGGGTGTGGCCCTTATTCTGATCGGGCTGGCCTTGTTTGGCCTCGAAGCGTCCATTTCCTCGCACGGTATTCTTGCAGCGGGAGGGATTGCCGCCATAGTGTTCGGATCCATGATCCTGATCAATTCACCATGGCCTGGCGTCAGGATTCACCCGATCACAACACTGAGCGTGGTTCTGCCGCTGTCTATCATCACGATTATCCTGATGCGTTTCGCCTGGAAAGCAACCAGGAGCAAGGCCGTGACGGGCTCGGAGGGACTTATCAACTCTATCGGCGTCGCCCGCACGGACCTTGATCCGATTGGCAAGGTTCTAGTGCATGGGGAACTGTGGGACGCGCGGGCCGCGAAACCTGTATCTCCCGGCACCTCCGTTCGGGTTCGAGGGGTGGAAGGGCTTATGCTGCTGGTTGAGCCCAATGAAGAATCCCGTTAGACTGTCGGCTGAACCTGTCGTCAGAGTTGTGAATACGCGAAGAGTTGGCAAGCGATAAGTAGCAGTTGGATCGAGGAAGGGGAATCCCATTCCTCGAAGCGTTGAAAGGAGGCGAGGAACGATGGCATATCTAGTCGCTGCTGTGATCCTTTTTTTCTATGCCGCAGCATGTTTGAACGTCCTCAGGGAATACGAACGCGCGGTTGTTTTCCGGCTTGGACGGATCCAGCGCCCGGATAAGGGCCCGGGACTGATCTGGATCTGGTGGCCGATTGATAAGATGATAAGAGTCAGCCTGCAGATTGATACCTGGGACATTTCTCCGCAGGACATCATCACTCGGGACAATATCTCCGTGAAAGTCAACGCCGTGCTGCTGTACCGGGTTATCGACGCTCAGAAAGCGGTGATCGAACTGCGCAATTACCGCTTTGCTATCGAGCAGGTTGCGGCGACGACTTTGCGCGCTGTGCTTGGCGAAGTCGAACTGGATGACCTGCTCTCCCAACGGGAAAAACTGAACCTACGGCTGCAAACAATTATTGACGAGCAGAGCGAGCCTTGGGGAATCAAGGTGAGCCAGGTGCAGGTGAAGCAAGTGGAGATTCCGGAAGACATGCAGAGGGCGATTGCGCGGCAGGCGGAAGCCGAGCGCGACCGCAGGGCGAAGATCATCAACGCCGACGGAGAATTCCAGGCGTCTCAAAAGCTGGCGGATGCGGCTAAGAACCTGGCCGTCGAGCCTATCACTATCACTTTGCGTTATCTTCAAACTCTGGCAGAATTGGGAACGGAGAAAAATACGACGATTGTGTTCCCGATACCCGTCGAGTTGTTGTCAGTTTTGATGAAGCCCACTGCGTCCGCGCTGCCACCGGCCGCTAAAAATCCCAGCAAGGGGGATGTGACTCAGACACCAACGGAAGGAAATAGCTAAACGGATGGAACGATTTCAGGATGAGAAGGGACCCTCGGCGCGGCACCTGGTCCTGATGTTTCTGGCCGCTGTCGCAGTCTGTGCAGTGTTTTTTTCTCTGGGCTTTGTTGTTGGATATAACCATAGCCCTTCAAGGGTCACTCCTGTCACTGAAAATGTAACTGCTTCGGGTAATATTCCGCCCACGGTAAATCCGCCCGCAGGTGGTTCCAGTCAGCCATCAAGCCAGGGCTTGGAAACCGAGAACATAAATCCCGGTTCGGCTTCCATCCCGAAGCCGGAACGTCCTCAACCTTCGCCACCCGGGGCGGCCGCAACATCCCAGCCGCGGATCCAGCGACCGGCGGAAAGGTCGGTTCCGCTAGCGAAGCCAAAACACAACTCTGCCCGTACAGAGCGGAAGACCGCAGTTTCCTCCTCGACAACTTCGAATTCGGGTTTTGCCGTGCAGGTGATGGCCTCAAGGACAAGAACGGATGCAGAGAACTTAGTTAAGTTGTTGAAATCGCATGGCTATCGAGTTTATATTCTGACTCCGCAACAGACTCAGGCCAAAGACAAACTCTTTCGGGTCCAGGTAGGTCCATTTCCTTCACGCGTCGAGGCTGATCGTGCGCGCGACAAACTGGTAAGTGAGGGGTTACGGCCATTTGTCGTGCACCGGTGATTGTGATGTGGGGGGCTGCGGATAATGCTCGGAGCGTGAATTTGAATTCTGTTTTCCTCCTGATTTTGTCTTCAAGTGGGCACGATCATCCTGGCAGGGAATGACCATCACCGATTTCCACATTTCAGACTGGTTTAAGAAACCGATGATCCGCTATGGAGCAAGCATTCTAAGTGGACTGTTTCTTTATGCTTGCTTCCCGTTAGTCAACTGGTCGGTTCTGGTCTGGGTGGCCTCTCTGCCTCTGTTGATTGCCGTAGTCATCGAAAAGAGCCGGTTTCGCGGCTTCTGGCTTGGCTACTTGTCAGGAGCGGTTTTCCTTTCGGGAAGCTGCTACTGGTTCGTCGATGTGATGGAGGATTACGGAGGGTTGAACCCGCTGGTCGCCGTGGGTGTTCTCGTCCTTTTTGCCATCGTCTTTTCCACGTTTTATGGTGTATTTGGCCTGGTTGAAACTTCCGTGGCACGGCGATCTGTGAATCTGGCTCTTTTCCTGAGCCCTTTCCTATGGGTTGCATTGGAACTGGCCAGAACCTACCTCATCACCGGGTTCCCGTGGAATCTGCTGGGATATGCGGTTCGGCCGGTTGGGCTGGAACAGGTGGCTTCCGTAACGGCAGTTTACGGTCTCTCGTTCTTGGCTATCGCCACCAGCGCGCTGGTTGCATGGATACTATTTGAACCTGGGCGAAGGCTTTCGTGGGTGGCCTTGGGCGTCTGGGTGGCGGCCCTAATTGGCGGCAACTGGCTGCTCCAGCCGCCCCCTCCGCGGCCCGAACCGAATGTTGTCCTGCTGGTCCAGCCCGACATCCCTCTCGGAGAGGCAGCCATGGAGAAATGGGTTCCATGGGAGAATCCTGCTCCGCTGGAGAAGCTTGTGGAGGAGAGCGTGGGGGCCAGCCGGAAGCCTAGTGCTATGTCCGCCTACCCGCCTCTGCTTGTCTGGCCGGAGAGTTCCGCTCCGTTCTATTTCAACCGTGACCCTGTATTTCGCGGGGCCATGGAAACCATGGCTAAAGAGGCAGACGCCTATGTGATCAGCGGGACAGTAACATTTGCAGGGCAGGGAACGTCGCGTCCTCAGAACGCCGCCATCCTGCTGTCTCCGAGCGGCCAATTGCTCCTTCATTATGTTAAAATTCATCTAGTGCCCTTTGGCGAATACGTACCGTGGTGGGCGTTCCCAGGCAAGGTGGGCAAGATTACGGCCCAGGTGGGCAACTTCGTGCCCGGGAAGTCCTTCAAGGTTGCCAGGACACCCGAAGGCGTGATTGGCATTTTCATCTGCTACGAGGCCATTTTCCCTCAATTGGTGCGGAAGTTTGCCGCTGATGGGGCAGGGGTTCTGGTGAACATTTCCGATGACGGTTGGTACGGCAACACATCGGCCCCTTTTCAGCATTTTGAAATGGCCCGCTTTCGGGCAATCGAGAATGGACGATTCCTGGTGCGCGACACAAATAATGGCATCACGGCGATTGTTGACCCTTACGGCCGAGTCCGGAAAGAAATTCCGCGGAATCGGCCTGGCATTCTGACAGGCCATTTTCGCTACCTATCGAAGAAGACGTTCTACACAAAACATGGCGACGTATTCGCCTGGTCCTGTGTTGCCGTGTCGGGGGGAATGGTTCTTGTGCTGATGGCCCTGTCGCGCCTCCGGCGTTTGCGCTCGATTGAGGCTCAGGGCGAGGGAAAGGAGTAATCGTGATTGAAGATTTGACAAGAGAATTTGACGAACTGAGGCGTCGAGTCCAGGAACTTCGGAGTTTTCTTTGACGCTGCAGGGCAACGTCGAGAACTGGAAGACATTGAAAAGCAGATAACCCGTCCCGATCTCTGGGAAGACCAGCAGAACTCCCAGAAAATTCTCTCTCGACGCAAGCGTTTGGAATCTGCCATTCAGGCGGATGAGCGCCTGGCAGTAAAGCTTTCTGACCTGGAGGCTTATTTTGAGCTTGCCAGAGAAGGCGAAAGCGTTTTGCAGGAGATCCGGGGTGAAATGGATGCCTTGCGCGCTGAGGTCGATCAAATGGAGACCACAACGCTTCTTCCCGGAGAAAATGACCAGTTGAATGCCATCGTGACCATCCATCCGGGGGCCGGCGGAACGGAATCTCAAGACTGGGCGGAAATGCTCCTGCGCATGTACCGGCGATGGACCGAGCGGCACAACTTCAAGTTCACATTGAACGATTACCAGGCCGGTGAAGAGGCAGGGCTGAAATCCGCGACGTTCACCGTTGCGGGTGACTATGCTTACGGTTTACTCAGTGCCGAGAGCGGCGTACATCGGCTGGTCCGCATCTCACCTTTTGATCAGGCGGCCAGGAGACACACCTCATTTGCCTCCGTCTATGTGAGCCCGGAAATCGACGACACCGTCAATATTGAAATCAAGCCTGAGGACTTGAGAATTGACACTTACCGTTCAACCGGGCGCGGCGGCCAGCACGTCAATACTACGGACTCCGCCGTACGAATTACCCATATCCCCACGGGAACGGTCGCGCAATGCCAGAATGAGCGTTCTCAGCATCGCAACCGCGAGATGGCTATGAAGTTCCTTCGCTCGCGGCTCTACGCTCTGGAACTGCAGAAGCGGCGCGAGGCAGCGCAGAAGCTTGAAGATTCCAAGGGTGAGATTGCATTCGGAAATCAGATTCGTTCCTACGTACTTCATCCCTACCGGATGGTGAAGGACCACCGGACCAAGTTTGAAGTGGGTGATACGGACCGAGTTCTCGATGGCGATATCGATCCGTTTATCCAAGCATATCTGATGTCGCGCCGCACGGTAACGAAAGCCGGTTAGCGCGGTGGCCTTACAAGGGAGAGTAAGGGCTTGTGCTTTGCGGCGGGTGGTGAATTTGCAGGAAATTGGGCAGTGACGTAGTGAATACGCTGACAGCCTTTGGTCTTTTTGCGGTTACGGCGATGCTGGTGTGTTACGGGCTGGAGAAGCGCAGCCATTGGTTCATCCTGGCCTTTGCCATTTCCTGCGCGTTGGGATCGGCGTACGGGTTCCTTCAGGGCGCGTGGCCTTTCGGCTTGGTGGAGTCCGTGTGGTCGCTGGTGGCTGTGCGCCGCTGGTGGGCTGAGAAGAGCCTGAGGAGGCTCGACACTTCGCCTTAGTGCCGAATCTTATTCCCGCCGATGCACGGACTGAATCTGAGTCGGTAAGCACTGCTTTGATCTGAAGGCGCGTCACCGGTGGACACTCCGAGTCTCCGGGAGAACGGTTAGACCCAGAGAAGATGCCTTTCGCTGCTTTTGTGGCAGTTCAGAGCGCCAAACGGTTGACGGTTTCGGAAAGCCTGTGCTAGCGTTTCATATTTGCACCGAGGGCGGTACTTTCACCTAGAGA
>JAKAWN010000295.1 GCA_021827245.1 Acidobacteriota bacterium | reverse complement strand
TCCGATCTAGGGAAGACAATTGACGTGGGCTCAGGGACTGCTGTGTCGATCCGGGAGATAGTCGAGCGTCTGGTAAGGCTTCTTGCACCCGACATCCAGCCCGTCTTCGGAGCCCTGCCCGAAAGACCCCTGGAGCGGGTCCGCGTCGCCAACAGTGCTGAGGCGAGGACGCTAACCGGTTGGTGCCCACATACCTCGCTCGAAGCGGGTCTGCAAGAAACTGCCGCGTGGTATGCGCGGCAACTTCGAAGCCAAGGATGTGGTTCGGAACAGCCGTAGAACAGCTTTCCAGATGTTACGGTGAGGGCCAGTTCTATGTGGAAGGCATTTTCCGGGAACCATTCACGGCGCTCGGCAGGCAACCGAGAGACGATCTGGTCGATCGGTGTCTTCTTGGGCGCCTCACCGCTCGAACTGCGGGAGCCACGCAGTTTCAAAAACCCGGTTCTCACTCGAAGGGACGTTACTGATGTTCCGGCGGTATTCGTCGCCGATCCCTTTATGGTTCGAGCCGATGGCAAATGGCACATGTTTTTCGAGGTCTACAACAAAGCCAGTCGTAAAGGTGAGATCGGCTACGCCTTCAGCACGAACGGGGATGATTGGGAGTATGCGGGAATCGTTCTGACTGAGCCGTTTCATCTTTCCTATCCTTGCGTAGTGGATTGGAAAGGCGATTTTTACATGATTCCCGAAAGTAGAGACGCGGGCGGTGTCCGACTATATCGCGCATCCCGGTTCCCGAGCCATTGGGAGTATGTGACCACTTTGCTCGATGCCCCCTACGCGGATTCGACTGTCTTTCGTTTTGAAAACCGATGGTGGTTGTTCACGGATGCTTCGGCCAGTTTCAGGATTCGTCATCGCGAGTCGCAGTTAGGCTTCCGCCACGACACTCTGCGGTTGTTCCACGCGGATGACATCGCGGGAGCATGGCGCGAGCATCCGAAGAGTCCGATTGTTCGCTGCGATCCCCATATTGCCAGGCCGGGCGGCCGTGTCTTCGTGGGAAATTGCCTCATCCGCTTCGCGCAAGACTGCTATCCGACTTACGGGACCCGCCTTTTTGCCTTTCGAATCAACCAGCTGTCTCCAACGTGTTATGAAGAGACCGAAAACCTCGAAGGCTCGGTGCTGACAGCCGGTAATGCGGCTTGGAACCGGGATGGGATGCACCATATCGATCCTCACCTTCTGGGAGACGGGCAGGTAATCGCCTGCGTCGACGGATTTTCCTGGATGCAGGAGGACCCATGAAGCTATCCACCACGCAAAGAGTGAAGCGGAGCCGGATCTACGCGATGACGCGAGACATTAAGTGGCGTCTGGAAAACTACGTGAGCCAAGATGAACGGCGCCGCTTCCGGGTACTATCCCTCGCACCCAAGGGGCCGTCGAAGGGTGACGTGTTGTTCTCCCGTCTCAACCGCGCTTTTTTTCTGAATCCCGGTGGCGCCATTCCGCCCGCCCATCAAAATCTCTGGGAATCCTATCAGATGGCAATGATCTTTCTGGAACTCGGTTACTCCGTCGACGTGATCGATTACACGAACAACAGCTTTATTCCTCGAAAGGACTACTCCATCTTCCTCGACGTGAAATGGAACATGGAGCGCATCGGGCCGCTGCTGAACAAAGAATGTATAAAAGTGCTCCACGCAGTGACGGCGAACCCGCTCTTCCAAAACGCCGCCGAAATGCACCGTCTGTTAGCCCTACAACAGCGCAGGGGCGTCACCCTGCGACCGCGCCGGCAGGATTGGTTGAACTGGGCGATTGAAAACGCCGATTGCGCCACGGTGCTGGGTAACGAGTTCACGCTGAGCACATATCGCTATGCCGGAAAACCCATGTATTCCGTTCCGCTGGCGAGCCCGACCTCCTACGAATGGCCGAAAGGAAAGGATTTTGATCGTTGCCGAAAAGATTTCTTGTTTTTTGCGGGCGCCGGGATGGTTCACAAGGGCCTTGATCTGATTTTGGAGGCGTTTGCAGGGATGCCCGAAGCGTCCCTGACGGTCTGTGGCCCAGTGGAGAAAGAAACAGATTTTGTTGCAGCGTTCCACCGTGAACTATATGAGACGGAAAATATACACACGGTGGGTTGGATAGATTCGAGCAGCGCGAAATTCGTGGAAATCACGAACGGCTGTGTGGCCCTGATTCACGCCTCCTGTTCGGAGTCGGGTTGCGCCAGCGTCATCACCGGCATGCACGCTGGCTTGATTCCGATCGTCAGCTACGAATCGTCAGTTGACGTCTATCCCTCCTTCGGGGTGGTGTTGAATTCCGCCTCGGTGGAGGATATTCGAGATGCGGTGAGGCTCGTCGCCAATCTTGAGGCTCCGAGGCTGGAGGAAATGGCGCGGACCGCTTGGCAACAGGCTCGGCAGCGTTATTCGCCGGAGAACTTTACCGCGGAGTACAAGCGAGCGATTGACAGGATTCTGAGTTCCGCTCACAAGTCCTGTACGTCACCGGGCCCGGAGGTTGCCTTCAAGTGAGAATGCGCCGCTCTATGCCGCTGGCGGACACCCCGCTGCTTCGAGCCGCCTGGCATGAGGCCCGGGAGAGCCACTCTCCCAAGAAGTTCACCGAAGAATACACAGCACTCATCTCTCCCATTTTGGCGACAGGGAGACCACCGCAGCAGGCTCAGCAAACTGGCGGAGCACAATCATCGTGGCAGCCACGTGCCTCGATGCGGATGGCGAGAGTATGACTACGACTGTGCAGAGGTTCCCCGTGGTGAGGACGTTATTAGAAAAATATGCAGGTGCGATCGTCTTTGTTCTGGCTTTGGCAGCCTACTTGGGCGTGCCGCGCGTTCAATGGTCAGGAGACACGATCCCCGCTTCCTATCTTCCCATCAGCATTCTGGAGCATGGTAGTTTGTATTTGGACCAATTCCCTTCGCTTTACAGTGATAGGACAATCCGTGATTTCCCACACGGGCAGGCGGAACTTCCGTATTACATCGAGTTTCGGCAAGGGCATTACGTTTCAGCCTTTTCCCCGTGGCCTGCCCTGCTGGCCGTGCCTGTGTATGCGGTCCCGTTGCTTCTTGGCCTTCCTCCCTCTCGGAAATCCGTTCTGCTGTGGGCGAAGCTTGCCGCTTCGCTCATCACAGCTTTTTCGGTGTTGTTTTTGTTTCTGGCTTTGCGGGAACTGTCGCCTCCCGCCTGGGCCGCGGGAATTGCGATCGTGTATGCGCTGGGCACGAGCGCATACAGCATCAGCAGCCAGGCACTATGGGAGCATGGGCCGAGCGCAATGTTCTTGATGTGTGGACTTTACCTCCTGGTGAGAGGGGAGAAAGACGAATCCAAACTGCCCTATGCTGGATTGTGCTTTTCCCTTGCCGTCATGATGCGCTATACGGATGGTCTGATCGCGGCCGCGGTCGCCATTTACATCCTTCACAAACATCGTCATATTCTGCTGTGGTATCTATTCTTTTCGGTGCCGCCGGGCATTTTGATGCTGGCATACAGTCACTACTTTCTTGGGTCGGCTTTGAACACCGGCTATTTCCAGT
This sequence comes from Acidobacteriota bacterium, assembly GCA_021827245.1. The sequence goes on along the minus strand of JAKAWN010000295.1, from coordinate 5,296 downwards.
GGGGATCGAGCACGGCCGGCCGTGATTGGACCGCTCCCTTCTGGACGGGCTTTTCCGGGCTGCTCTTCAGCCCTGCGCGAGGGCTATTTGTCTATTCGCCCATTCTCTTGTTCTCCCTGGTGGGCATCTGGTTGGTGTGGAAGAAAGGTCCTCCGTCGTTCCGCTACCTGAGTGTTGGCATCCTTTTCGTAATCCTAGTTTGTAGCAAATGGTACATGTGGTGGGGAGGGTGGAGTTATGGACCACGCTTGCTCGCCGACCTCGCTCCACTCATGTGTTTCTTCCTCTATCCGCTTCACGGGGCGATGCGCAAGCGGCCCGTGCTTTTGGTTGGATGCGTTTTGTTGGCGGCATTTTCCATTGGCATGCATGCTATCGGCGCATATTGGGATAATGGGACGTGGGACGCACGAGCCGATGTGTGGAAGAATCCAAGCGCCTTGTGGAGCTGGAAAAACAGTCCATTCCTTTACTACGGCCGATATCCCTACTGGGATTTGGGCGAAGTCGCCCACTGGCTGGGATTGAGGCGGAGCATTCGGGGTCTCCTCGGAATTCACCATGCAAGAGCACGAACGGCTTCCTCCGCAATCGGGATCGGGCTGGCACCATTAGCCCTTCGAATCGAGAAAAAGCCGACCCGGCACATATTGCCGTGGTGCCAAATTCCTAAGCAGAGTTTGTGGGCCGAGGGCGAAAGGGAGGACCTGTGCTATTGTTGCAACAACCCTGCCTGCGGATCCGATGGCGCTCTTATTCTGCAAAACCGCGCGGGCCCTGGCGCGGGCCGATTCGATTGAGGGGAACAGAAAGAACGGGACATTCCGATGCGGTTACACAAGAGTACCCTTCGACGCACAGCCGCAGACCTTAAGCGGTTAGTCACGGGAACGATCACTCATGTGTCGGTGAGCGAACCCGTCGCGGCGCTGACCTTTGATGACGGCCCAGACGCCGAGCACACACCGCGCTTGCTGTCTCTGCTTGACCGATTCGGGGCAGCCGCAACCTTCTTCATGATCGGGGAGGCGGCGGAGAAAAATCCCTGCGTGGTGGAAATGGTGGCCAGTGCCGGTCATGCCGTTGGCAACCATTCCTGGGACCATCCCTCCTTTCCACAGATCAGTCTTGGCGAACAGTGGCGGCAACTCCGCAAATGTGAACGGGCGCTGGCGCCGCACGGGCAAAAACTATTCCGTCCTCCATTCGGACACCAAACCGCCCAGTCGCGCCTCTTGGCATGGGGCATGGGGTATCAAGTGGTCACCTGGAGCCTTGTTGCGGCGGACTGGCTCGACAACGAAGCCGAGTGGATGGCCGATCATGTCGAAAAGGAAATGCGGCCGGGAAGCATCGTTTTGTTTCACGACTCGCTTCGCCCGGTTCTCAATCCGCGATACGGAGATCGAGGCCGGACGCTCAAGGCTGTCGAACTTGTGCTCTCGCGATTGGGCGATCAGTTCCAGTTTGTCACCGTGCCGCAACTTCTCGCGCGTGGTCGTGCCCAAAAGAAGGATTGGCAAGTAGAAGGAAAACCGGAATTCTTCGCCCAGCTTCGGGAGCCAGACGGAGGGCAGTGGAGATACGCCAGCGCCACAAGGATGAGCGGGCGACTGAATTGAGGCGAACATGTTGCGCATCAGTGTGATTATTCCCTGCTTCAACGCCGGTGAGACACTCGGCTGCCAACTGCAAGCACTTGCCGAACAGTCCTGGCCGGGGGCCTGGGAGATCATTCTGGCGGACAACGGCTCAAGAGACGATTCCCGGGAAGTTGCGGACAAATTCCGAGAACGCCTGCCAAACCTTCGCATCATCGATGCCTCGGCGCGTCGAGGCCAGCCCTTCGCATTGAACACAGCCGCGGCAGCCGCCACCGGAGACGCGCTGTTGTTTTGCGACGCCGACGACGAAGTGGGCGCCAGATGGCTGGCGGCCATGGCGGAAGCGCTCGAACAGCACGACTTCGTAGCTTGCCGAATCGATGCCACCAAGCTCAATGCTCCGCACGCTCGCGCAAGCCGCGAGGGCACGCAACGCGACGGCCTTCAGAGATTTCCGTATCCGCCCTACCTTCCCCACGCGGGAGGTGGAACGCTGGGCGTCAAACGCTGGCTCCATGAGGCGGTTGGTGGCTTCGATGAGGACTTGCCAGCCACGCACGATACTTTATTCTGCCTGCGAGTTCAGCAGCTTGGGGCCGAATTGCACTTCGTTCCAAAGGCGACGATGCATGTTCGGTTTCGTCATGGCTTCCGCGGAATGTTTCGCCAGGCTCGCACCTACGGTTTCTACAGCACGTTGGTCTACAAGAAGGCCAGAAACCTCGGCACTGCCCCGATTCCCCATCCTTGGCGGGACGCGGCGAATGTCTGGGCTGAATTGCTGAAGCGACTTCCTCGCAATCGCAGCAGGGATCAATGGGCGGCATGGATTTTCCGCGTCGGCTATCGCACGGGCCGGCTTCTGGGAAGCATCCGCCACGCGGTAGCAGCCCCCTGAGGGACCGGAAAGCGGGGAGGAGGATAGAACAAGAGGGGTAGATATGCTCCCTGACAGGTTCGCGGAAATTTGGACTCGATTCTGGATGCGGTACGCAGGGTTGTCTCGCCGGGGACGGCTGGCCAGCCGAATGGCGATCCTCTTCGTCCCTCCCTACAAAGCGCGAAGTAATTTGCGTTTTCTGAATCCGCGAGGCTACATCTCGGCGAAAGCAAGTATTCACCATTCCCAATTGCGGCTTGGCGCCAATGTTTTCGTGGGAGACGGAGCCGTGATTTACCAGCAGGACCGGCAGGGATGGATCGAGATCGGGGATCGAACCAGCGTTTGGGGTGATTGTCTGTTGGAAACGGGCAAGGGCGGCAGCATCCGGATGGGCCCCGATTGCAGGGTGAACCTTGGCGTTCAGGTTGTTTCCTATGAGGCGCCGATACTGATCGGCCACGACGTCGGCTTGGGCTCGCACGCCCTGCTCTACTCCTTCAATCACGGCATCGCCCTTGGGCGACCTTACATGGATCAACCGTTGCAGTCGAAGGGCGCTATTGTGATCGGCGATCATGCCTGGATCGGCATGGGGTCCATCGTCTTATCGGGAGTCCACATCGGGGAGCATGCGGTAGTGGCCGCGGGCTCGGTCGTGACGCACGATGTGCCTGCCAATGCCTTGGCCGGTGGGGTTCCGGCGCGCGTTTTGGGAATGCGCGGCGAATGGAGTGAGCAGTCACAACAGGTGGTTCGTGAATAACCTCGGTAGTGTGCGAAACCCTCATGAAGCGAGGCGAAATGGGATTCAACCGCCCACAATCTCTATTTTCCCCTGTGACAGAAAAGGGGAGCGGTTCACCACAACACCCCAACCACCTGTAGCATACTGGCATATTCGAATTGAGGCACGCCCATCAACCGTTGCGGTGAATAGGTATTTGTGACCTGTTCCCCATTTTAGGTCCAATCATAATGCGAGCTCCGAGGAGTTTGATAGGCCCTGGTTTTTTGGGCCAAAGCCAAGGCGAGTTTCCGGCTGTTTCTGGGCCAAGGAAATCGCGGCTAATCTGCTGTATCTGAAATAACTCGACTAATACTTGGGAGTGGTGCATGGTGAGCGGTATGTAAACCATAGGCTTACGGAGTTGCGGGGGACCGTGCTTTACAACGAGGCCAGTCGAGCGGCTTGGCGGAGCGCCGGTTTCACCGGGTATCCTCGGGAAGCCGGGACTTCCACTGGTCGGGGAGCCAGGCATCGAGGTCGCGCATGGGCCAGCCGGGCAGGTTCATCAACAGTTGCGTGAGGTAGAGCTGCGGATCGTGTTGGTGCCGGCGGCAAGAGGAGGTCAGGCTCGCGAGGATCGCCGGGGTGCGGCCTCCGCGCCGGTTGCCCACGAGCAAGGAATTCTTCCGGTTCAGCACCACGCGCTTCATCTCGCGCTCGCTGACGTTGTTATCGATGGGCACCGCACCATCCGAGCAGAACACGTTCAGCTCCCGCCACTGACTCAGCGTGTAGTTGACCACCTTAGTCATCGGATGCTTCTGCAGCAGTTGCTCCTCCCAACCGAGCAGCTTCTGCCGCAGTTCCGCCAACACCGGCGCCGAGTGCTGCTGGCGTAGCCGCAGACGCTCCTCGGCCGAAACGTCCTTGGCCCGCTTCTCCACCGAAACAGCGCGGCGATCAACCGGGCCGCCTCGCCGGCGATTTCCGGCGCGGTTTTCTCCGGCTCGATGAACTTCTTTCTCGCGTGCGCCCAGCATCCGGCGCGGGTAATCGCGTTGCCCGCGACAACGCCGTTGTAGCCGCCGTAGGCGTCGGCGTAGTAATTTCCAGTTTCCGCATCGAACTCGTACCCCGTGAACTTTTACGCCGGCGAGCAGGACGTGTTGTAGTCGTTTCCCTGCCCGTAGGGGTAATAATCGGCGCTGAAGCAGACGTTCCCGCTGGAATCGGTGACCGCACGCGTTGAGCCAATCGCGTCCACGAAGTAATAGTAGACGTTCCCGGAGGAGTCCTTCCACGCGACGCGGCGACCGGCGAAGAAAATGTAGTCGCGTTGCATTCCGCCGCTCGTGTTCGTCTCTTGGATCACCTGGCCAGTATACGCGCGCCAGTACAGCGTGCCGCCGGATTTTTCGACGCGCAGTCCGTCGCCGTCGTACGTGCAGGTGACGCCGTTGGCGCTGGTGATTTCGTTCGCGCCGTTGAAAGCGTAGCTGTAATTGCCGTCGGTCTCCATGTCGCCATCGGCGTCGTAAGTTGGAGTGAAATTGCCGATGCTGCTCAACTGCCGTGGCGATTGGCCATTCGCTTGAGACGATTTCCGCTTTCTGCCGGCAGGCGCATGCTGACGGCGACGGAGCGGGTTTTTCGCACCACACTTCCTCCCGGATGTATCTTTTGTAAGCATTGTAGCATCACTCGCTTGATTACGGTGCCCGTTCCGTTCCGGTAAATTCCCGCCTCCCTCTCGCGGTCGCACTCAGCCAGCACCGAGGCACGTTCCGCCAGCAGCGCAGTTACCATTGCCTTCAGCGATGGGTTGTCCTCTGGAAGATTGCTGGGAGAAATGGGCGTGTCCGGCACATCAACTCAGACGCACGCCGAGGAAGTTGGTTGCATCCTCCCGCAACTTTTCTGCGGAAATGTTCCTTCCGCCGGATTTTTCTTCGCTCGATTCTTCCGCCGCTTCACCCGACGCGTTCGTAGCGAGCCACGCGCCTCAGCTTTGAGACGTCGATCCCGTCCAGGATCATCGCCAACTCGCTCGCCCGCAACTCCAGCGAGTGCGCTCCTTCTTTC
>JAKAWN010000294.1 GCA_021827245.1 Acidobacteriota bacterium | reverse complement strand
GGATGTTCGGGGTCGTCATCAGTCTCCTCCCGGCCCTGATTGGGCCACAAGACTGACGATACCCACTTCTCTCAGCTCAAGTCACGCACGCCTACCGAAGGCACACGGTCTTTCGAGCAAGATTCTGTCCCACCAGCGGACGCCCTACGGGAACCGCGATCTGTACGAAGTTGAGGATTCGTGATGGACCAGCCGTTACTGACTGTGTCCCAACTCGCCAAGCAGTGGAAATGCTCCGAGGATTTCATCTATCGCCGATGCAACAAGAATCATCCCAAGCGGATCCCGCATGTGCGACTCACTCCCCGGGACATCCGGTTTGACCCCAAAATGATCGCGGGCTACTTGCTAAGCCTGAGCGCAGGCGATAATCTTGGTGCGGGTTCAGCGGTCCGAGGAGGATGCATGACTCGGAATCGCGACAAGAAGGGAACATTGTTGATACGGGGAAAAAGCGGAAGCTGTACCTGGTGCAATGGTCGGAAGGCGATCGGAGGCCTTCCCACAAGCTGGGGTGGTGCGACGAGATGACCAAGAGCCAAGCCGACCGAGCAAAGCGACAGTACATGGAGAAGATCAACTCGCATCGGGAAGTTGCGGGCGACGCTGTTACGTTGGTGAGGTTCTTTCAAGAGCACTACTGGAACGAAGAGACGAAGGAGTACGGAGACGAGTTGAGGACCAAACGGGCGTCGACAAGGCGGGACATGAGGAATGCCGTGCGCCAGGTTATTCTCCCCAGGTTCGGAAACCGGCGCATGGAATCCATCAAGACAGGGGAAATCCAAGCGTACTTGATGAGCCTGATTGGTCCGCCGGAAGAAGGGAAGGTCAGCCGCCAGACGGTTCAGAAGTACAAGGTGTAACTTAGCAGCATGTACAGCGCCGCGATCCGTCTGGAGGCGGGTGTGCTCCGGAACCCGGTGCGTGTCGTGAGGCTCGCCGCGCAGGAATCCCCAAAAGCGGAGTTCGTCCTTGACGACCTGCAAACACAGCAAATCGCAGATCGGCTACAGGACCCGCGCCACAGGATGATGTGGAACATGAATCTGTGGATGGGGAACCGGATCGGCGAGACACGCGCGCTTCGATGGAGATGCATCGACTGGGAAACCGGCCTGGTCACCGTGAAGGAAAGCCTGTTCGAGGGGAAGTCAAGCAGGCCCAAGACCAAGGCCGGCGAACGGGCGGTGGTGCTCAACGAGGAGCAATTGGCCGAGTTGAGAGCCTACAAACAAGCTCACTTTCCCAACGTTCATCCCGACGCATGGCTGTTCCCGGGCAATCGCAACCGACCTATGGATGCGGGATGGTTCATGGCCAAGGCGATCAAGCCGGTCGCAAAGGCCTTGGGATTTCCCGCGATCCATTGGCACGCACTGAGGCATTGGAACAACTCGGCGATGCTGAAGTCCGGGATCGACCCGACGGTGCGAATGAAGCGGGTCGGCCATGCCACACTGAAGACCAACCTGATCTACAGCCACCCTGATTTAGCCTTGCAGAAGGCAGCATCAGACGCCATCTGGCAGCGGTTAGAACTAGCGAAACAGGAACTGGATAAGAGGAAGAAAGAAGGGGGATCAAAAGCCTCGCTTTCGCCCTTATCTGTGACGCTATCTGTGACGCCGAATCAGGCGGTGGCTGTAAGTAGTTGAAGAATGGAGCCGGCGAAGGGAATCGAACCCCCGACCTACGGTTTACGAAGCTAGCACAACAAAGGTATGTTATTGGTTTTGCGGCACGGTTGGCAACCCAAAAGTACAAAAAAGCACGCTGGGGACGCTCAAGTTGTACCGATCTTGTACTCGTTTTGTCGCGCAACAAGTGTTCCGCAGTTGTTTTCTTCTGAAGTGTGTTCGTGGCAGGCGTGCTACACGCGAAGATCACGCAGATTCAAAGTTGGTATTCCCAACGAGAATCCTACCCGCGTTTACGCCGTGAAAGAGCTGTTACCTTACGGAAATTCAACGTGTGGTTAGCCGAAATTCTAGTCGACTGGAAAATCAATAACATAGTTACTGTCCTCCTACCACAGTTCTGTTATAACTTCTGGCCATGTTTCGATTCATTGTCCTTTGTCTCGCAACACTGGTTCGCCTCTGGCGCGGGCGTCAGAGCATCCTCCTCGAAAATCTTGCGCTACGCCAACAACTCGCCGTTCTGAAGCGTCGGCATCCGCGCCCAAGAGTAGGTCTACTTGCCAAGCTCTTCTGGGGCGCCGCCCGTCGCTTCTGGTCGGGATGGAAACAATCGTTGATCATCGTGACACCCCGAGACGGTTGTCCGGTGGCACCGTGCCGGTTTCCGCTTGTACTGGCGGCTGATCTCCAGAGCCAGCAGGCAGGTTGGGAGAAGACCCACCTCCCAACAAGTTCGGGAATGGATCTTCCGAATGGTTGTCGAGAATCCGAGTTGGGGAGCGCCGCGCATCCATGGTGAACTCCTCATGTTCGGCTTTGATCTCTCCGAGAGGGTAGTTTCACGCTGGATGAAACGAGCTCCAAGGAATCCCGAACCGGCCAAACGTTGGCTTGCCTTTCTTCGAAATCACGGGAAGCCATCGCAGCGATGGCTTTCTTCGCAGTCCCCACGGTTAACTTCGGCGTGCTCTATTGTTTTTTCGTGATCCGCCATGATCGCCGGCGGATCCTCCACTTCAACGTCACGAAGCGCCCGACAAGCTAGTGGGTCACCCAGCAGCTGCGGGAAGCATTTCCATTCGGCTCGACACCCATATTTCTCATCTTCGACTGGGATGCGAAATACGGGTCGGAGATTCCGGTCGTAGTTCGTCCCTGAAAATGTGCCAGGTGCGGACATCCTTCCAAAGTCCCTGGCAAAACGGCGTGGCGGAGCATTGGGTCGAAAGTTGTCGAAGAGACTTGCTGGATCATATCATCGCGATGAATGAGCGCCATCTCAAACGGTTGCTCTCTGAATACGTCCACTACTACCACCAGGACCGCACACATCTCGGACTCGAAAAAGGGACACCGAACTTTAGAACTCCTTCCAGAGCCTCAGGGCGCGTCCGATCTCAGCAGCGGCTTGGCGGGTTGCATCATCGTTACGATTGGGCTGCCTGACCCGAACCGGCTCTTCACCCCTCTTGGATAAATCTATTCACGCCGCATGCGTGTATCCCTGGTTTCTACCCCAAGAGGCGTTCGCGCTCTTCATAGCAACTTTTGAGTGAGTTCAGGCTCTAGACTCAAGCTGATACGAGGACGAATCGCGCCATAGTTCATCGCCGATAATTTTGGCGAACCACACCGGGCCGATCAGTTCGCGCGCTTTTTTTACTGGGGGGCCGCGCGAGCGATCGACCTTGGCGCCTCTGCCGATGGAAGTAGCCGCCGAACTCCTGGAGGCCTGCCTAAAGCGGCTTGGGCTTTCCAGGTTCGACCTTGAAGAATTCCGCAAAAAGGTTCTGGAACTGAGCGGAGGCGTTCCCGGCGCAATGGTGAAGATGTGCGAGCTCTCAGCGGACCCGCGATACCAAAACGGCTCGCGGATCAAGACGAAACTCGTGCACATTGACTATCTGATGAGCGGGCAGCTTTTCAAGCCCTCTAGGCGCAAGCAATCAATTGCCAGGGAGGATTGACAATACTACGGGATTCCCGTAGTATGAGGTTTGGGCTTCGAGTGGGAGGACGCCAAGGCCGCCGAGAACGGTCGCAATCACGGAGTGAGTTTTGCCCAGGCAACGCAGGCATTCCGTGACACGTTCGCCGTTGAGTGGATTGACTTGCGTGAAGACTACGGCGAAGAACGAATAATCCTTCTCGGGATGGCCGGTGGCCAATTGCTGACTGTAGTCTATACGGAGCGGGAAGAACGGATCAGAATCATCTCCGCTCGTCGGGCGACAAAATATGAGCAAGACCTCTACTATCGCGAGAATGCGACGTGAGGGCAGGCTTGTCCGGGTCAAACCAGACGGCGCCGAGGAGCCGCTTGACGCTCCATCGCTGCCTCGGCGGAGTGCTGCGGAAATCGAAGCTGGTGCTGTCCGCGACCGTGAAAACCCACCCATCACGGATGCGCGCGCCGGGCAACTCCGTCGCGTACCCCGCGTTAAAACCCTCCGCCGCGCCCTCGCGCTGACGCAGGAGGAGTTTGCCGCGCGGTACCACATCCCACTTGGCACTCTGCGGGATTGGGAGCAGGGCCGCTCTGAGCCGGATCAACCGGCTAGAGCTTACCTCACGGTCATTGCGCGCGATCCCGAAGGCGTCGAGCGGGCGTTGCATCCTGTGTCAGGCTAGATGGCCGCCCCCTGCTGTTAATGCCGAGCCCGCCGAGCGGATTGAAGCTCCTCCATACCGCCGATGCCCGCCTTGGACCCAACCAAGAAATTGATACTGCGCTCCGGGGAAGTCCACTCTGAACTGCGGGTGTCCTTCGTCAAAAGTACGTCTGTCTCAAAATAATTGACTTTGCCTCAATGCCTCCCGATATTGATTCGCATGTTTAGGTTCCTCATTTCAATCTTTCGTTTTCTGGTTTGCCCTGCGAGTGTCAAGGAATTGGCTCTCGAGAATCTTGCCCTCCGGCAGCAACTGGCAGTGATTAAGAAGCAATGCCCCCGACCCCGGCCGCGAGGGACTGACCGCTGGTTTTGGGTCTGGCTCTTACGGGCCTGGCCGAATTGGCGAAAGGCTTTGCTCCTCGTGAGACCGGAAACCGTCATCGGCTGGCATCGGCGAGGATTCCGCCTTTTCTGGTCCTGGATGTCCAGGCGAAAGCGGTCCGGTCGGCCGGGAATGAGTCGCGAACTTAGGGATTTGGTGCACAAGATGGCAGAAGCCAATCCCCTGTGGGGCGCACCCCGCATTCATGGGGAGCTCATGAAACACGGAATCGGAATCTCGGAGCGAACGGTCTCCCGACTGATGCCCAAACGTCGGAAGCCGCCCTCCCAGACGTGGAAGACTTTCCTGGAAAACCATGTGAACGAATTGATCTCGATCGATTTCTTCACCGTTCCTATCGCGTCGTTTCGGGTCTTGTTTGTCTTGGTAGTGCTCTCTCATCGCCGCCGGCGTGTGATTCACTTCAACGTAACGGAGCATCCCACGGCTCTATGGACAGGGCAGCAGATGGTTGAGGCCCTTCCTGAAGATACGGCGCCACGCTACCTGCTGCGAGATCGGGACAAAATCTACGGGCGTGACTTTCGCGAGCGAATCCAAAGCATGAACATGGAGGAAGTCCTCTCCGCTCCGGCCAGCCCCTGGCAGAGGGCCTACGTGGAGAGGTTGATCGGTTCCATCCGCCGAGACTGCCTGGACCATGTGATCATTCTTGGAGATCGGCATCTCCGAACGATCCTAATAATACTAGGTTAAGTTCTACGAGGTGTTCGTGAACTCCGTAAGGCACCACGCACGACGTCCACTGAGTCTAATCAGCAGCGCGAGGAGCTGCCGGCGGACTCGGGGCAGGCTCCACGTCGCACCAGAAGTTTTTTTTAAGGCGCGCCTGCTCGAAGCGGAGAAAGGCGTAGGCCATCGTCACCAAGCAGACGTGATGATGCCAGCCGAGCCATTGGCGGCCTTCGTAATGGTCCAGACCCAGTTCTCCTTTCAATTCGCGATAGTCTTGTTCGATCCGCCAGCGGGCTTTGGCGATGCGGACGAAACGACGCAGCCCAAGCGGTTGGGAGCCGAGTTGAGCCAGCCAGTACTTGGTTGGCTGCTTTTCGCCTTCGGGCCATTCCACCAGCAGCGACTCCATAACCCGCTGCGGGTGAGCGTGTTCACTCCACCCGTGGGCCGCCCAGACCTGCAGCATGGCAAAGCGAGAACGTTGGGCTCCCCGGCTGCCTTGGCGCCAGGTCACGCGACGCCAAGCCGAGGCCGGCAACGTCTGAGCCACCTTCTCCAGACTCTCCGGCCGCGCCAGCGCCTCCGGCGGGGGATATCTTCGCGGCCGCCCCATCTTCTTCTTTTTCGGTGGGGGGACGGGAAGGTTCGGGTCTTCGATCCAGACTGCCGTCGTCGGCTCGACTTGCACGGCATATTGAAGATGACGCTCTCGCAACGCTTGCCGAAACCTGAAATCATTGCCGTAGGCCGAATCCGCCACCACCGGCAACGGCGGCAGTCCCCAGGCCCAGGCCTGGTCCACCGCTTCCAGCGCCAACTGGGTCTTGCTGCGGTAGACCGTTCCCGGCGGCAGCTTGACCTCGGCGGCGCGTTCCTTCTCCTCCAACCACTCCTTCGGCAGGTAGAGCCCCCACCAGATCGGACAACTGGCTTCGGCGCTCGACCAGTGCAGACTGACCGCCACTTGGCAGTTGGCAATCTTGCCCAGCGCGCCGCAGTACTGTCGCGCCACGCCGACCGAATGCTGCCCGGCCTTGGGGAACGAGGTCTCGTCGACGACCCAGACTTCCGCCTCGCTGAGCAAATCCACGACTTGGTGCGCCAGGCGTCGCTGAACCTCTTCGACCGCCCAGGGGCTCTGCCCCACGAACTGTCGCAAGGCCTGCACGTCGGCTCCTTCGATGCGGCTGGCCATTGGCTCAATCGACTTGCGCTCGCCGTCGAGCAAACCCTTGCACATAAAGGCGCGCCCAGTGACGCCGCTCGCTGCGCCCCATCGGTTCCAGCAACTCTTCGAGAAAATGCGTCAACCGGGCCTCGAGTTCTTTCAAGGTTCGCGGTGTCATGCCGCCAGCGTAGCAGACACCGCTTGGAAGATCAACAAATACTTAACCTAGTATTACTACATGAACCCGCCCGATCACGCCCTGGTGTTCTGCGTGGACGAGAAGAGCCAGATTCAGGCACTGGACCGTACCCAACCGCTGCTGCCCATGCGGCCCGGTCAGGCCGAGCGGCGGACTCACGACTACCAGCGCCACGGGACCACTTCGCTGTTTACCGCGCTGGAATTGAAGACCAGCCGCGTCATCGGCCAACTGCACCGCCGCCATCGCTCCGGGGAGTTTCGCCAGTTCCTCGACCAGATCGAGGCTCAAGTGCCCGGCGGGCTGGATGTCCATATCATCCTGGATAACTACGGCACCCATAAAACCGCTCTCATCCGGAACTGGTTCGCGAAGCGCCCCCGCTTTCATGTCCACTTCACTCCCACCTACGGTTCCTGGATCAACCTGGTGGAACGCTGGTTCGCCGAGATCACAAACAAACGAATTCGCCGGGGTGCGTTCCGCAGCGTGAAAGAGCTGGAAGCGGCCATCCGCGAGTACATCGACGTGCACAACCAAAATCCCAAGCCCTTCGTCTGGACCCGAACGGCGGACCAAATCCTGCAGAGCATCGCTCGCTTCGCGCAGCGCGCCTGTCCCTCTCAACTCACTGGACTTACATCACGAACCACTGGGACAGGAGACTAGAAAATTCTGATATAATCGCCGCCGAGTAAACCGATTCTCAATAACTTGCCATCATTCAGGGTGCGGAAATCGTCGGTATCGCATTGGCTTCAAATGCCGAGGACTGTATCCGCCAGTCCCTTGTTCCTAACACCCTGCGCGCCTACGCCTCCGATTGGCGCCAATTCCCTGTTTGGTGCCAAGCAAATAGTCGGGTTCGCCCGCCCGCTCTCCATGAAACTATGATCCTTAATATATCCCTGCCCCGGCCGAGCACACTACAGTTTCCACCCTCACGCGTAAAGTCTCCGCCTCTCCTACTAGGCCCACCAGGCTGCGGGCTTGGATTCCCCCCACCTAGTCTCCCTTGGTCCGCCAGGTGATGAAAGTATCCACCGGGCGAAGGGAACTGCACAGGAAGGGAAGAGCCCCGTCAGGGGCGACCAACTGCGGGCCATTATGGCCGGCCTCGACTTCGAACGGTCGCTTGACGTTCGAGATCGGGCGTTCTTGCTCGTTGGTTTCGCGTGGGCTTTTAGGAGGTCGGAGTTAGTGGGGCTGAATATTGAGGACTTGGAGTTTAATGACGACAGACGTATCGTCCACCTGCTGGGCTGCAAAACCGATTCGGAAGGGGAGGGGGGAAGGTGGGAATACCGCACGGCCCGACACCCGCAACCTGCCCGGTGCGGGCGATCAAAGATTGGCTGCATCGAGTGTTTGAACCATGAATAAGTGGAAAACCAACCTTTCCGCCCAGCGACACCATCCAAACAAGAACTCCCTGCGTGAATCACAACCCTACCTTTAGAAACTCTAATACTCAACTGCTTTATGGGGTGGCATCGTTACGCCATCTTCCCAACTCACCTTGACACTCGAAGATTGCGAGCGGAGCGTATCGATATCGACCACGAGCGGCAGGGTTACGACGAATTGCTGGCAGTCGGGGCGACGTGAGATGAGCAGACAAAAACCGTTACAGGATTGAACCTACACCGAGCAGAAATTGTCACGGAGCTCACAGGGAAGGAATCGGCGCTGTCTGGATTCGGTGATCGCAAGCCACAGGCTTCACGGCGCGAGATTGAGAACGCCGACCGACAGATCATCTCCTGTAGTCGCGAACGGGACATCCTGATTACACGGCAGGCGCAAATCAAGCATCGTCAGAAGCAGGTTGAGTCAGCACGGACTCGTTTAGGCAAGATTGAGACTGAACTTGGCAAGCCGGTTTGCCGGTCGCTGGGCACAACAAATTACGGCGGGCCGCCCCCCGGCCACTGAGACTGGGATAAGTAGCACCCGCTTAAATCCCCAATAAATCCTGATCTCCGCCGCACATGTGTGCGGGCCGTGTGCCGCTCTAGCGCCTCATAGGAGGCCCCCCGGCTCTGCCGGGGTGGCAGTAGAAGTTTGACAGATCCGGGAGTCCATCGCGGAAACTCCTTAACGTGAGCCGCCAAAGCACACGAAGAGGAGATCCACGATGG
>JAKAWN010000293.1 GCA_021827245.1 Acidobacteriota bacterium | reverse complement strand
AACCTCGACCCAAGTCCGCAGCCACACTGCATCGGTAGTGTTCACGCGGTACGGCGCGTGGATTACTTGCCAGGAAGAGTCATCGAGGCTTACCGATCCCCCGTGGTCTACATCCCCAATATGAAGTCGCCAATTTTTCAGAGGAAGCGAGCCGACCTCTGATAATGTTGCGATCACGGTTCGACCCGAGACAGGGAACTCTTTCAATACCTCGGATGGCTGCACCGTCGCCATGTCATTGAAGTTCCGCATCTGTGCATGCGACGGTATCGGCTGGACGGCTAATAAAATGGTTACAAGAATCGTGAGGCGAACTGTCATCCTGGAGTATTTCATGCGCCGCATCCTCTTGAGAATCGATCATGTTGCGGTTGTCCCATCGGCCCACTGATGCTGTTTGTGTCTCGATGAGAATACAGCGCGTGCAAGTATTCTGATGTTGAGGTTGCCTAGCGCTTAATTTTCCAACGACACATCCCTGAGCTATCGCTTCAGTTGAAGCGCTACTGTTTCTATCCTGCCCGTAAACGGGTTCGGACTTTCATAGTCTGGACTTACCGCGGAGCCGAGATCACGCCCAATATCCAGCGTCTCCTTCTGCGCTGCGCCGGTATAGACGTTTGTATTAGCAAAGTGCCCCGTGCCTTCGAATTTGCCGTTGATCCGTAGTGTGCCGGTGGCCGGGTGCAGGCCAGAAGTATGCAGTGCAGAAGTGTTAGTCGCAGCCGGATTCTGTGATTTCGCGATGCTGTCCGGTACCATATCCACCACTATATGAGCCTTGCCCGCAGTCAAAGCATCCGATGAGACAACTTGCCCAGCCCGGTTTCCGAAGGAATTGATTTCATACACGATGTGCCCGTCTTTCACAAAGAGGGTAAACCCGCCGTATCTTCCACCTCGCGCAATAATCACGCCGTTGGCGCCGCTCGCGGGAACGTCGACATCCGCACGAATGGTGTACGCCTTGCTCATCAGGTCAGGAGTAATGGCGTAGGCGAGTCGGTCCACGCCTGCGCGATAGGTGAAGGTGGCTTGTCCCGCTGGATAAGGTGTGGGGAGCAACGCGATCGCAGGCATGAGCGGGTACACGTGGTTGCGTTTGGCTTCCTGATCGAAGAGTTGCTGTAATTCCTTCAGTTTCTCAGGATATTTCCGGGCCAGGTCATTTGCCTGACTGTAATCGGCGTTCAAGTCGTACAACTCCCACGGATGAACGTTGTAGTCCTCCAAAGTGCCGCTTTCCGTGTCTGAATGCCGAGCGCGTTCCCAGCTGAAACGCACGCGATCGCCCGCCCACCATCCATCTTTGTAAATGGCGCGGTTACCTTCGACGCTGGCAAAGTACTGCACGTGGTGGCGGCTCGGCGCATTCGGATTATCAAAAGTGTAGACAAGGCTCGTCCCTTCCAGTGGAGTTTGCCGCACACCATTGACGAACTTGGGCGGAGTGATGCCCGCCACAGCGTACAGAGTGGGCGCAATATCATTCAAATGCCCGAACTGGCTTCTCAGTCCGCCCACATCCTTGATGCGCACCGGCCAGGAAATGATCATGGGATCGCGAGTCCCACCAAGATGCGACGCATCCGTCTTTGTGCCCTGGAACGGAGTACTGAAGGCCCAGGCCCAGGCAGCGGCGAAATGGTTATAGTACACGTCGCTGCCCAGCTCATTCTCGATTGCCAGCCGATCTTCCACGCTTCTCGGCCGCCCGTTCATTTGTTTGGCATCTGTACCCAGCAACCCGCCCTCCGCGCTGCCGCCGTTATCGCCGAATAGCCACAGAACGATGGTGTTGTCGCTCTTGCCTTCGTCCTTGATTGTCTGCAAGAGCCGTCCGATTTCATAGTCGGCCTCCGCCGTGTAGCCGGCATACACTTCCGCTTGACGGGCCAGCAGCTTCTTCTCATCCGGGCTGAGCGAATCCCAGGCTGGAAGGCCTTCCGGTCGTGGCGTCAACTTCGTATTCGCCGGAATCACGCCTAAATTCTTTTCTCGATTAAAGTTTTCTTCGCGCAGCTTGTCCCAGCCTTCGTCGAAATCTCCTTTGTACTTGTCGATCCATTCCTCGGGGATCTGGTGTGGAGTGTGTGTTGCTCCAGTCGCAAAATAGATGAAGAAGGGCTTCGTGCCCGCTACAGCATCCTGCTGGTGCAGCCAGCGAATCGCATCATTGGTGATGTCCGTTGTTAAATAGTAGCCTTGGTCCGGCGTTGAGGACGGCTCCACCGGGGTGGTGTCCCGATAGAGGCGCGGATAGTACTCGCTGTCCGACCCGCTCATGAATCCATAAAAATAGTCGAAACCTAAACCGGTCGGCCACCGGTCGAAAGGTCCAGCCGGACTCACTTGCCACATCGGGGTGTTGTGCCACTTCCCAAACGCTGCCGTGTTGTACCCGTTGTCTCTCAGCACTTCCGCCACACAGGCGGAACTCTTCGGCCACATCGTGTTATAGCCGGGATATCCCGCTCCCCATTCCGCAATCGTTCCAAATCCCACTTCGTGACTATTCCGGCCAGAGAGCAGCGCGGCCCGGCTCGGTGAGCAAAGCGCATTCACCGCAAATTCGTTATAGCGGAGCCCGGCAGCGGCCAGGCTGCTGAAGTTCGGCGTTGGAATCGGCCCGCCAAAGGTCGATGTCGTACTGAACCCAACATCATCCACAAGTATCAGCACAATGTTCGGCGCGCCTTTGGGAGCTGTTGTTTCCTGCGGCCATGCCGGAACGGATCGCCGAGCATCCATCTCGATCTTTCCCGTAAATGGAAGTTCGGGCTTCGGCAGAGTGTCCTGTGCGATCGACAGGTAGGGAGGTACGGCCAGCATAATGCCCGCCGTTACGAATGCGCTGCGAGATAGTTTCATTCGATTTTCTCCGAGTCCGGATTCCAAGAGACTGGCAGGTCAGCCTGAGCCTGCCAGTTACCCCTTCCTAATTCAACGCTGGTGACCCCTAGGTAACTCTCGGGTCTCCGATTTCTTGTCTGAGCTCGGTCATGCGTTTCCACAAATGCGCCTGCACATCGGCAACTGCGGAGTCGCCGTAGAGATTGTTTCGTTCTCCAGGGTCAGTCTGCAAATCGTATAGCTCATACTCCTTCGATTCCAAATAGGAATCCAGCGGGTAGTAATAGATCAGCTTGTAACGCTCCGTGCGCACTCCGCGATGTGGCCGCACATGCTCCGCTCCGGGGTAATCGTAATATTCGTAGAGCCAGTCCTTTCTCCAGTTCGTGGCTTCGCCATTTGCCAGAGGCAGAAGACTATGTCCCTGCATGTGACTCGGAATTCCAACTCCCGCCAGGTCGAGTAAGGTTGGGGCAATGTCAACATTCAAGACCATCTCCTCTTTCACGGTTCCGGCTTTGATCTTCTTTGGATATCTCACCATCATCGGAATGCGTGAAGAGGGTTCATGCATGAGACGTTTGTCGAATAAACGCCACTCGCCAAGAAAATATCCGTGGTCAGAGCTATGGATAATCGCCGTATCGTCCAACTTGCCGGATTCCTCCAGCGAGTCGAGAACTCGACCGATATTTTCATCCACCGCCACAAATCCGGCATAGTAGTTCTTGACAAGCTCCTCCAGCGACCGGACGGAGTCATAGAGCATGTCTGTGCTTCCCACCTTGTTTTTTGCGTTGGCAAAGGCGCGAGGCTTTCCAGGATAGCCCTTCAGATCATCGTCAAAAGTAACAGGGATAGGTATGGGGACGCCATTGTAGAGATCGAGAAGGCGGCGCGGCCGAAAGAAAGGGCCGTGCGGCGCCTGGGGCCACAGCAATAGACAAAAAGGCTTGTCGCGTTTCTCGTTGAGCCACGCTAAAGCGCGGTCTGTCGCAAGATCGTCCGCATACTCGTTATATGTAATTTCCTGCCCCATCTCGCCCCTGCGTCCTTCGTAAAACTTGGGGTGGTCGTAATCGGTATTACCGGCATTGAAGCCGAAGTAATGATCCCAGTAACGTTCTCGGACGCCGTTTTTGACATGAACCTTGCCGAAGATACCCACCTCATAGCCAGCCTGATGCAACAAGTCCGTGAACAGAGGAATATCGGAAGGAAGCGGCGCATCGGTAGTGGTGTTATCCAGCGCCCCGGTTGCGTAGGAATACATTCCGGTCAGAGCCACGGCTCTGGCTGGAGCGCAAAGCGCGTTGGTGCAAAATGCATTTTTAAACTGGACCCCCTCACGTCCGATGCGGTCCTGATTTGGCGTCTTGAGGATAGGGTGGCCCGCAAGACTGAGCGCATCCGAGCGCTGTGCTTCGGTATAAAAGAAAACCAGATTGGGCCGCTTCTCTGTTGTTTGCGCTGCCGCTTTTGGCAGAATCGATGATGCGAGAGCCGCGCCTACAGTAGCTGCTCCGGCTTGGATGAACTCACGCCGTGAGCTTGATTCGACTGTTCCTACATTGCTCATTTGTTTCCTCCTGGTTGGGGCTTTCGCATTGTCTCTATAAATCGGAAATGTGCAGTCTCGCAGCGTGACGATAAATGCAGAGTTATTCCTGTGAATGAACTAGGTTGATGGAGGTGCCGACAATTACAGGAGACTGGCCTTACAGCCACACAATGAGAATGAGCCATTCTCGTTTCAAACTATATGCCCATTGCTTGCTCTCTTGACAGTTCTCTTTGGACCCATTGCACTTTCCAACGTCTAGACAGTTACATCCTCTTCGTCTCCTGCTGGCAGGTTTCCATCAGCGGCGCACGCACCCCCGGCCTCAATATGCCTGTTCACCCCTCAGAAAAGAAACTTCAAGGCAAACTGTATCTCCCGCGGCGTATTGGCTTGGGTTGTGATCACGCCGAATTTCCCCGAGGTCAGCACCTGGTCGGGAGCACCGAAGACCACCTGATTGAGTAGGTTGTATGACTCCGCCCGGAACTCTAGAGTTGTGCGTTTCGTGGGGTAGAAGTTTTTGAATATGGAGAAATCAATGTCATGCATGCCAGGAGCTCGCACGTTGGAAAGGGTACGTGGAGCGTCTCCAAATGTGAAAGGCGCGGGCTGAGAGAATGCAGCGGGATTCAGATATTGGTTCAGGCGGGACTTTATCGACCCGTGTTCAACCGGACTTACACCAGTCAGATTCGGCCGCAAAATATGGCTTCCAGAATCGGAGGTGTTCTGGGTTGATATAGAGAGCGGGTAACCGGTCTGTTCTGTCATAATCGCATTGGTCTGCCAGCCCCCGAGCAGGAGGTTAACTGGGCGGTTCCAATTGGCCCCAAACTGCTGTCCACGGCCGAATGGCAGGCTGTATATCGCGCTGACGATCAGTTGTTGCGAGATATTGTTGGCAGAGAGCGAGCGTTCGCCGCGCGGGTTGTAAATGTTCTGGATGCCTGCACCGAAGCTCCCCACATTCGAAAGGGCCGAATAGTCGTCGATCTGCTTCTGATTTGTGTAAGACACCAGCGCACTGAGACCGCGAGACATGCGTTTGGTCACCTTCAACTGAAAAGAGTTGTAGTCCTCATACCCACCGGTAAGGTACGACAAATAGACCGCCACGAACTGAGGAAAGGGCGCTTCGAGGTAACTGCGTGGTATAGTCGGGCCTGATTCCGGGCCTGTTTTAATAATCCCATAGAATGGATTGGTCACGCTCTTCTGAAGCTGGGTGCCGAGCGCCATTGCCCCCGTAGTTAGCTGGTTCCCGTTCCAGTCGTTTTCACCGGATTTGTTGAGGTGCACGCCATGGCTTCCGACATACGCTGCTTCGACCATGGTGTCGAAGGGCAACTGCCGCTGAATATCCAGGTTCCAGTTCTCGGTATAGCCTACGCTGTTATCCCCGGTCACCGAATTCTCGAAGGTCGAGCCAATCCCCGTAAGCAAGCCTTGAGAACTTCCCACTATCGGACTCAATCCGTTCGGGAAGGGATTGCTGAGGTAGACAGATGGTGTCAGCCCGTTTGGGCTTCCGGTATACGTCGTCGCGCTGCTAAATCCCTCGGTGCCCACAGTGCCGGCCGCGGCTCGCATCGAAGGACCATAAAAAATGCCATAGGCGCTACGAATTACGGTGTTTTTGTCCAGTTGGTAAGCAAGTCCCAGGCGAGGACTGAAGTTCAGCCATTGCGGTTTGTACTGGCGGCGGCTCCTGCCGTCGACGCCGACGAAGACCAGTCCTCCTGTCAATCCTGTCAGCCCTGTTGCCTGCGCAAGCGGGGACGGGACGTCAGGGCTGAATGTCTCCATGTGGTTGTACCGCTCCGTGCGCGGTATATCGAGGTCGTAACGAAGCCCGAGATTGAGGTTAAGATGGTCATTAACTCTCCAGTTATCTTGTACGTACGCGCCATAGTAGTAGCTCTCCGTCGCGACGTCCTTCGCGAATCTATCCATGACGCCGCTGCCCACGCCGAGTAATAAAGAGGCGATCGCGTTGCCGCCAGTTGGGGTGGCAACGTTGGGATTCGGTCCCTGGGTAATCCCCTGGGTAAAGCTGAAATTCCCCGTGGACGCCCCGGATTCGTTATCGTTCACGATCAACAGCCGTCCCTCGCCGCCGAACTGGATGACATGTCCGCCGACAACCTTGGTGTTGTTTATGCCCAGCAAATTGCTCTCGAAAGCCGACACTTTGGAAACGCCTTGTCCACCATCGCCTAGCGTGTAGTAGTTCGCCGGAGCGATCCCAGGGAACAGTAAGTGGTCGGCATTCGCAGCGATAATGCCGGGAAGCCCAAGCTTTGTCGAGGGGTTGAAGCCCGTGCTGGCCGCAACAAAATTGAGGAACATTCGCGAAAAACCGTAACGCAATTCCATCACATAGCTGGGACTGGGCGTGAAGGTGTAATCGATTGCAGCGCCGTTGGAAATCTCTGGCTGCGAAGCGGTAGGGCCGCCCTCAGCAATCCGATCGGCGGCGGGGAACAGGAAAGTTCCCGGTTGCGCATAGTTGCGGCGTGAATAGCGCACGAACATCCGATTCCGATCATTGAAATCTTCATCCACCTTGGTGTCATACGTGTCGATATTCACTGTCGAGGTGCCTGAAGCGAAGTAATTGTTCTGGCCGGAAACAGTACCAGCCGTATTGGGCAGAGGGTAGTAATTCATAATCTTCGCGGCAACGGGATCAATGCGGTTTGCGGGAATTTTGTTGCCTGGAAACGGTTGACGTACGTATCCCGATCCGGAGGCGGTGGTCGTTTCTGGATCGTAAATGACTACCGGTTGGCCCGCTAAGTCTAAGGTTTGCGAGAAATCTCCCGTTCGCTGTAAGGCGGTCGGAACGGTGGCAGTAAGCTGGGCCGCCGCTCCCTGCCGTAACCCTTCATACGAAAAAAAGAAAAACGTCCTGTCTTTGCCGCGATAGAGCTTTGGGATATCGACGGGACCTCCAATGCTTGCTCCGAACTGGCTACGTTTGAAACTGGGTATGGGAATGCCATGCAAATTTGAAAAGTAGCTGTTTGCATCCATCGCAGAGTTGCGCAGAAATTCGTAGACGCTCCCATGAAACTGGTTGGTACCTGACTTCAAAATGATGTTGACGATCCCGCTGCCGCTCCGCCCGAACTCGGCAGAGTATGAGTCCGTCTCCATTTTGAACTCTTGAACGGCCTCCACCGAAGGAAATGCGGAGAAGCCTTGAATTGGATTTACCAAGGGTGGAGATGCGGGGATTCCATCGATCAGTATGTCGGAGGTTCCTGGGCGGCCACCGTTGACAGATAGATTCATGCCGTTGAATACATCCGAGACAGATCCAGTAGTTCCGGGCACCAGAAACATCAGCGAGTAAATATTTCGCTGGTTCAGGGGCAGATCCACAATGGAGCGATTCCCTATGACCTGACCCAAAGAGGCGGTGGCAGTTTCAAGCTGCGTTACATCGCCATTTACTTCGACCTTCTGAGTCACGGTGCCAACCTGTAGCGCAATGGTGACATCCGCTTTCTGATTTACCGCGAGATAAATGCCCGACCGCTCTTCGGCCTTGAAATTGGGGGCTTCAACGGTAAGAGTGTAGGGCCCCCCGATTTGTAGAGAAGGAAAAATGAAAAATCCCTGCGCGTCCGTCTGCGTACTAGTGACGATGTTCGTCGACAGATTTACTGCTTTGACTTTGGCTGCTAAAATCGGTGCGCCGGCGGTATCCTGGACGGTTCCTTGCAGACTGGCGGTCACGACCTGTCCGTAGACGACGGCACACGGAACCAGTATCCAGAACAGGCATAGAATCGTCATGGAGCGGCGTGCGAAGAGATGAAGAGTTGCGGCAAAACGCTGCAAGCGAATAGAGTAATTGTACTCACGCGAGATGTTCTGGAACCTGGCTGAAAAATCCACTCTCATGACGCCTCCAAAATGGGTGGAAAGTACGCGACATTTTCCTGTAGGGGGAATAAACGCAACAAAATATAATCATCAGGAATCAGTTTGTCAACGTTTAATTCCCAGGGCCAGCGATTCCGCAACCAAGTTTTTCATCCAGCCAAAGCATCTGATTTTATAGCTGTTTTTCTCTTTGATCGAGAGGAGAGCAAAGCTGGGTGACGTCAAGCTGCTTGTGTAAAAGCGCGGAGGGTGCGGTTTTTCCATTCCAGGTTGAATTTCTGGAAGATGGAGTAGATGATTCGGTCCACGGACTGTACGTTGACGAAGCAGACCATGGGGCGGGTACGACGGCGAACTTCGACGAAACAGCGTTCGATAATGTTGGTGGTGCGCAGTTTGCGCCAGAGGTGTTTGGGAAACGCGAAGAAGGCCAGCAACTCGGGCAGATCGCGTTCCAGCTGCTTGACGATGGAAGGGTAGCCGGTTCGCCAACGGCGGCAGAAGGCGCGGGCCGCCGTCCGGGCATGGCTGCTGCCGTCGGCCAGGTAGATGGCCTGAGATCGGA
>JAKAWN010000292.1 GCA_021827245.1 Acidobacteriota bacterium | reverse complement strand
TCGCAGGACCGCGAGCCGCTTCGGGGGTCGCAGTCGCTGCCGGCGCCACACTTTTCAGCGTGACTAGAAGCGTCTGGAAAACGGACACGTAAGGACACGACACGTTCAACTGTTTCAAAGCTGAAAGAATTCGAGTGACTCCCGGAATAAGACAATCCTCAATGACGGCATGAGTTTCATCCGCATTGTCGAGCGAGTCTAAAAGGCGCAGCACGAGGCTCAGATGATCCGGCAACTCGACGCCCGTCGGCACCTGCGCGCGGTCCATGCGCTCTCTCAACTGGGCCATGAAAATGTTGCGCCGCACGTCTTCGCCAAAAAGGTGGCAGCCCAGGTTCGGTGTGCAGTCAGGATGCATGTCAAAAGAAGAAGTGTATATTTCCTGGAGCTGCTCCAGCGTCACCCCGTTCAAGGCTGTTTCAAACTGACTAAGAAAATTGATGGCTTCAGAAACATGCGCGTTGACCCCGCAGGAAAGCTCGCGCACCTGCGAGAAGATGCTGGAAGTTGGGTAATCAAGCACGTCTGCAAAAAGGCTGTAGATACCGTTCATCTTAATAAGACCTCAAGCCGCCTGAAACCAATAAGCGCTTCACGCCCTCACAGCCCGCGCGATGGCAGCTGCACGAAGCCCGCGCCTCTCTCTTCCTGAAATTCATGCGGGTCCACACCCGTCTCGATGGCCACCTCGCGAAGCATGGGCGGGATAACGAACATCTCTTCGAAGCTCGCAAGCGCTGTCAGGTAGTAAATATCTTCGACTTCTTCCGGGGTTAGCTGTGCCTCTTCGAGCGCCTGAGAGGCCTTTTCCATCGAAATGTCACCCACGGTTTGAGCACGTTTGAACATGCGTCCGGCAAGCAGTTTCTTGTAAACGGCGACGACCATCGCCTCGTCGCCTGCCGCGAACAGGCTGGCCATATAGCGGATCGGCAGCCGAGCGCTCTCGAGCGAGCTGAAGAAATCCTTCTCCAATTCATAATGGCCCTGTTGGCTCAATGTCGCGGTCACTGGCAGTAAGGGCGGCACGTAAAAGAGCATGGGGAGAGTGCGCCACTCCGGATGGAGCGGCAGCGCCAGCCTCCATTGTTTGACATACTTATAGACGGGAGATTTTTGCGCAGCCGCAATAACCTTCTTGTCCAAACCGAGCGTCATTGCCTGGCGAATAACCTCAGGCTCGAAGGGGTCCAGAATAATTTCGCGCTGCGCTTCCACGAGTTCGCTGTCTGGTTTCGAGGCGGTTTCCTCGATTCGTTCCGCGTCATAGAGCAGAACACCGAGGTAACGAATCTTGCCCACACAGGAATGCATGCAAGCCGGCGCCTGGCCCGTTTCAAGCCGCGGATAGCAGAGAATGCACTTCTCGGCCTTTCCTGACTCCCAGTTGAAATAGACCTTCTTGTACGGGCAGCCGGAGACGCACATCCGCCAGCCCTGGCATTTCTCCTGGCTGACAAGCACGATTCCATCCTCGCCGCGCTTGTAAATGGCTCCGCTCGGGCAGGCCGCAACGCAACTTGGGTTGAGGCAATGGTTGCAGATTCTTGGCAGATAGAAATATACGAGTTGCTGCAACTCGAAGAAGCGGCGCCGCTCCTCCTCGTTCATCACCTTTTGCAGATTGGGATCGTTTTCGGCATAGATCGGCGACCCGCTCATGTCGTCATCCCAATTGGGCCCAGCTTCGATCTCCATCTCCTCGCCGGTGATCATGGAAATGGGCCTGGCGACGGGCTGATCATCGCCCGGTCCGGCGTCAATCAGATTTTTGTAACGATACGTAAAGGGTTCGTAGTAGTCATCAAGCGTGGGCAAGCGCGGGTTGAAGCTGATATTGACAAGCTCCGTCGGCCGGCTGCCCAGCTTGAGCCGGAGCTTTCCGTCTTCACGCCCCCATCCGCCGCAGTATTGGTCCTGGTCCTCGTATAACGTGGGATAGCCCGTTCCCGGCTTGGTTTCGACGTTGTTCCACCACATGTATTCGGTGCCGGGTCTGTCAGTCCAGAGGTTCTTGCAGGCCAGGCTGCACGTATGGCAGCCGATACATTTATCGAGGTGGAAGACCATGGAAACTTGTGTGCGTACGTCCATAGATTGTTCTCCTCAGTCCCACTCCGGCTTGCCTTCGAGCTTGTGAACAACCACGTAAGTGTCCCGGTCCGAGGCAGGCGGGCCGTAATCGTTAAAGCGATACGAATGCTGGGCGTAGCCGCCGGCGATCAATACAGGCTTCAGGCGCATCCGGGTGACGCTGTTTGTTCCCCCGCCTCGCCGGTGATTCCGAGTCGGAGATTTGGGAAAAGCAATCGTGCGTTCGGGCGCGTGATAGAAAATGCAAAGACCGCGCGGGATCCGGGCGCTTACGACAGCGCGGGTAACGATGACGCCATTGTCGTTAAAAGCCTCAACCCAGTCGTTGTCCTCAACGCCGATTTCTCGCGCGTCCTTGTCGTTAAGCCAGAAAGGTTCGACGCCGCGCGAAAGGGTGAGCATGCGAAGGTCGTCGGAATAAGTCGAATGGATGTGCCATTTGCCGTGTGGCGTGATGCAACCGAGAACCAGTGATCGCGGTCCGGCGGGACTTTTTGCCAGATTCAGGGTGTTTTCAACACTGATCCGCGGCTTGAAAGTCGGTAAAGATTCTCCGAAGCCGAGATAGGCCTCGTGGTCCAGATAAAAGTGCTGGCGGCCGCTGAGCGTTCGCCAAGGCACGAGCCGTTCCACATTCATCGCATATCCGGTGTAAGCCCTTCCGTTGTTCACAATCCCCGACCAGCAAGGACTCGTCAGAATGCGCCGCGGCTGCTGGATCAGGTCATCGAAGCTGTATCGGGTCTCGCGCTGGCCTTCGGCCAAATCTGTGAGCGGAAGTCCAATCTGGCGTTCCCTCTCTTTAAAGCCGCGATAGGCCATCTCGCCGTTCGTTTCTGGAGCGAAGAAGAGCACAGCATTGGCTGCGTTGCGCGCATCGGCCAGCGAGGGATACTTGTTACCATTCCACTCATAGGCCGGGACCGTCTTTCGAAACTCGTCATAGAGCTCACCGACCGGGATTTCGATGCCGTGATCTTCCACGCCGCGCTGCTTGATTTCCGGCCCGAGCGAATTGAACCGGTGGAACAGGTTCGCATAGTCGCGTTCCACCACATGGATGTGGGGCATGGTGCGGCCAGGCACAGCCTCGCACTCACCTTTCGACCAATCCTTGACCACCGGCTGGGCAATCTCATCCGGAGTGTCGTGAAGCAGGGGCGTGGTGACGATTTCTTCGAATGGCGACGGGAAATGTGCGACAGCGAGTTCGCTAAGTTTTTCAGCGAGACTTCGAAAAATATCCCAGTCGCTTCTTGATTCCCAACAAGGCGGCACGGCCGCACCCAGCGGATGAATGTAAGAATGCAGATCGGTCGTGTTCAGGTCGTCTTTTTCGTACCAGCTCGCTGATGGAAGAACGATGTCGGAATAGAGCGCAGACGTGTCCATGCGGAAATTCAGGTCAACAACCAGATCTAGTTTTCCCTGGAGCGGAGCGTCGCGCCATTGAACTTCATGCAGAACGTCATGGGCTACTTCATCGGCGATGACGTTGCTGTGGGTCCCGAGATAGTGCCGGAGAAAATATTCCTGGCCTTTCGCGCTTGAGTGCAGCGCGTTGGCCCTCCAAATCAGCCATACGCGCGGCCAGTTCTCAGGCGAGTCAGGGTCCTCAACAGAAAAGTGGATTTTGCCGGAGCGTAATTGCTCTAGAACCCACTCGCCTATTTCCTGCTTGGTTTTTTTGCCTTCGGCTTGCGCTTCTCTGGCAAGCTCGATGGGATTGCGGTTGAATTGCGGGTAAAAAGGCAGCCAGCCCATGCGAACCGCGGCAGCTTCAAGGTCCATAAAGTGCTCGCGAGCGAACGGGCCCTCGGGAGGGTGATAATCCGGGAATGCCCTTTCATATCGCCACTGATCACTGTGGACGTAATGGAACGAGGGCCCGTTCTGCAACCGCGGAGGACGGCTCCAGTCGAGCGCCATGGCGAGCGTGCTCCAGGAGGCGGCCGGCGTTACCTTTTCCTGACCCGTGTAATGATTCAGGCCCCCGCCGTTCACACCTATGCAGCCGCAAAGCATGAGAGTTGTGATCCCCGCGCGATAGTTCAGGTTGGCGTGATACCAGTGATTGACTCCCGATCCGATAATGATCGTGCACTTTCCCTTCGTCTTTTCCGCCGTGGTCGCAAACTCCCGCGCGAGCTGAACAACCGTCTCTCGCCCGACCCCGCTGAATTTTTCCTGCCAGGCAGGCGTATAGGCCATGTCCTCATCGTCGTAACTGGATGGATATTCGCCCGGAATTCCGCGTGATATACCAAACTGTGCCATGAGCAAGTCAAAAGCCGTGGCGACTTGTACGGGACCCTCGCTTGTCTGGAGATTACGAACTGGAACGCCACGGTGAAACGTGCGGTCGGCGCCGAAGTCCTTGAAGCTTACCTGAGCAATTTCCTCGTGCTGCCCGAGCAGGCTCAGCTGCGGGTTTATCTTCGATCCGTCGAGAGCGTCCTTTAGTTCCAGGTTCCATCTGCCCTTCACTGATTGCCAGCGAAAGCCGATGGTCCCCTGGGGCATTCGCGGCTCTCTGCTCGGCTCGTCAAAAACCAGCAACTTCCAGTCTCCATTCTCAGTTTCCGTGTACCTTTCGAGCAGGTTCGCGCGCAAAAATTCGCCCGCTGTGTAACCGTCCCTCGTTTTCACAATCCTGACTAGGAATGGAGCGTCCGAAAAGCGCTTGAGGTAATCCACGAAATAGGGAATCTGGCGGTCCACGTAATACTCCTTCAGGATCACGTGATTCACCGCCATCCAGAGAGACCCATCCATGCCTGCATTCACCGGAATCCACCAGTCAGCATGCTTTGAGACTTGGCTGAAATCAGGTGAGAAGACCACCAGCTTTGCTCCATGGTGCCGGGCTTCGACCACAAAATGCGCATCCGGTGTGCGCGTCATGTTCAAGTTGCTGCCTTCGGCCACGATGTATTTGCTGTTGAACCAGTCGGCACTTTCGGCGACGTCGGTCTTCTCGCCCCAAACTTCGGGCGAAGCGGGCGGGAAATCAGCGTAAAGATCATAAAAGCTCAGGAGCACGCCGCCAAAAAGCTGAAGGAAGCGCGAGCCCGCTGCGTAGCTCATCATGGACATGGCAGGAATCGGAGAAAAGCCAATCACGCGGTCAGGGCCGTATTTCTTTGCCGTGTAAATCATGGACGCGACGATGATTTCGAGACACTCGTCCCACGTCGCGCGGCGAAATCCGCCTTTGCCTCGTGCCGCCTGGTACTGCCCGCGTTTCTCCTCGTTCTCAACGATCGAGGCCCAGGCTTCAAGCGGGTCCGAGTGGATGGCGCGCGCTTCATGCCAGTAGTCCATCAACACGCCGCGCAGATAGGGATACTTGATGCGAAGAGGGCTGTAGATATACCAGGAATAAACAATGCCGCGCTGGCATCCACGAGGCTCATAGAGTGGCAGACCGGTTTCGAGCTTGGGATAATCGAGCGCCTGCATTTCCCAAGTAACGATTCCGTTCTTGACGTAAACCATCCACGAGCACCCGCCGGTGCAGTTGACGCCGTGCGTCGAGCGGACGACCTTATCGTGCTGCCAGCGGTTCCGGTAAAACTCCTCCCAGAGGCGCGTTTGAGGGTTCAGGATATCTTTGATCCAGCTCACGCTTGAAGCCCTCCTTGAGTTCGGGCTTTTTCCAGTAATCTCTGTCTTACGGACCGCAGACGGCCACGCCACACAAAGCGGGTAACAACGAGCAGGACGAAGAATCCGAGCAATCCCACGACCGCGATGGCCAGCGTGTCCGAACGAGTCTCGTGCGATGCTGAGGTCTCTTTCAAAAATGCTTGCAAGTCGGCTTGCTCTTCGGGCGTCAGCGGGCGGGAATCGTAGATAGGCGACATGGCCGGAAAATAGAGCGTTTTCAGCACGATCTCCGTTCCTTCGGGACCCAGCTTGCTATACTCGTGCGTGAGATCCGGCCCCAGGGTTCCACCATTAGGAAAGCTGAGCCCGGCGATGCTGTGGCAGGAAGCGCAGGGCGGCCCGCCATTTTGGAAATCAATCCGGCCCGAGAAAAGCCCTTTGCCGCGGGCGGCCGAGCCGGCGGTGAGCTTTCCCAGAGGCTGAGTTTGCGGCTGAGCGCTTGGCTCCGTAGCAGTGGCTTGGCCTTGGGCTCGCACGAAAGGCGGAGGGACTAAGAAAAGCACCATGAGACCCAGTGCGAGAGCTAGCCAATGAGAGAAGCCTCGATCGTTCAGGGAAGACCCGGCTTCGTTTTTGGGGAGACACTGCCGGCGAAATTTCTGAGCGGGTCGCCAATATATCGCGTTGCGATGTATTGTCACGCCAGCTTTCCACCTCAAATTGGCCGCTCGGCCAGCTTCCGTTAGACCATGTCTCGTTGAAGGTTCGTATTTTATGATGCTGCTATTCAGAATGCAACAGCAGCTTCATTCACTTCAGCCCGTCCGGCTTCAAAGCGTTCAGGGCCGGAACCCGGCCGCAAGCGGCGGCCCTCCGGCAGGACGCGGCCACCGATTCAGCCAAGCCAGCGAACGTCAGTAGCCAGGCGGCCAGGGCGATGTAAATGAAATACCTTGGTATCAGAAATAGGAACGGGAGGTTGATCGCTCCCGCCAGGCGGTACGTACACGCCGTGTACATCCCAAGCGGGAAGACGGCACCCCAGAAGAGTGGGTCGTATGCGAGCTTGAACCTTTGATAGACATGCCGCCAAAATCCCAGAATAAACAGCATGGGGATCCACCATGTGGCCGTGGCCCAGAAGAGGACCGTAAAGCCTTTGATAAACGGCAGGATGCTTTCGAGAAACTGCGCTTGATTAGCGTTGAGGATCAGTAAAGCACCGGCCAAAGTCGAAATCGCCATTGCGCCCATGTTAATCCAGTACGGCGGCATCAAGTCCGAGGGATGAAACGTGAAAAACGTGTACCGGTAAAAAATGAGCGAGATGAGCCAAATGTAGAGCATCCCGCCAAAGAGCCAGAAGGCGAGAGACAGAAAGAGAATCAGGTCGTGGTGGTCTCCGAAGAGCGGCAACAGCAGCGTTGCCAGCACCGAAACGGCTTGGGTTGCGACGACCGTGACAAGCCATCCACCGTTGATCCCTTGATCGAGAGGCGGCTTTTGCTCCTTCACGGTATAAGCCGTAAACACGCTATAGGTGAAGAGCGCCCATAATATCAAGGAGACAATCCAAAGAACTTCTGCTGCCCGATAGCGGCTGGAAATGACTATGCACTGGTCTCCGAGGACTCCAGTGGCTGCGACTAGCGTGAAGTAACCAACGCCGCGATTGTGATCAATCAAATCCGCAAACATCTCTCGGGGAAAGTATGCGAGCCGGACAATCGTAAGGCCCCAAAGGACGATATAAGCTGCAAGATTGATCCACGCGAGTATCCGGCCAAAGGGCTCCATGCCGAGGAGGTGCAATGCAATGGCCACGATCCCAGTGGCCATCACCATCGCAAAATAGGCAGGATTGAGTGACTGGATGCCGTTGCGAAGATGTATCCAGATAGCCTTCATCAAAGACAACTTCTTAATATTGGCCACTTCCAATCCTGAGACAGGCGCTTCACACTCGCTCGAAACTTGAAGCCGGGCGTTCATGAACGCAACGCTCCTTTGAAGAACCTTATCGGAGAGCAGGAGGCCGGTCAACTCTGATACCGGCTGCTGTTTAGGCGGCCTGCCGTTCGCGGTAGTACTCGGAGAGCTTCGTGCCCTGCTTCCGCACAGCGAGCATCTTTTGAAATAGATCCTCCTGCTTCTTGGCCGGCAGGCGTTCGATCCATAGGCTGAGGCCGTCGCAACTGATCGGGTGTTCGTAGATCAGCTCCAGATTTGCCAGAGCAGAAGTATAGTCGGCATCGTCCCAGGAGCTTTTCTGGGCGAGATCCGCAATCTTGCGGATGCTTCGGAAAACACCGTCGTGCTCGTTCAGCAGCTGTTTGCCGTAAGCCTCGCCAAAGAAGGGCTCGAGCGCAGGATAAAGGTAAAGCTCCTCGAATTTGAAGTGCGGCCCGACAAGCCCCTCGGCTCCGGCCAGTAAGCTCTGGGCGCGCTCGACGTCTCGGGCCAGAATCGCTTGGCGCAACTCAATCAGTGCATCAACAACTTGGCGGTGCTCTGTATGGAACTGGCTAATGAGATTCACGGTTGCCTCGCTTTCTTTGTTTTGGAATCAAACCCTGGCCATCTGGACTCGCCACACCTCCGGCCCCTCTTCGAGATATATCCACTTGAATTTTCCTTTCTGGACAAAATCCAGCTCGAACAAGACCGGTTTTGGGTCATGGTCCACGATAAGGATAAAAGCCTGGACGGATTTCAATCCGTTATACGTCTTGAAAATAAGAGGGTGCCGCTGGGCGTGCTCGATGTCCCGGACATCAAGGGTTGAAGTAATTTCCGGCGCCGTGTTTGCTTCGCTCATAGTGATCCTTTCTGAATAAATTCGAATTATTGGCCGAAACCAAAAACAAAAAGGCCCCATTTCTGGGATCAGACAAGACAATGCTTCGGGACCGTGCCATCAAGGGTTCTGAGCGATCAGTTCTTCCATCATGGCGCGAAGCTGTTCGTGCTTCCCCGGGCCAATCTTTTCGTCCTCCAACAGTTTGAACGCGCCTGCAATAGCAGCCTGTTCCTCCTGGCTGAGGACGCGATCGGCCATCTTGAACAGCATTTTGGGGATTCCGCGGCATGGTGATGGCGATTCCGAAATCATCGTGATGGCCGTTCCGGAATTATCGTAATAACGATTCCGGGGTCATGGTGATGGCGATTCC
>JAKAWN010000291.1 GCA_021827245.1 Acidobacteriota bacterium | reverse complement strand
CTTTGTAAATAAATCGCTTCGATACGAGCTCAGAATCTGATCCTCACTCTGGTCTCCGAGCAATGCTACGCCAGTCAAGAGAATGTCTCCGGGCTGTGTGGAGGCATGCACATTCGAGAGCACGAGGTGTGCGTTTTCGGAATTGCCTAATGTCTGACCGAGAAATGGCAGCAGAATTCGGCCGCGAACCGGCCGCCAATGGGAAATGGCGGGTGCCGGTCCGGCTTCAAAGTCCCAGGTTGCCGACCAGAAAGGAAACGAATGGAATGAGGCCAGTAGGCGCTCGATAGCGATCTTGAGAAGGGAAGCACTGAAATCTAGGCCGAGGTAAGAATGCAGAACGTATCCCGAATTTTGCAAGGCATGAAGAAACTGTATAGAATGAATTGCGTTCCCTGGGCCGATCTCGCAGATCGCTAATTCTTCCTTTCCCCCTGGAGGTATCGCATAATTTAAAGCTGCAACTTCAGTTCGTGTGGCTCTCGCCAGTGCTTGATAAGTGGTTAATGCCGCTGAACGGTCATGGGTCTCAGCTGCAGAACCTGCGTATGCGAACTTCACCGGAACACGCTGTGTCTTCATGGCTTGCCAAAACTTAAACTCGTGATCTGCACATTCGAAAGCGGGAATCATTGAGGAAGCCTCCCAATGGTGTAGGGAGTAAGGAAGATTAATTTGCATCGGGCCTCGATCGCTAAAGCTCGACAGAAAGGGAAGTTTTTCCCAGGTTGAGTTACAGTGGATACACCATTACCCACTGTCCAACACACTTTTTTGTAGGATGCATATTTGACGGGAGGAGAGATCATAGTAATCAAGAATGATTCGTAACTGTTCGAATTGTCTACGGGGTTCGTGAATCCATCAACAGCGATCTTACCAGAAAAGTGCCGGGCGATCTCTCAACGAGCCACCTGACAAGTCGTAGCGGCAGACCTCACACTGAGTTGGACACTGAATCTTACTCGGGGGTGAGCCGCGCTTCCAGGCACGACACGCCAAGTGTTGACCCTTTTGTGCCAAACAGGTTGGACGCTCTTCGCTCAACGAATTAGGCGCTCCTTGCTGATGATTGCTTCAAGCGGGAATACTTCCAGCCCGGAGTCGAACACAGCCAATCGGAAAGCCACCGTCTCGAACGTCTTGCCGATGCGGCGGGGGACTTAAAATTCGTAGGCCGCAAGGCCGTGGGGGTTCGACTCCCCCTCCGGGCACCAATCTGGTAGGGCAATTCACGATTTTCTTGGCAGTCGCTTTCGGTTCTATTGCCTCCGAGCCGCCGACGTTACGGCCGCAGCCCTTTTAATGAGTGCGTTGCCCTGAATGCAACAGCCGAGCCAAGGTCGCTTGCCCCGCAAGGCGCCCATCCGGCCCGGTGACGACGAAGCAGGCTACAATTGAGCCTCCGCCGCCACCCTTAGCCGGGGTCTCCGCGATAGCTGCCTTTACTTTCCGTTCAGTAGCTCGCGTATGGCGATCATCAAAGCTTCGGCTTCTTATTTTGCCAGCGCCAGCCCCTCTACAACTGCAGCAATCTTATCGAGTATCTGCTTCCAGCCCTCCAGCTGACCGCTCTCGATCGCGTTCTGCATGGTCTCATTTCCAATGAAGGTGAGTTTCGTCTGGCCGTTACCGAGATCCTCAAAAAGAATCACGTCGTACGCACCCTCTACTGCCTCGTGTTCTGTTCCATGGTGCGCCGGCTCAACCTTGTTTCCCTTCGAGTCGGAAAAGTACATGGAGGAGACGATCTTCTCGTGCAGAACAATTTCATGGTATTCACCACCGTTCCAGAACTCCTGCCCATCCGGCGCTCTCATGCAGCAGAGGAATTTCCCTCCCACGCGAAAATCCATCTCACAAAAAGGCGCTGTGAAACCCTTCGGTCCCCACCACTGCATCACATATTTCGGGTCCGTCCACGCCTTCCAAACCAGTTCGCGTGGGGCATCAAAAACTCTTGTCACAACCATCCGCTCCGTCTCATCCACCGTGTTTTTTGTCATCCCTGACCTCCGCTTTTTTCATTCGATTCACAACCCCATCCAGCTTGTCGAAACTCTCTTCCCAGAACTGGCGATAGCTGATTGCCCAGTCGCTGACTGTCTTAATCGCCTCCGGCCGGAGCGTGCAAATACTCTCTCGTCCGCGCTTCGTCTTGATCACAATCCGCGCCCGCACCAGGTAGGCAATATGTTTTGAAATCATCTGCTGCGAGAGTGCAAACGATTCCGTCAAGCCATGCACAGAGGCAGGCCCGCGGGAGAGCCTCTCGACCATCGCCCGCCGGGTTGGATCAGACAAAGCCGCAAATGTTGTATCCAAGCAATCCACAACCATATGGTAGTGGATTTCCGCTGAATGTCAATTGCTATTCTCGCAATCCCAGTTCTCTGTTCCCTGATCTCCGAATCCGGACGGACACGCGCGACGAGTGATAAATCGCCATTGCGCTCACCTAAGCCGATTACCCCTCAAACGATCACATGGCCCTGGTAGTTTGGAAGCCATTCCGACCTAACTCTCTCTTCAGCTGGCTTCTGGCGCGAAAGATCGTGGGCTAGAAAACCCGAAAACTTGCACAGTGACTTTCAAAGTTTTACATTGATGATCTGTAATCCCTTCGGGGCTATCCCGCAGCACTCCGCACCAACGCGCAGTTAAGCAAATAACTCCTTTAGTCGTAAGAACTTGTCGACATTCCCTCTCCGCAGCATTGCGCAGCTATGCGCACGGAATCCGCGAACCAATTGACACCATTAGTGACACCAGAACAGTGCCGGATTTGCGCCCCCGTCGTGGAACGCTCTTCGGCCCCCCGCGGAGTGTCGGGATGAGCTTGGGGGGAGATAGCTCCGCAGCACGGGAAGAAACGGACTGGTCGTGAATGAGGCGAGGCCGCACTGCGGTCGCCCCGGCCGGCCAGCGCCGCATGGGAATTTGGCAGCACCAACTCATGTCTTCTCTTTTCCAGGCCCGTCGTGCCGCCTGGATTTGAACTAGCAACCCTTCGGTTAACAGATTTTTGGGGTAAAATCCAAGTGCTTTCTTTGGTGTCGCTTACGGCCCAAAGGAGCCTTCCAAACCCTCCTCAATTGTCCGTAAATGTCCGTAAAACTGTGGCCCGCTCTGGCAGGATCATATGGTCACCTGCGCGGGAAACGTGGCAACTCGCCCAAAAGCGTCAGGCCTTTCACTTGATGACTCTCGGTTCGCCATCGCGGTCAGCTCAGCACCACCTGCGCCACACAGGGGATAAGATCACGGGGATTTACGGGCCTTCCGCCGATACTCAGTAGCAGCGATACCGGACAGGCCGAAGCGTGATCGGCACGGAGTAACGCAAATGGGTCGTCGATCACTGCCGTTCCATGTAACGGATACGAGAGCTGCCGCGGGTGCGAGATCCATCAGGACTTGAATGATGTCGTTCAATAGTTGTGGAACAGCCATTGGCGATCCCTTCCTCTTTCGAGCGAAATTCCCTCGCGACTTGAGCGGAGTTCGGCAGGCAGCCTGTTGGATCTCTCCTTTCCCTGACTGCCTGCCACCTCCGCGGGGCTGGCGCGTGGCGCTGCGGTTTAGGTCACGCCTCCCGTACCGTTGGTAATCCAGAACTCAATGAGTCGAGTCAGCCCGGAAACGGCCAGTAAGGCTGCGGCAGCGGTGAGCCACCGGCCAGCCCCTCGCCCATGCATCCAGGAAACAATCGCCGCCACAACGGCACCCGCTGCACCCACCGGTGCGATCACGTTGCCAATCCAGTTGATAAAATTCAGGAACGCGCCTTCCGGCTGGGAAGCGGTCTGCCCTTGAACAGCCACATTGAATTGGGGCTGGCTCCCGAGGTTTTGCGCCCAGGCGTACTGACTCGCCAGGATGCAGCAGACAGCGGATACGGCCAGGACTTTCTTCCAGCCTTGGCTCAATTTCAGCTTCATCGAACTTGCCCCCTTTTCGGTTCGTTCGCTTTCTCCCCTGGAGCAAATGCCCACGAAGGAGCAAACGAAGTGGGAGGCAACCTAAGGTGAGTTCGCGGAATTGTCAAAAAAGTGGGGAAGGCCTTCACGACACGAACCGGCCGCGCCAGCTGAACTACTCAAAGCGGCTGGTACTGCGCTTATCTGGGGTCCAACATCCGCTCAATGGGTCTCTTGGGATTCCTTGAAGGGACTGGCGCGGACCACCCATCAGGGCAGGCGCGTGCCAAGCTAAACGCTCTTGTAATATCAAAAATGGCTTTGGAATCAACGGGGTAATGACCTTCGGCGTCCTTGACGGAATACACCAACAGACAGTCCCGCTCCGCGAAGTAAAACAATCCGGCACATGCCGACGGGGCCCTGGAATCGCGAAAGTAGGAAGCGGGCGGGCGTAGTCGATCAAAGCCTTCGCTTGGGGATAGGTAGCGGCCAATTGTGAGATCAGTAGCCTTATTCTCTCGGGAAGGTGCCTGAACAGAAGGCGGCACCACACCACGTTACTGCCCAGCGAGTCACCTAGTTTCTTCCCGCGACACGCGCCAGTTTCACCCACGATGGGAGCGAATAGTATTCGCGATGGTGGACCGCTACGGCGTTGATTTCACCGGATAGGTTCCCATCGCGTAGCCATAAATCCAGCCTAAGGAACGTGCGACGGCGATCGGCGTCTGGTGTGGGGACTTCCCCGGGGAAAAAAGCGACGAGCTCGTGCCCGTCCCAGCGGGCATCATCCAGAAGCGTTTTCAGTTCGTCCCCCAACTTGATGTGAATGTCGCCGTCCGGCCGGAAATCCATCTCGAGGGGAATCCTGGCCTGCCAAGTACGAATGTGGCCCGCCCACCGCCCCGCCAGTTGACGCACGAGCTTGTAACGCAGGTCGGGCGGAGGCGCGTATTGGTGAGGATTGGCAAGCAGCGAGACGGCATATTTCGCCAGTACCGCCGCGACGATGTGCTGAGAAATGGGTTGGATAGCGAGACTCCCAATGTTCCTGTTGGTAAGCACTGCTACCGTCAGATTGGCGGCAGGGTAAAGGCTCAGGCACGCTGTGGTGCCCGGCATCTCCCCCGGATGAAAGATATCCACATAGCCGTGGTCGTCTGGTTGAACGAACCAGCCCAGCGCGTACTCCGCACCATGAAAGCCTATCGGCACTACCGGCTTGTGCATTTGATTGATGGTTGCGTTCGTCAAAATCGGCTGCTGTCCGGCCAGGTGATCCCCGAGTTGGAACATACCAAACCGCACTAGGTCGTGCGCGCTCGAATATATTGCCGAGGCGCCGACGTGGGTGACGGTGTACGAGGGAAGTGGTCCCAGCTTCACTCGGTCGTAGCGAACGGCCGCGTAGCGCGCCAAACCCGGTGGAATGCCAACCGCCGTGTGTCGCAGTCTAAGAGGCAGAAACACATGCGTCCGCATGTACTCCGCGTAACTCATCCGGGATACGCGTGAGATGATGTAACCCAAAATGCCATAGCCAAGATTGGAATATTGATAGATCGCTCCCGGCGGTGTGACCAGAATCCCGTACCTTCGAATCGTGGTTTCCATCGAAGGCGGTGCCTGGTCCTCGTCGGCGTACAAGAACTGCCAGAAGGGTGGAAGCCCGGACGTATGGCTAAGGATTCGCCGGATCGTGGCACCGCCGGCGTTGCCGGCGTATCCCTTGAGCTTCGCCATACCCAGATACTCGTTTGCTGGAGCGTCCAGCCTGATTTTGCCCTGCTCGACAAGCTGCATCACTGCGGTAGCCGTGAACGGCTTTGTCGTCGAAGCAAGCGAGTACATGGTTCCCGGCGTAGCTCGCTGTCTCGTTTCAACATTCGCCCAGCCGAATGCTTGCTGCCAGATGATCTTTCCGTTCTTCGCTACGGCCACTGCGACCGAGGGCAGCCTCTCTCGGCGCATCGCCTCGCGGATGTATGCCCGTGCGCCGTTAAAACGCGCATCGTGGGCTCCAATTACGCGATTGGATGACGAATTCGGTTTGGCGCGGGCCGTTGACGGCGGAACAGATACGAGCGAGCAAATGGCAACCAATACGACGACAGTGAATGCTTGAAAGATAGCGTACGTGCGCCCAAGCCGGAATCTGTTCATCTGTCGTTTTGAGAGAATCGGTCTTAACCATCCTTTCAACGTGGTCAACGGACACCCTTATACACCCGGGCCGTCCCTCCGCGCACGCAGGTTAATTTTTGCGTAGTTCAGGTAGCGATCAAACGTGCGATCAGTGTCTTGTCAGTTCCAAACTATGGAAGTGCTGGGGTCTTCGTCTCAGTGACCGTTGCGACCAAACGAGCTAGTGGTCGCTGAGCGGAATTCGCGAGTGCCTTGCAAGCGATAAGGACGCGCGAAAGCAATCCAGATAACACTCACCCACCAAAGGAGAATGGCCGCCAAGATTGACCAGAACCCCGCTTCTCGGCGGGTAAGTCCGAAAGGGCCCACGATGCGCCACAACGGTCGCCAGTTCAGCAGGGTCCAAAAAACGTAGAGCACACACACCGAGAATATGACTTGCGCCAGCTTCCTCAGTGCATAACAACGTCGGGAGAACCTGCTGCCGAAGAGAATCGCGAGATCGAAAATCATTGCGAAAACCAGAAGCACAGAAGGACGCCACACAGAGATTTCAGCTGCTGCCGCTACCGCAAAACAGATCAAGAACAGAGTCAGCCAGAACGGGTGTTTTGGCCTCGCTCGCCCACTGCTGCGGCCCGCAGCGATCGCCCCGGTCTGGAAGCCGCCGCGGAAAGAGCGAATGGTTGCGTAGATGAATTCTGCCGGCGCGCGCTTGAAACGGCTGATGGGCCAGTGAGGCACGCCCAGCCAGAAGAAGCGACGAGTCCGAAAAGGCATGGCTTCATCCCCCGGCCGCAGGTTACCTCACCGCCAGAAAGCGACAAAGGGATCCAAAGATGATCACCGAAGGGAAGAACAGAGATCTAGTTGATGGAAATGTCTTCTGGCTCAATCTCGAGGTGAAGGAACGGAATGCCAGCCCTGCGCAAAGCCTCTTCTTTCCGCGCGATATACGCGTCATCGTAGACGCTCTCGAGCGTCTCATCGATCGCGGCTAGAGCCTCTGCAATCTTGCGAAGCTCCGCGTCAAAGTCCCCCTTCTCGTAATTCGTACCACCACGACACACGTAACACTGACCCTCGTCATCCAGATAGAGAGGCATCCGAGCTATTCCATGGTGGTAGACGTACAGGCCATTAATTCGGCCCATGAACATGAACCCGACACACCGCTTGGGCCCGAGTCTGGCCTCAAGTGGTTTCCAGTTTGGAGCAATCCCCATCAAGACCCCCTATTGCCGCGGCCCAGCAGCGGCACTTTGCGTTCCAGCCTGCTGAACCATATCACCGAGTTCCTGCTTTAATTGCAAGAGCTGCCGCAGCTCGTCGAGGGTGGGTAAAGCGCTGCTTTGGGCCTTGGAAGCCTGGGCTGAAGGCCGTGCTTGAGTGCCGTTTGCCACTGCTCCTTTCTCTAGCACGATGAAAAACCGCGTGTTCCCGGGAACCTTCACGATAATGTGCTGGTTGAATGCCAGACTGTTCAGTTCCTGATCGCCGGCCATGCCGATGTTCGAAGCGATTCGGTCCCGCAAAAGGCTGCTCTCGGAGAGCGGCCCGTTAAAGCCGGTGCCGCCACCAGCACCAACCAGATATGCAGCCACCGTGCCGATACCCGTCAGCGATCGCACTAGGAACCGCTTTGCTGTCCCTTTCCCGCTCACGTGCCCCTTGAGAGGGCCGTAATTCAAACTCATTGCCGTGGCATCGATTTTCTCGCTTGTGCCACCTGGTATCTGCAGCGCATCAAAGTGAATGCCTATATCGCCAGACGGATCGACCTGCGCGAGTTTCCCCAAGGCCAGGGTGCCCGCGGGAACAACGATTTCGCCATCCCGTTCGTAGTTGTACTCAATCGCTGCGACCACCGGCGCCTGAACCGCTGTGCTCACGACGGATTGCAGACGAGCCACGAGCCGCGTGCCAGCAGGCAGTTCCGTCATGATCGAGCTATCGTCAACGCTGGCAAGAGCGGCTTGCGGAGCCGGAATCGCTCTCGCAGGTGACATGCTGCGAACAAAGACCAGCGAAGGCTTCTGGAGGTCTTTCAAAGCTTCTGAGTTCGCTCTTGATCCACTGGCACCAGGTTGTCTGGGCGGGATTTCACGAGCAGATGCCGATGAGGACCGGGCTCCGGGGAAATTGATTCTCCCGAGGGCGTATTTCCCCGAGTGCCGTAAGGTCGCAGGGCTTGCTGGCGGGGTGAATGTTGGCGGGGCTCCAAAAGCTCCCTGCTCGGGCCGGGCTGTCCTTCCTACATCTTCCGCAGTAACCGTTTGGCTGCTCCGTGATCCCACCGGCTGAGGAGTTGCATTGAGCAACGGCGTCACCGAGCCGGCCGGTCCGGAGGACTGTTGCCCAGGCGTCACTCTGCGCCCCAAATTCGGTGACCTCGGCGCACTCGCCATTAGACGCCTGCGGGCACTGTCTGGTGTAGAGAACACGACCAGGAAGAGCACCAGCACGGCAATCGCCGCTCCGACCAGGAGAATCAGCGTTCGGCTTCGGTCGCGCCCCAGTTCACGCCTGCTCGGAGCTTCTCCTTGTTCCCGCCGCGCCTTCTCGAAGGCTTGACGAAAGACGTCAAGCCACTGAGGACGTGCAGCGCTCCCTTTCTCCTCGAGTTCCCTGGATTCTTCCTCAGCGCTTCCTTTCCCTGGCGCGCCAACTCGCATTTCATTTTCCCCGGCCATTCGGTCCCTCCTCGGGCGTGCTGACCCCAAATCCTATCGGCGCGAGCGCCGGCCTATCCACGGCTCCCGCTTCCGCCATTTGGAGCAAAAGCGTTTCGTTAGACATCTTGTACGGTGGCCGCTCGAACAGGGCCACGCCGTCCGCGCGCTCCCCCGGTCCCAGCC
>JAKAWN010000290.1 GCA_021827245.1 Acidobacteriota bacterium | reverse complement strand
GTCGATTCGCTTGACATGTCTTGACAGATTGCTGAAATAGCGGCCCCGTCATGCTGAGCACAGCGAAGCGCTTGCTGTTTCCTGCTTGAAATAATGGACCAGGTCCGTCGCGCCGGTCACGATGTGATCACGGCAGAGGTTTTTCAGAAACGCGCCGTTGTTCAAGGCCGGGGGGAAAAATCCCGGCAGATTGCGGGAGATGCTTAGCCTCATTGCGCAACAGTGATATTCTATGGGGTGGGCAAGCCTACATGGGTTCAGGAGCACGGAGGCGTCGCGATGTGTCCTGAAAAATCCAGTTTGCGAACTGCCATCCAAAATTACCTGCATGCCCGGCCAAGAAGCGTCCGATGGCGCGAATGGCTGAGCGGTCGCCGGTACCGGCTGGCGCCCCTTGGCGATCGTTCCCGGCCGCTCTACGTGATTGCGCACGCCATGCGCGATGACAGCCGTGCAGCGGAGTTGGCCCGGGCGGTGGAACAGGACTGGCTCGGAGTTCCGGGGCCGTGCCGCGAAAAGTATGACGAAATCCTCTTCCGGGCTCCTCAACTGGTGATCATCCAGCTTCATCGCACCAACGTGTGCGGGTGCCTCGGGCATCGCCACGTGGCCGTCCGCGAGGCTCCCTTTGCCATGCCTCACGACGCTTTCGGCGGCGAGCACGCCGGAGAAATGGACATCGCTTACGAGCAGGTGCTCACCTGGCAAGCGCTGCCTTTGAGCGACACGGCCCTTGACGCCAAATTTCTGGATGGTAGCCGTTTGAATGAATTCCACGCCAAGCAGTTCAGACTGCGGTTGCTAAGCATTGTCCTCCATGAAACGAACCACCTGGTTTCTCCGAAGGAGCCTGAAACTTCCATTCGCGAACGCAGCCTGGGCTTCTATCGCGAAGCGTTGGCAGCTTATACAGCGGACGCTATTGCCACCATGTCTTTCACCATCGACCGCTCCTTCTCCCGTCTGGAATAGACGAAGGCCTTTGGCCAGCCCAAAGCCTTCTGGTATGCAATCAGAACCATGAATTTGTCTCGACGCGTAACGGCGGAGCATATTAGAA
The DNA here is from genome assembly GCA_021827245.1 of Acidobacteriota bacterium. The sequence goes on along the minus strand of JAKAWN010000290.1, from coordinate 7,867 downwards.
TGCATGTTTGGCCCCTAGGAAGAGAAAATACGTTGTTGCAAGTTCCATTCTGGCGCTGGCGCTGATCGCTCTCGCGCTTATCATTCCCGCCTGCGAACGAACCGCTACTCGTCCTGTAACCAAGCAAGTTGTCGTCCTGGGATTCGACGGCATGTCGCCGGTCCTTGCGGCCAGGTGGATGCAGGAAGGCAAGCTGCCGAACTTTGAGCATCTGGCGCAGACGGGAACATTCATGAAACTGAACACAACAAATCCTCCTGAATCGCCGGTGGCGTGGGCCTCGTTTGCAACCGGCTTGAATCCAGGCGGAACGGGAATTTACGATTTCCTCGCCCGCAATCCCCGGACCTATCTTCCCAGAATCGCTCTCGTGGCCCACAAGAAACCTGAGTTCCTTTTCGGCCTGATCCCCATCAGGCCCGCCAAGGTCACCAACGAGCGGCACGGCACTCCTTTCTATGAGGCGGTTGCGGACGCCGGATATAAGACTACGGTGCTGCGCATGCCGCTGGAATTCCCGCCCTCGCCAGTTCCGGGAGGCCATCTTTTGGCCGGCCTGGGCGTCCCAGACATTCGCGGAACCTGGGGCACGTTCTTCTATTTCGCGTCCGACCTGCCGCCGGAGCAAGCCGGCAACACCGAGTTCGGCGGAAAACTGGTGAGGCTGGAGCTTGACGGCTCCGACGCCAAGGCTGAGATATCGGGCCCGATCAATCCCACGAAGAGCACCTACAGTCGGATTAACATACCGGTAAGCTTTCAGCTCACCCCGGATCACAACTCGGTCACCATTCGCCTTGATGGCCAGTCGGAAACCGTCGCCAACCACCACTGGAGCAATTGGTTTGTCGAGAACTTCCCGGTTAATCCCTTCATTACTGTCAAGGCCATCAGCCGTTTTTATGTTCTTGAAACTTCTCCCGCCCTGCGCATCTATATGGGCCCGATGAATATCGATCCGAAAGACCCCATCCTGCCGGTTTCTTATCCTGCCAATTGGACCAAACATCTGGCGGACAAGTGGGGCTATTTCAAAACGCTGGGCTGGTGGCATGACACCTGGGCGCTGAACGAAGATCGAATCAGCGACGGTCTGTTCCTGCAAGACACGTTCCGCACTATGAATGACGAGCGCAAACTTGTGCTCAGCCAGCTCCAGAACTATCCTCCCAGCCTGATGGTCGCCATCTTTACCAGCACGGACAGCGTCTCGCACATGTTCTGGCGATTAACCGACCCCCAAAGCCCGACGTACAATCCGGTGGAAGCCAAGGAATACGGCGACGCCATCCTCGAGACCTATGAGAAAGCGGACAGGATCGTCGGCGAAGTCGAAAAGAGGATGAAGCCCGGCGGAACGTTGATCATCGTTTCCGACCATGGCTTCCATGCGTTCAACTACGGTTTCAACACCAACACCTGGCTGGTCAAGAATGGATTCATGGTGCTTAAGCAACCCACCGCCGAAGCCAAGCGGTACGATCTCGACACGCTCTATCGCCAGAGCAGCTTTTTCCCGAATGTTGACTGGAGTAAAACTGTGGCTTATTCGCTCGGCTTGGGGCAGATTTACCTGAACATTTACGGGCGCGAACGTTACGGCATTGTCGAGCCCGGCGAGCAGGCACATCAATTGGAAGAGGAAATCCGCAGCAAACTGCTCGCTTACCGTGATCCGAGAACCCACAAGCCGGTTCTCGAAGATGTTTACCTGGGTAGTCAGATCGATCACGGCGCCTATGCCAAAGAAGCTCCCGACCTGCAACTCGATTTCTACCCCGGCTACCGCACCTCCTGGCAGACCTCGCTAGGCGGCATCCCCACCGGCCACATCGTGGTTCCAAATATGAAGAATTGGAGCGGAGATCATTGCTCTTCTGACCCCAAAGACACTCAGGCCACCCTCTTCATCAATCGCAAGCTCGATTCCTCCGACCCCAGCATCATGGACGTTGCGCCCACCGTTCTCAAACTCTTCAGCGTAAAACCACCTGACAAATTCGACGGCAAGGCTTGGACGCTTTCACCCCAGACCACGGCCGAAGCCGAACGGTAGGAATTCGCGATTCTGATGAGCCCCTTTCGGCCCTCGGCGCTGCGCCCTTTCTTCTCCCGTCCCGGCAGGATTGGATGATCTCGCAACTGGTGCAGACTTCCTGCTGTTCGAAGTCCGCTCTGTTTCCGATGGACACGGCTGTCCCCCCGGCAGGTTGCTGAAAAAGGCTGTAGCGGCGGCTCTATGCCGCCAATCTGTGCTGAGACGTTTCGGCTTATGGCGGGATGAACCCGCCGCTACACGTTCTCAGAAGCGTTCTTCAGCAACCTGCCACGGTTCCGAAAGCAGGAAATCCGGAGCTACATCACTTAAGGCGTAGTCCGTTGGATAACCATCACGGTGAGGTCGTCCGCAGGCGGGGTGCCTGAGGCAAATTCGTTGACGTGGCGCAGGCAGTCATCAACCAGCGCGCCGGGAGCAAGCGTGCGCCTTTCCACAAGGAAACTTGCGAGGCGCTGGTCGCCGAACTGTGCCCCCGCGGGGTCGCACATTTCTGAAAGGCCATCGGTATAAAGGAAGAGGCTTTCGCCGGGAGCAAGGTCCACGTTTTGGACGGTGGCACTTACCTCGCAAAACATTCCCAGCGGCACGCCGGTCGAAGAAAGCGCAGTCACGCCGTCCGGCCTCACCACCAGCACCGGACAATGTCCGGCGTTGACAATCTCCACCCGGCCCGATGCCGAAGCTCGGCCTGCAATCATGGTGGCAAATTGCCCCGCCATAACGCTTTCACAGAATACGCGGTTTGCCGCCAACATCAACTGATCGATGGAAAGGCTGGTGCTTCCGCCCGGCGGGACGGCCGGCGGATCATGCTGCGCCATCCGTCTTGCAGGCGCCGCGCCCATGCTGGTCAGGCTGCGGAAGATGGCATGCAGGTGCGTCATTAACATCGATGCCGCAACTCCCTTGCCCGAGACATCGCCCAAAAGGAACCAGATCTCGTCCTTCGCATCCTTTGAATAAATCAGATCACAGTAATCGCCGCTGACCAGAGAGAAAGGCTGCCAGTGATAATGGAGATCCCATCCAGCGGCATGGACGCCATTCGGAGGAAGCAGCGTCCGTTGCACCTGCGCCGCAAGTTCCAGGTCGCTCTCGAGCGCGCGCTGCTGTTGGACTGTCAAATGATCCAGGCAGACGCATGCCAGCGGATCGGCAAGCAGCCTGTCGGCCTCGATGGGTTCGCAGCACTTTTCACAAATTCCGTAAGTGCCGGCATCCATGCGCCCCAGCGCCGAATCCACCTGCTGCAAAAGGCGGGCCAGCCCAGCGTCTGCGGAAGGCTCCGTAATGGCTGCCGCGAGCCTCATCCGGCGCTCCTCCAACTGCTTGCGAAGGAACTGATCGGCGATTGTAGCCATGGTCGCCTCCTATCGGGAAATACGCCTGGAAGATGCTTTTGCTGACTGGAATTTTACGCCTTATTCCCGTGCACGGCAAAAGCCGAACGCGCGGCTATCTGCCGTCGCACGCCGGAAGCTCATGACATGCACCGCAAACTGCCAAAGCATCCTGCTGGACGCCATCGAGGCCGGAAGCGCGGCGCGCTATTCAGGCAGCGGGTGGTAGCTGACAAATGCCACGTGCTGGCTATCCGGAGACCAGGAGGCAACGTTGATCGTTCCCTGCCCGCCAAAGAGCCGGGCCAGCGGCTTGATCTTCATGTCGCTCATCGACATGATGCGCAGTTCCACGTCCTTGTTTTCTGGGTGGCCGGTAACGTCCTTGGGGTAAGAGAGAAAGACCATCCATTTGCCGTTCGGGGAAATGTGCGGGAACCAGTCATTGGTTTCGTCGTTCGTCACACGCTCCTGATGGCTGCCGTCCGGGAGCATTCGCCAGATCTGCTCCAGGCCGGTGCGGTCAGAGTTGAAATAGATGTACTTGCCGTCGGGCGAATATTCCGGACCGTCGTTGTGGCCTGCGTTCCTGGTCAACTGCACTTCCCTGCCCCCGGCGGCCGGGATGGTGTAGATATCAAACTTCCCGTCGCGCTCGCCGCAGAAGGTAATCGTCTTGCCGTCCGGCGACCATCCGTGAAAATAAGAAGGCCCCTGGCGGGTGACGAGGCGGGGAGTTCCGCCGGCTAATGGAACAACATAAATGAGGGATTTGTGCGCGTCCTTCGAGCTGTCACTGATGGCAAGCGTAGAGCCATCGGGCGCAATGCCGTGATCGTTGTTGCAGCGCGTGGCAAAGCCGGTGTTCACGATATCCGGCTGGCCGCCCTCGACGGGGATTTTTTCAATGTGCCCGTCGCGGTTGAAGATCAGCGACTTGCCGTCATGGGTCCAGTTGGGCGCTTCGATGCGGCCGCGCGTGGTGTACACTTCCCGGCGGTCGCCTGACTCAATGTCCACCTGCTCGAGGGTGCTGTAAAGCTCTGTTGGTTCGGACACGGCCGGGCGCGAGATTTTCAAATCAACATTCGAAAACACCGCTGTCTCCACCAGATTCTTGTCGTGCGCGCAAACACCCAGCCCCACATAAAACGGAGCCTTCAGGCGAATCAGGGGCGAACCGGCCGCGAGGTGAAGTTCGTTGCCATTGCCCAGAAACATGTAGAAGTAATCGCCGCGCTTTTCAATTCGCAGGCGCTTGGGCGCGTTGATGTTCGCCTGAACCTCGTGCGTCGTCGCGCCTGGCTCTTCCCTCCACTGAAGCGAGGTCAGACCGATGCCGTGCCGCGCTACGTCCGCGTAAACGGAATCCGAAGCAAGGCTCTGGCGGATCATCAGCACAGCCTTGCGATGCGGCGGACCTCCGGTTCCCTCGAATGCGATGTCGGCCGTCAACGTCACGTCGCCCGAGACTTTTTTCCAGACAAACTGGAATTCGTCGGTCGAGAACCACATATTGGTGCCGCTGCCGGAGATGGTATAAGTGCCTTTTGCGGGGTTGTATTTCACGGAGCCGGGATGAAGAACCTTGCCAACATCCCCATGATGGGTGAAAAGCCCGATGTGCGACGAGGCATTCTCAGATTGCGACCGCACCATGACGGCATGCATCAGGAAGCAGGAGCAGGCCAGCACACACAATCCAATAATCCATTTCTTGTTCATTTGCACAGACCTCGACGAAGAATGGCAGCAAGTATAACAAGGTTTTCCGGCTTTATACACCCCCGGCCCGGCTGAGAAATGCAAAAGAAAAACTGCAGGCAAACTCACGGCCGGTCAAAAGGTTGGTTAGATGCAGCGGAGGCCAGGGCGGTCGCTTGAGGAAGCATTCGCAGGCATGGTTACGGCTCGTGCCACTTCATGCTGACGATATCCTGCGTGCCGGTGTCTTTCAGGAGCAGCGGCGAATCGTCCGGCGTAAGGGCCATCCAGAGGCCGCCGAAAACGCCTGTCATGTGGAACCCTTTCAGGCTGGCCACCTGTTCCACCTTTCGGTCGCGGATCCCAACCCGCTCCACTGCTCCCTGATAGGAGTTCAAGAAGTAAACATACCGGCTGTCGTGCGACCAGCATGGCCAAGGGGCGAATTCCTTGGTCAGCAGCGACCACTTCCGAGTCTTGAAATCGAAGAGCACCAAGCTCCGGCCGCCCTGAGGTTGGGCGGCGATATACCGCCCATCGGGTGACCAGCGCGGGGAGAACAATCCCTGCGAACCCGGTAGCACGGAGACCCGGCGGGTTTTGAGATCCACAATATAGATCGCTGATTTGCCTTCCGGGAGGCCTCCAAACACCACCGATTTGCCATCCGGCGACCACCCGGGATCGACTTGCGGGCCTGGGAAATTGGGCGTCAATTCCTGAGGCGCGCCTCCATCGGACGGGACCAGGTAAATTCGCACGCCCTTGCTTCGCTGCCCTGCGTAAAAGACAATCTGCTTCCCGTCCGGCGACCAGCGAGGCTGGAAGACATAAAGCGACGAAGAGGTGATCTGGAGCTTGTCACTCCCACCCACCTTGCTCCGCCAGAGATTCCCGTCTGGAAAAGAAACATAAGCCACCCATTTCCCATCCTTCGAAAAGTTGACGTAGCTCGCCGATATGCCGCCAAGATACGGCTCAAAGGTTTTGGTTTTTCTGTCATACCGCTCAAGTTCTCCCCGTCGAAATCCGGCCACGGCATAAAGCTTCTTGCCGTCCCTGCCTGGAAGGGGGTCGAAATATGTAATGGCTCCTGAAGTCAACTCCACTGGCGCGTAGCTGACCTTGTGCAGAAAGCTTCCCGTCTCGCGCATGGCCCAGATCTGACCCTGCGACTGGAAGACGAAATACTTGCCGTCAGGCGTCCATTTGCCGCAACAAGTGAACGATTTCGCGTGCCAGCCGGGAAGAATTTGATGGAGATTTGTCCCATCAGCCAAAACCTGCCAGATTGAACGGGTGTTTCCCTTCGCGCCAGCGGCAGTAAATCGAATCTCCTTTCCGTCCGGCGACCATGCAGGCGCGGATAGACGGCCCGGCAGCGAAGTGAGCTTGTGGGAGTTCGTTCCATCGGCATCGGCAAGATAAAGGTCCTTGCCATTCGCGTAAACCAGTTCCTTCCCGTCGGGGGACCATGCCCCGGCGTGGCCGGCCTTACCCGCCAGCCGAGACGCCGAGCCTCCGAGGACCGGCAAGGCCCACAGAGGTCCTTCAGACGCAGAGGCACCCGGCATGTCCTCGACGAGTAGCCTTGAGCCGTCTGGCGAGACACTCAGCGGATTCATTGTCGGTGAGGCATCGGGAACATCTGCCACGGTGCCGCCGCTGACCGATACCTGAGCTATGGGAAGTGTCAGCCCCGGCTCATGCTCGTCCAGGTACAGCCGTGAGCCATCGGTTCCTATAAGACTCTTGTTGAGCCCGTCATGAGTGAGTTCAACGTAGTCGGACACGCTGGGCGGCGGCAGTGGCGGCATCAGCCAGTAGATGAGAGCCAAGGCGACGACAACAATTGCTCCCAGCCCGCCGATGAAAGCTTTCTTGTGGCGCTTGACCAACGCAGCAACCATCTGCGAATCAGAACTGGCATGGTCGGATGATTGCAGGGGCGAACGGCGTTCGCCCATTGTAGCGCCGGTGTCCTCACCGGCGGCTTCTCCTGTTTGGGAACCGGTCGGCGGTGGAGACACCGCCGCTACAGATCCACCTGCCGGGCTAAAGCCCGCCGCTACAGTTGCCGAGCGTCCGGAGCCCGTGTCGCGCTTCAGGCGCTTGAGATCGGCGCGAATTTCTGCCGCCGACTGGCAGCGAAGGTCAGGATCTTTTTCCAGGCATTCAGTGATGATCTCTTCAAGCTTTAAAGGTAATTCAGGATTCAGGACTCGCGCCGAGACGGGCTCTTCCTTCAGAATTTGCGAGAAGATCACCGCCGTGGTTTCGCCAGAAAAAGCTTGGCGGCCCGTAGCCATCTCATAGAGCACCGCACCGAAACTGAAGAGATCCGTGCGGGCGTCGAGCGGCTCGCCACGAGCCTGCTCCGGGCTCATATAAGCCACCGTGCCCACCGTCGCGCCCGGGCTGGTCAGATGCTCGCGGTCAAACGTGGCCGTGGGCAATTCCGTGGGCGATTCCTGAGCGGGCACCACTGCGGCCAGTTTCGCCAGGCCGAAGTCGAGAATCTTCGCCTGGCCGCGGCTGGTGACAAATATGTTGGCCGGCTTAATGTCACGATGGATGATGCCCTTCTGATGTGCGGCATCCAGCGCATCGGCAATCTCAATGGCCAGATCGAGCACCACGCCAATCTTGATGGGGCTGCCTTCGATGCGATGCTTCAGCGTTTGCCCTTCCAGCAGTTCCATGGCGATGAAGGGCTGGCCCTCATGCTCGCGGATTTCATGAATCACACAGATGTTCGGATGGT
>JAKAWN010000289.1 GCA_021827245.1 Acidobacteriota bacterium | reverse complement strand
GTAAAAGACGGCGGCAGCCTCCGCTCGGTTGATTCGTACAATGCGGAGTGGACGAAGCGCTCCAAGGACATCCTGGAGCGGACAGGAGCGCAGGATATCTCGGTAACCGGAGAGGGCGGAGCCGACTACGTCAGAGGCGATAAGCCTCTCGCTCGCACGGCCACCGGTGGTGAAGGGACATAACAGTCCAGGAACGGTGCTTTGATCCGGTGATTCGGTAAGTTGCTTTGACTCTTATGAGTGAGGTGAGACATGGAACTCCTATTGATTGTTGTTGTGCTGCTCCTCTTGTTCGGCGGGGGGGGCTGGGGATACTCGCGCTGGCGCAGATAGCGCTCAGCGTAGGGCAAGACCATTTAAGAGGCGCATGGAAAAGCGGGACTGCTACGGCTGGCGAGACAAGGAAGTGAAGGCATGGACAGCCAGGGAGCAGCGGAAAGAAATACTTTACAAGAAAGAAGGGACACCGCAACTATGGGACACAAGCATCATCATGGTGACACCCGGCGGCAGGGGTCAGATCAAAAGACTCTGCAGACAGAGAAACCCGAGGCCACACTGCAAGATCAAATCAGGCAGCGTGCCTACGAACTGTTCCAGACAAAGTCGGGCAACTCCGAGATGCAGGATTGGCTGCAAGCCGAACGTGAAATGCTTCACGAAATCGCGCCTCACAGCGAATCCGGCACAGCGCCAAACAAAGATAACACAAAGTCCGCAGCGGCGTAGAAGCGGAACTTACGCTAGCTTTAGGAAAAGATTTGGTTTCTTGAAGGAGAGGAGACAAGACCGTGAGTGACCCGAACAAAGGAAAATGTGCGAATCCGGAGTGTAGCTGTATAGCTGGTCCCGATAGCAAATATTGCAGCCCTGCGTGTGAGGGAGCGGAAGAAACGGATATGACGGAAATCGGCTGCGGGTGCGGTCATGAAGTCTGCTCGGGGAAAGTGACATCGTAGGGACGGTAGAACCCTTGGGATCTTCCTCCGTATGCGCGCAAGAATTCCTTGTGATAGTCATCAGAGGATGGTCTGTGCAGTTTACTTAAAAGCAGAAAAAGGGAACGCTTATGCTTCTTGTCCTATTTGCTGTGCTTTTGGTGGCTTGGCTTTTAGGGTGGGCCGTGTTCCACGTGGCGGGTGGATTAATTCACCTGTTGCTCATCGTGGCCATTATTGCGGTGATCATCCATTTTGCGCGGAGACGGCGGGCTTGCTAACAACCGATTCCGTAAGGAGAAGAGAAGCAACATGAGCTTCAAGACTGAAAAGCATAAGGACGCTCTGCTGCGTAGAACGCAGGCGCGGCCCGGAGTCCTGGTAAAGGAGCAAACATCATGAAATCAAGCTCTCAAGATGAGATGAAAGGCGAGTTTCACGAAATAAAGGGGAAGTTCAAGGAGAAGGTGGGACATCTGACGAACAATCACAGCTTGCAAGCGAGGGGCAAAGTGGAAAAGGCGGCCGGGAAGGTCCAAAAGAAAATCGGCCAGGTGAAGAAAGCCCTCAACCATTAGCAATGCCGGCTCGCCGTCCGGCAATCCCCAAGGATGAGCAGGACGCAAGCCGTGGATGTGAGCAGGACAAAAGGAGAGTTAAATGAAAAGGCTTATGTTTGTTTTTCTGTTGCTGGCAATCTGTATGCCGGCTTTTGCAGGCGAGACCCAACTCCAAAAGGCCACCAACGTTCTCAACGAGATCATGCGAACTCCCGACCAGGGCATTCCCAGTGACTTGCTGAACAACGCTGTCTGCGTGGGCATCATTCCTTCAGAGATGAAATTCGCCTTCGGATTCGGGGGAACTTATGGACGAGGTGTGCTGGTGTGCCGCCGGGGTGGCAACGGTGTGTGGGGCGCGCCTTCGATGTTTACTGTGGGCGGTGGGAGCTTTGGATTCCAGATCGGCGGTAAGTCCACCGACGTCGTCTTCCTGGTTATGAACTCCGACGGTGCAAGAAAGCTGGTCCAGGACAGCGTTAAGCTGGGCGCAGAAGCATCCGCAGCGGCCGGGCCGGTGGGCCGTTCCGCCCAAGGCGCGACCGACGCTCAGCTCCACGCCGAGATTCTCAGCTACTCGCGGTCCCAGGGTTTGTTTGCAGGAGTGTCGCTCAGTGGAGCCGTCGTGAAGCAAGATGAGGACGACAACCAGAAGCTTTATGGGCGTAAGGTGACGGCTAAAGAGATTCTGATCGACGGCACAGTGCGCACTCCTCGGGCGGCTCAACCTTTAGACAGCGCGCTGACGAAATACTCTCCCAAGGGTGGGCAGGCGTTCAATTAGCCGAAGTGGAGGCTATTTGCCAAAGTGGGCAGACGGGGGGCCCTGTCCTGATGATTCCCGTTTATCCTGCCGCTTGTCGGAGTGGTTCCAGGGGAAGGGGACAACCCTGGCGTTCTCGGCCCGAAGGTATGTGTCAAGGGGCCGGAATTATGGAGGGGCAATGAGACCTGACTATGATTTATCCGGCCTTGAACCATTTCAGGCTGACTTGTGGGTTTTCTTACAGGCCGATGCCATCCGCGCCGAGATCCGCGCCGACCAGGCGAAGCGCCAGGGTTTCACATTGTGCGCAGGAAGTGAACTGGAAGAGCTGCGTGGTCTTTTCACCCAGCCAGCTTCTCCGGCGGCATTGCCAGGGCCTACAGCGTTGGTGTGTCCTTATGCCGTTTCCCTGTGGATGCATTGAGTCTGGGATCGATGGGTGTTTTATCAGCCGGGCCACCAACCGAAGGTAGCTGCCCGGCTTGGAAGCGAGCCACGGCATGTGGTGAGGTCCCTCGTGACCTCAATTTACAGAAGTAAATCCGGTTTTATGCAAGGGGGCAGAATCGAACGCTCCTGTTAAAAGGTGAGGTGTTTCCGATGAAACAGATAGACCGATTCAAAATAGTCGCAGTGAGTTTTTGCGTGTTCCTGGCGGCTCTAGCGTCTCTACCCAGTGCGAAAGCAGACGAGTGGAACAAGAAAACTACTGTGACCTTCAGCGCGCCGGTCGAGGTTCCGGGTGTGGGTGCTCAGACCTTGCCAGCGGGCACCTATATCTTCAAGCTGGCGGATTCGCTGGCTGACCGCAACATCGTCCAAATCTCCAGCGAGGATGGAACCCACGTATTCACAACTATCCTTGCCATACCGAATTACCGCCTGAAGTCGACCGACAAAACGGTCATGACGTTTAGGGAGAGGGCGGAAGGGCAGCCGGAAGCCATCAGGGCATGGTTTTATCCGGGAGCGCAATGGGGCCAGGAATTTGTCTATCCCAAGGAAAAGGCTATCGAGCTGGCGAAGTTGACCCATGAGCCCGTTCCCGCGGTAACTGAGTTGCCAACCGAACCAGCAGCATTGAAGGATGTTCCAATCGAAGCCGTTACTCCCGCAGGAGAAGAGGTTCCAATAGCCCAAGCTGTTGAAGCACCGCCGGCAGAGACAGCGGCTGCCACCGCCGAGCCCATGCCGAAAACAGCAAGCGAGATCCCGCTTTTGGCATTGATCGGGATGCTATCCCTGGGAGCAGGCATTGGTATTTGGGCTTTTTCCAAGCGAACTGCCTAAACCAGGAAGTAGGTGCTTGCGTAAACCAACGCAAGGGGACTCATGAGGATGCTTCGGGCGCCAATCTGCTGGCCCGGGCAGTCTGACCGAGCGTCGAGTAGTGAAGGGGGTGGTACGCGAGTATCACCTCCCCTCACGAGCGGAAGGGTTAAAGCAAGCCGTAGGGCAATCGCTCGTCGCGAAATCACCTCCCCTCACGAGCGGAAGGGTTTGCATCCACCCGGATGGACTGCCGGGCTACCGCTCAGATTTTGCTTCGATGACCAAGGATTGAGGGTGCCAATGTTCATCATCTCTGAATATGTCGTTTGTGTGCTCGCCGTGTGGATCGGTATGACGTTACTGTTTATGGCTTGCGTGATATTCCTGGTTCTCATCGAGGGAGGGCGTATCCTGGCACAGACGTTGCACAAGCTCATATACGACGACATTCCGCTGATCGGAAGACAGACGGCGGTGGAGTCTCAAGAGCCTTAGTAACGCTGGTCTTTCTCGGGGAGGTAGGGGTTGCGCGCCGCGAAGTTATTCATGGGAGTACGCAACGGGAATGCATGGGCCATCGCCCAGCGATGCGTGGTGGCTCTCTTTTTCCTGATGGCTCTGCCCAGTGTTGCCCGCCCTCAAGAAGGGCCGCTGTCCGACCGTCGCCCGAGTGACCCCTACACGATCAGGGTAAGCGTTGGCCTGGTGGTCTTGCACGCCACCGTGCAGAACCGCAGAGGGAATCTTGTTTCGGGTCTCGGCCAGGACGACTTCCAAGTTTACGAAAATGGGGTCCTGCAGCAGATTAAATATTTCAGCCACGAGGATATCCCGGTCACGGTCGGCCTAGTGATTGACAACAGTGGAAGTATGGGGCCGAAGATCCCTGAAGTGGTTGCCGCTGCCTTGGCCTTTTCCCGCTCCAGCAACCCGCAGGACCAGATGTTCGTGGTCAATTTCAACGAGCACGTCCGGTTTGCCCTTCCCGATAACACGCCGTTCACGGACCAGCCCTGTCAACTGCAAGTTGCGCTATCCCGCATCAAGGCAGACGGCGAGACCGCGCTCTACGACGCGATTGCGGCTGCGCTTGAACACCTGAAGAGGGGCAATCGGGATAAAAAAGTGCTGATCGTGATCAGCGATGGGGGTGACAACGCGAGCAAGAAAAAGCTAAAGCAGGTTCTGGCCATGGCAAGGCAGTCCGACGCCATCATCTACACCCTCGGCCTCTTTGATCAGAATGATCCCGACAAGAACCCTCACGTTCTCAAGCAGCTTGCCAAGGAAACGGGCGGTGAAGCGTTCCTGCCAGAGTCATTAAGCCAAGTTGTTCCGATTTGCGAGCAGATCGCCCGCGATATTCGCAACCAGTACACCATCGCTTACATACCCACAAACCGAAAGCAGGACGGGACCTATCGCGCTATCCAGGTGAAGGCCGAGGCGCCGCACCGTGGACGCTTGTTTGTCCGCACACGGGCCGGTTACACCGCACTCTTGAAACCGCAAACCATTCCCGCGAGCCCAGGCGACCAACCATGAACCTCAGAACCCAGCGGCACGTGCTCCATCAGCGGCGAACCCAATCAGTGCTCCGTTGGAGCCGATACTTCTTTTTTGCTGTCGGCATCCTGGCGCTCGGTTACGCCGGCTATGCGCTGGTCGACGCGAGGGTCTATCAGGCCTACGAAACCTGGCGGTTTGAACGAGCCTTGAAAAGTTTGAAGCCGGTTATCGGCAGCGTTGAACCGCTTCACCCGTCGCCCCTTCCGGCCTTGGCCAAAGCGGACCGCACCCGAGTTGGGAGTGCTGCTATCGAAGGGTCTTCGTTGGGGCAAATCGAGATCAGCAGTATCGGGCTTAAAGCGATGATCGAGGAAGGCGACAACGGAAGGACTTTGCGACGGGCCGTCGGCCATGTTCCAGGCACCGCGCTGCCGGGTCGGCAAGGGAACGTGGTGCTCGCAGGGCACCGAGATACGTTTTTCAGACCCCTGCGCGACATCCGTAAGGGTGATGAAATTACCTTGAAGACGTTAAATGGATCGTACCGCTATCGCGTGGATTTTACTGAAGTGGTCTCGCCCAAGGATATTGAAGTGCTGGGTCGCTCTGCTTGTCCGATTCTAACCCTGGTGACCTGTTACCCGTTCTATTTTGTGGGACCCGCACCCAAACGATTTATCGTCCGAGCGAGCAGGATGCCTTGATGATTGGCGTGCCGCGCGGCGAAGCATCGCACCGGATGGAGTCCTCTCGAAGGTAGAAGCTTTGCTCAGACCCGGGCAGCGAGGAGCCGCGCTGTGGCGCTTTCTTACGTAACGAAGCATACTTATCCCTGTCAAACCTCGGTAATTTCCGCCCCCACTCTGGTTTCCCCCTGCAAATCGTGATGAGCAATTTTGACCAGAGGTTTGAGCAATACAGGACTGACGCGCAACTGATCCAGAATTAGAATCGCCTGTTCATGGATTGTAATGCAGCGGGTAGGATTTTCACTCGTCCCAAGTTTTACAGTTACCCCAAAAGCATAGCCGCTTAAAAAAAGTTGGAGGGTTAGCGAATGCCACTTAATACCAAGACTCGGCCCTCGGAGTGCCCCCGAGTGGAACAGGTCAAGATCCCAGTTGCCTCTGACCGGGATATCCTCCAGGCGCGCCAGCGCGGACGGGAACTGGCGTCTATGGCAGATTTCACTGCCCCGGAGTCAACAAAGATCACGGCGGTTGTTTCGGAATTGGCGCGCAACATCCTCCAGTACGCTGGCTGCGGCGAGATCGTGTTAAGAAGCATCCATCAGGAAAACAGGACGGGGGTAATGGTGGTGGCCCGTGACAGGGGGCCCGGAATATCCAAAGTAAGAAATGCGTTGCAAGACGGCTTTTCCACCAACGGCAGGCTGGGATTGGGGTTGCCCCTCGTCAGGCGGTTGATGGATGAATTTGAAATTGTATCCCACCAGAACCGTGGGACAACCGTAATCGCAAAGAAATGGGCACCCAGATCCACGACCGGCGGGCCGGGAAGCACTACAAGTGCATCCATTGAGAGAAGGGGTAGCGCGACGGTAGGAAGACTTGCTGTCGCTGGTTCAGCAACACACCGAGCGGGTGGCTGAACATGGCCGGCGATCGAGCCGACGGTGACACGGAGCGAAGACGCACAGCGGGTCATGACGCATCCGGTGGGGCCGCTCGCAGCGCCGGGACCGGTGCTGCGGTCGGGGCCGGTCGAGCGCTCCGACGGGTCAATCTTGTATCTGGTCTTTATCTCACCCGCGAGGGTTTCCGTGAATAGCTCCCGACTTAACAGAACACCGTTCGGGGCCTCCATATCCTCTATGAGAGGAAGCAAAAAGAGCAGGTTGTCTGGCGAAGTTCGTTGCCGGGTGAGAATAAGAATGGGGTCATGAAAGGTTTTCATCATCGCATGTAGAGCTTGGAGGCCGCTTTGGGGGATAACGTGGTAGCGCGTGCCCAGCGAGGGGAGGAAGCAGCCTTCGCCGCGCTCTTCGATGCTTACAAGCGCCGCGTTTACGGCCTCTGCCTGCGCATGACAGGTTCTCACCAGGAAGCCGAGGGCTTAACCGAGGCCGCGTTCCTGCGGGTTTTTCGGAAGATCTCCACGTTCCGGGGCGAGTCGGCATTTTCCACGTGCCTGCAGCAACTGGCAGCGAATACGGTCCTCATACACTTGCACAGGAAGGATGTGAAGCAAGTCCCGTTTGCGCAGAAAAGGAACCTCGACCTCGGGTCCCAGTAGAAACCCAAGTCTATGCGGAGCCGGTGGCAGCAGCGCGGAAATCGTGAGCGTCTTCTCAGAGGCTGAACCACATGCGAGGAGTTTCAATCCTTCCAGTGGCGCAGGTGAATGAAATCACCGCATGTGCGGCTGAATCGTCGGATTTTGCGATGGGATTGTCGTCAGTGACGTAATGGATATCAAGCCCACCGAAGCCGCTGCGGACCTGGTTGCTCTTCATCCGTGTTACAGACGAGGCGCCAAATCGTCGATTGTACTTTTGAAACGGAAGGGGCTTGGCAGGCGATACTTCGAAAGAATTCCGATCTGCCGGGGTGTCTTGAGGGTGTTCAGACTTATAAGAATCGCGTGGCTTTTACTCAAAACAACGTGTAGGGATTGGCTGGAAGACAACGCGACAAGCCAGGGCGCGGCGCTGGCATTCTATGCGGTCATTTCTCTGGCACCGCTTCTGGTTATCGCTCTGGCAATGGCCAGCGTGGTTTACGGCGAAAAGGGTGCGGCGGGGCAAATCGTGCACCAAACACGATCTCTGGGCGGGCATGAAGGCGTGGCAGTCGTCCAAAGTGTTATTCAGGGCATCAGAGGGCGAGGCCTCGGGGCTGGCACGGGTCTTATTGGGATTGGGACCCTGTTGTTGGGAGCAATGGGAGTGTTCGTTGAGCTTCAGGACGCGCTCAATAAAATCTGGAGAGTTAAGCCGAAGTCCGGAAGCCTCTTTGCCGGGCAGCTCAGAAAACGGTTGCTGTCTTTCGTCCTTGTGTTGGGCGTGGTGTTCTTGCTGGTGGTATCGCTGGCTTCAAGCGCGGGACTGGTCGCCGTGGTAAAGTTTGTGTCGGACCTGATTCCAGTCTCGTCCATTCTCTCATCATCCTCCGGTACCTTGCTTTCATTTGGGATTACAGCGCTCTTGCTTGCCATGATATTCAAACTTCTGCCCGATACTGATGTGGCATGGGCTGATGTATGGGCCGGCGCGGTTCTCACGGCCCTTTTCTTTACGATCGGGAAAGTGGTGATGGGCTCATACATGGGCAAATCCAACATGGTCTTGGCTTATGGAGCAGCGGGTTCGTTCATCACTTTACTCATCTGGATTTATTACTCCGCACAGATCCTACTATTGGGCGCAGAATTCAGCCATGTCTACGCGACCCAATACGGCTCACGCGCCGGGCGTGGCTAGGCTGGCGTGCTGCTGCGCTGAAGGTGTCAGAAGAGGCCAGCCAAGAAGGCTTTGTAGCCCCGGTTTTCCTGACCTCCAAAAGCATGAATTACGGGCCGTTCGACTGATGTGTGCGTTTTTGACCACCTTAGTGATCAATTGTGACCAGACATCCCAAGCCTGACCAGTTATCTTCGTGATGGGTCGTAACTCTCTGAAGCGTGCATCTACAGTCATCCAGGAGTTGCCAATGGGCACCGCACAGAAAAGCAGCAAAATCCATCTGGAATCGAAAAGGAGCGCAAGTCATGACTAAAGTGAACTCGGTTGTAGCCATTTACGACAGCCACTCCCAAGCAGAGGAAGCTGTGAAGGAACTGCAAAGGTCTGGGTTTGACATGAAGAAGATGTCCATCGTCGGCAAGGACTATCACACCGACGAGCAGGTGGTGGGGTACTACAATACCGGCGAC
>JAKAWN010000288.1 GCA_021827245.1 Acidobacteriota bacterium | reverse complement strand
CCATCGTCGGCTCCAACGGTGTTCTGAACCGCGTTTCGGAAGACGGGGTGCTGGCAGACTGGTTCCGGCAACCCCATCCGCGCTACGGGACCTCGCATCGGATCATCAATCTGGTGGTGGCGCTGCAACTGCTGACCATTTTCCTCAGCCGCGGCAATGTGATTATGCTTGGCGAAGCTTACGCCTTCGGAGTGATCTGGAGCTTCGCCATGAAGGGCTTGGGCGTTCTGGTGCTACGTTTCACCCGGCCCGGGCCGCGCGAGTTCCGTGTACCTCTGAACCCGAGGCTGGGCCGTCGGGAATTCCCGGTTGGGCTGGGGCTGATTACGCTGACCCTGTTTGCAACTGCCACTATCAATCTCTTCACGAAGGAAATCGCGACCATTTCCGGCGTCTCTTTCACTCTATTGTTCTTTATCCTTTTCACCATCTCGGAAAGGCATTCGCAGCGCACGGCGGCGCGAGGCGAACTCGACCAATTCAATCTTGAGCCGAGTGCAGAGATCACAGCCAAAGCAGTTGGATCAAGGCCGGGCAATATCCTGGTACCGGTCCCCGACTATTTCAAGTTGTACCACCTGGCTTCCGTTCTGGAGCGCGTCGATATCGAGCGTCAGGACGTGGTGGTTCTGCACGTCCGAGCTCTTATGCGTGCGGGGTCCGGCGAGCATGGATTAGAACCGGAGCAATTATTCACGGTTTACGAGCAGGAATTATTTACTCGTGCGCTTGCCCTGTCAGAAAAGTACGGAAAGTCGGTGAAACTGGCCGTAGTTGCCGCTACCGACGTGTGGGACGGCATCTTGCGAGCAGGCCAGAACCTGCAGTCGTCTACAATCGTTCTTGGGTCCTCGACGAAGATGTCGCCGGCGGAAGAGGCCCGGCGAGCCGGCCTGGCATGGGAAGGACTGCCCGATCCCAAGCCGCAACTGACGGTGGAAGTCTATTCGCCTCGAGGACGGGAAGAGGTTTATTATCTGGGTCCGCACGCCCCACATCTTACCCCGAAGGAAATCGACCTTCTTCACAAGATCTGGCTCGAGTGCAGCTCGCGGCTGGAACCGGAAGAGATTCACCACCATGACATCGTCCACTTTGCACTCACGGAGATCGAACGCCAACTGTGTGAAGGTGGAGAGAATGAAGTCCTGGAGCGACTGAGGCAGCATCTTGAAGATATGAAGTCTCGCCGCGTGCCCCATTTGTAAGAGACTTTCTGCCCCCGCCCTGAACAACTCCTCGCTGGCGCTCACGGCGTTGAACGTCATTAACGAAACAAACCGCGAAATTACGGATGCGAGGTCTTGGGACGCCTTGCAAGGGGTATGTTATGCAGAGTTAAAGGCGGCAAACGACACTGTCTCGCCGGCATCTTCAAGGCGCCGTCAGGGAGTGTGATTGGAGCGAGCAAAATCCGCAATCCCTAAGCGGACCACGGTATGGTGTAACGGACTTTCGGAATGATGGCGGCTCAAGCGGGGACGCTCTTCTGTCCAGACTCCGTAAACCCTCCCATCATAGGCGGCGATCCCGGTGTAATCACCTATAAAATCGTTATTAGGATCAAACGCTTTGCCCATCCAGAGATAGTTGTGGAAAGTGTGCCCGTGGTCGGTCGAGCGGGCCAGGACCACAACGGCCCTGCGATTGTCCGGGTCGTACCGCCGGTCGTAAAACACGAGGTTTGCGGCCCCCGTCACCGGGTCAACCGCCAGCCACTGGAAGAATTGATCGGTTCCATCGTGAATGGGATCTGAATTGACGCGGACGGCCGGCGACCAAGTCCGGCCGCGGTCGGACGACGTTGAACAGAAAACGTCAACATCACCGTTGCGGTAATCGCTCCAGGTTACGTAAAGGAGACCGGCGCCATTGCCGCCGCGAGGATCGATTGAAATCACCGGAAAGCCATCGGTCCTGTCTACATCGGAAATGTGGAAATAGGGCGGGCCAATGGGGATGATTTCACTCGAGGGCGCGAATGTGCGACCGCCGTCCCGCGAGGAAGTAAACACCACATGGGTGCCATCCGCCCATACAACATAGATCGTTCCGTCGGGACCGACCACACCGGTAAATCCCTCCACCGCGCCGTTGTCATCCCGAGGCAGCCCCGCCTGGGTACTGATCCGGATGGGCTTTGACCAACTCGCTCCATCGTCAACCGAGCGTGAAAAGAGGATGACGGATTGCGTCAGAGTGAATCGTGTCCAACCTACATAAAGATTGCCGGCATACGGCCCGTGGGTATTGTCAGCCACAATGTATGGCTTGTCCTCAAAAGGGATGCCCGGCTTCGTCGGGTGTTTGACCACCGGAACGGCGGGCCGCTGCCAAGTCCCGCCGCCGTCCAATGATCGGCGCACAAACACGCCATTGCGGGTCGCATTGTGGGCCCAATACTCATCAGTCCCAAGCTTGTCAAAAGCGATGTAGCAGAGAAACGCATGGCCAAGGTTGTCATAGGCCACCGAAACATCGCCTGAAACCGCATAGTAGCGAGGCAGGGTTTCAGAACCCCTTCGCCAGTGCGTGCCAGCATCCTGCGAATATGCAATGCGCGCACCAGTCTGGTATGCAACCACCACTTGCCGGGAGTTGCGAGGGTTGATCGCTACCGAGGGTTCGTTGAAATATCCGCGATGCCGCGTGAGGGTAACAATCTTTGCCCCGGGCGGAGGCAGCAGGGCCGTCCCCTGCCCGTGTGCCACAGCAACAACGAGGGCGAAAAGGCAAACGGCCATCACGCAAATGGCCAAAACGTGGTGCTTAAGTGAATTGAGGTCAATCTTAAATCCGCGTTTCGAAACTGGCATGGCACTCTAAGAGTTGGAATGCGCCATTCGACAGCGTGAAATGGCGCACGCAATTAATGTTTAGCAAGGGGCTTGAGCATCTGGTCAAGAAGGTCCGGGCGGCCGGGTTCTTGAACCAGGTGCGGAAATTGCTCGCCACCATGATAGTCGATGGTACAGGTTTTGTAATACCCGTCATTCAAAACCAACAACCGAAGCGGTTCAGACGAAGTTGTCCCAGCCTTCAATGCCAGTCGAAGCACCTGGGGTGTAAATTGGCGTCCATTCACGGCAACCACTTTCATCCCCGGAGAAATGCCCGCCGCGTAAGCCGGTTTGGTCACAATGGAATCTTCGACTGTGCCATCATCTTTCAGCAGAAGACCGATCGAATAGTCCTCATTCAAATTGCCGCGTACTTCTTCCGAATTCTTCAGCAAAGGTGGCTCGCGGCTCGTGTAAACGACCTTCCAGCCGCTAGCCTCGATACCACCCAGAGGTGCCTTCGGTGAAGTTGAATCGAGCCGCCTATGAAAGAAGTTTGCCCATGGGTAAGGCGCAATCTTGTTCAGGGCATCAACCAGGTCCTGGAAAGTGTAAGTCTTCAACTGGGGGCCAAGGTTTGGACCGCCATAAAACAATCGGCAGAAATCATCCAAAGACTTCTTCCCGTGGGTCTGACGGTTGATGATGCTGTTCACTTCAAGCCAGAGCAGAACTCCTTCGTCGTAGAAATCCACGCCACGCCGCCAATTGACCCACTCTTCGGGCGCAAAGTAAAGGAGCTGGGCTGCAGTTGCGGTATCGAGCAGCGGGCGCCAGGTACGCCCAGGCCGCCCTGGACCAAACTCGGCGGCAATCAGCGCAAGGTTCTGCCGATACTGGCTGGGAGTCCACAGACCGCTGCGGGCCGTCAGGAGATCACCCAGATACTCTGTCAACCCTTCATAGACCCAAAGCATATCGGTCTCCTGAGGCTGCTCGTAATAGGGAGGGCTCAGGTCTTTCGGACGGCGGAACTTGCCGTTCCAGGAATGGACATATTCATGCGGCAGCAGCATGGCCATGTAGAGGCGCAGTTGGGGATCAATCAGAGAAAATTCGTCAACACGGCTGTCGTCGGACTCATGATGTTCCAGCCCGAAGTGAGCGACGTGATTACTCAACGTGAGCAGGAAATGATAGTCGCGATAATGGTGCGACCTGAAGAGCAATCCCGCCTGCTCCACCAGGTTGGTGTAATCCTGTTGCAGTTGCGGGCTCATCTGGAGAGCCGCTTCGCTGTCTGCAGCCAGATCAATGTAATGTGGGATCGGCTCTCCCGGCGGAGTGACGTTAATGACCCGGTAGTACTCACCACTGTTCACCGGCGAATCAACCAGGCGGTTCAGCGAGACCGGCTTGAATTCGATGACATTGCCATCCTGATGTGCCACCGGAAGCGCGGTTCCGAATTTCCAGCCTTGGGGGATCTTCAAGGTCGCTTTGTAAATGAGATCCTGCGCAAGATGGCCCGCGGGGTAGAGCAGGTTTTGGTTCCAACTGATCACGACCAGCTTGTCAGTTGCCGAGGCGCCTGCGGTGAATCCGGATGTCGTCTGCGGCTCAACGTAGTCCAACTTGACATCAAGTTCACTGACCCCCTGAGGGATATCCAAGTGAAAGGTAAACATGTCCAGGAGATCGCGACGCCAGGGAATCGTCTTGCCGTTGGCGCTGAATTTCAGCCCGACCAGGTTGTTAATCGGGCCGTCCGGAGCGTGTTCGCCCGGAATCCATTTGGGGTAATAAAGCGTCAAAGGCCCTGGAGAAACGGGCATAACCATGTGAGTGTGGATGATCTGTTGTGGCGCCTGAGTAGCATCGACATTCAAGATGATTGTGGGTTTGGTCTGTGCGCCTAGAACCGGGATTCCTATCATGGACAAAAAGATAAAAACTATACAAATTCGGTAACGCGAAATCATCATCGCCTTCATCCTCATCTCTAATCGACTGGGCTGTACGGGAGAGCCGGCGCCCGAGGCCTGGGTTTCAGGCGTAAATTGCCCTCGGACTCACGACGCCCCCCTTGAACAAAAAGACAGGAAATGCGTGGCGGGCATGTCCCCTCCGAATTTTCGATCATAACGCGTTTTGGCCGCTTGGCCAAGCACCTGCCTGAGCCGCTTTACGATTTGAGAGCGCCCGCTGGACCGAGAAACAACTCTGGTACGGTTGACCTGATGAAGCGCCTGAAACGAATGTTTTCACTCAGGTCGCAGACAAGCAAGTATGTCGGTTCACATGCTTGGATCGGTTTTCGGTCGCGGATTGAAATCGCTGGGAATCGAATTGACGATATGAAGTTGCCGGTCGGTCGTGACGATTCCGAGCGCTTGGCAGCCATAGCCCGATTCCTGCGGCAAATGGAGAATCAGGGAATCGGGAATTTCCGCGTAGCTTGCCGGCAGAGGAGCAGACTTCCCGAGAAGGCGCGCTGGGCTGAAAGCCTCGGCCAGATCGCCTACTCCCGGCGCGATGGCATCTTCAGGGCCCAGGTTTTTCTGGCCGAACTCCTTTTCGCCCAGCTTGCGGCCGCGCTCTTCGTCTGGCAGGAACGCCAGCGGCGGCAGGTTGAACACGGTGTCAACGAATTTGACTACCGAGGCCTGGTTCCCCTCTTCGTGAGCAACGTAGTGCGTGCGAGCATAGGGAGAAATGAGAATCAACGGCACGCGTGGGCCGTCGCTGATGGCCGAACCGTCCGGCCCCCTGGCAAGGATAGGGGGCGGAACCTGATCATAGTCACCTTCGGAATCGTCCCAGGTAATAATGATGGCACTCTCGTTCCAATACGGGCTGGCAGCAATCGCATTGACAGCCTCTGCTACAAGCGCTTCGCTGATCTGCGCATCGGAATAGGCTGGATGGTCGTCGTCACCCTGGAAATTCTTCTGCACCGACGGATCTGGATCAGACGGCTTGAGATGGAATGGATTTTTGAAGCCTCCCTTCACAAAGAAGACACCGCCACTTTTCGGAAGAGTTCTCTGCTTGAGGGCATTGAAGAAGTCATGAAGTCCGTGCAACTCCTCGCGCATCTTCGGATTGTTTGCAATGTAGCCGAAATACTGCGGGCCATTGTGGTGCGTAACATAGGCCGCATGCAGGCCAAATGCATCCAGAGGGCCGTCATCCATGTTGACATGCTTTGAATCATAGCCTTCCTGGTACCATCCGAAAGCCACGCGCGATTCGCGGCGCTTGGAGATAAAAGTGATGTCCTGCCTGACGTCAGCCAGGTCCGTGCGAGGCTTGCGGTCGTCCCGAGTGACGGACTGCAGATGATCCTCCTGCAGGGTAAGCGGAAGCGAGGCAAAGGTGAGGTTGATCTGCGTGTGCACTTTGCGTCCGGGCGGAAAATCATGCGGATTGACAGGCATCTTCTCCGCCTTCGGAGTCGGGTCAAGCGGCGAGCCCCAGAAGGGGTCTTCGTCATTCATCACAGGGACGCCTGGTGAGCTCGCCCCATTACCCTTGTAAGCCTCGTTCGGGTGCAGAGCCCACTGCGTCTGGCCCGTTTGTGCAGCAATGATAGAAATGTTCCCCAGCGTTGACGGGCCCGCCATCTCCTGGAAAATGTGATCGAACAGCACAAAGCGGTCGGCATAACGCCAGAGGAGAGGAATGGTGTTGCAATCTTCGTACGCCATCGTCAACTCGCCCATTTGCTTCGCCATGAGCGACGGCTTGCCGGACGTCACGAATCGGCGCTCCTCGGTAAGTGCAAATCGATCCATTTGGGGAATGCCACCTTTGATGTCCATCTTCGCAACGATCGAGGGATGAGAATGATCTACATCATCGGTATCCGCGGCAAATTGTTTCGGCCCGATGCGGAATGGTCGAATGGTACCCATCGTTCCGTTGGTATTCTCCAGGGGTTGATAAAAACCCGGTGTGTCCTTCGGCTTGTTCGTGAAGAGACCATCCGCACCCGGGTAAGTCCCAAAATACGAATCGAAGGATCTGTTCTCCTGATAGATAACAAAGACGTATTTAACCTTCTGCCGCAACAGCTTCACCGTCTGGTCCGGCGAAAGGCTGGGTTCCTGTGACGGCGGAATTTGAAATTTCTCAATTGCCTGCTGGTTAGGATTCGGTTTGGACACATTCTTTGTCTGGCACCCCGCAAGAAGCAACCCCACCGAGGCAACAATCCCTGCAAGTGTAATCGTAGAAGCAAGTTTGATCATGGCGCGGATAGTTTAAACCGAAACCCTTCCTGAAACCAGCTTTTGATCGGTCTAAGGCCAGGTGATCACCATGTCTCTTTTCGCCCGCCAAACCATTCCTAAAATCCGCCTCACGAGATGACCGCCATGGCGCCGGCTGCTCCGTTGGAAGCCCACGAACATGGCGCAGCTTGAGGCACAGGGGTTTTTCATGGTATAAAGAGGGTGACAATCTAATGACCTTCGGGGCAGGGTGAGGGATGACAGATACAATGTCTTCCCAATTCCCGATCGGCGGTAAAGCCCGCGAGGGGAATTCAGAAGTTCCAGCCATTTGCCGGTCATTGGGACTCCGGTGATCGGGCAACAGATAGCTGAGTTCCCCAGGACTCGGTGATATTCCGGGGCCGACGGTAAAGTCCGGATGGGAGAGGGTCAGGCGCCTGCACCTTGCGCGAGCAGGCCTCACAGTATTGGGGCCGTGCTGGCGGAGTCCTGCAAGCAGACGTTCGTTACTATTCGTGCCCCGATGTGGGGTTGTATTTTTGGTTCGGCGGCAATCGCCACTCGCCAAGACCCCATCTCCCAAGACCATAATGGTTGGCTTCCAGGTGAAGTGCTCGCTCGCCTGGTACGGGCCCGGATCGGGCCCGAAGCTGAGCAAAAATTCCGGCCCTTGTTGTGAATGGTGTCTGGAATCGAGAAAAGCGAGATGAGGCTCTGTGTTCAGCGGCATTGTTGAAACCATCAGCCCGGTTCTCAAAGTTGGCAGCACACGGAAGCAACAGGTTCTGACCATTCGGAAGCCGCCAGGCTGGAACCTGCAGGATGGGGAGAGCGTGTGCCTGGAAGGAGTCTGCTCAACCGTCCAGCGCTTCGACAAGAAGTCGTTCCAGGTTGTTTACATGCCGGAAACGCTGCGCAAGACTACGCTCGGCGACCTGCAGGCCGGCGACGAAGTCAATCTCGAACGATGCCTGACACTCCAGAGTCTGATCGGCGGCCATCTTGTCCAGGGTCACGTGGATACGACAGCCCGAATCAAAGGTATGCAAAACGAGGGCGAGGCAAGGATTTACACCTTTGAAATCTCCGCGAAGTTTTCACGTTATATCGTGCCCAAAGGCTCCATCGCAGTCGATGGCATCAGCTTGACCGTGGTGAACGCCAAACGTTCCGAATTCCAGTGCTCGCTGCTTGCTTACACCCTGGACCACACAACGCTCGGCGGCAAACGACCGGGCCAACGAGTTAACGTCGAAGTGGACATTCTGGGCAAGTACATCGAAAGGCTCCTGAAGAAATGAGACTACGGAATGAGAAATCCAAGGCCTGGAACCTGGCTCTGCCCCAAAGCAAAACATCTCGTGTTCGCGTGGGAATCATACGCGCCGAATACAATCGTGAGATCACTCTAAGTCTGCAAAAGAAATGCGTGGAAACTCTGCTCGCTGCAGGGATTCGAGAGAGGAACATTCGCATTTTCGCTGTTCCGGGGTGTTTTGAAATTCCAATCCTTGCCCAGAGGCTGGCCTCGAAGGAGCGCTACGACGCTTTGATCGCTTTGGGGGCCGTGATTCGGGGCGATACCTATCACTTTGAGCTGGTGGTAAATGAATGCGCGCGTGGAATCATGATTGTGTCACTCCGGCATGATGTGCCCATCATTTTTGAAGTTCTTGCTACTTACAACCGGCGCGACGCTTTGCGCCGTGCAGGAAATAACAAATTTAACAAAGGAATCGAAGCTGCTCGGGCGGCTCTGTCTTTGCTGGCCACTCTTGGCAGCGTCAGAAGTTAGAGGGACCTATGCTGCAATCAGCTACAGTCGAAGAAGCATTGCGGGAAATCCGCGCGGGCAATCTCGTAATCGTGCGCGATAGCCTGGACCGTGAAAACGAGGGCGATTTTGTAATGGCCGCGGAGAAAGTCTCCAGCGGACATATCAACACGATGAT
>JAKAWN010000287.1 GCA_021827245.1 Acidobacteriota bacterium | reverse complement strand
CAAGGACGTGCTCTACCAACTGAGCTACATCGGCACAAGACATTATTCCGCCCTCCACCGGCGGCATTCATCGTCCTAACTGGGCTGTTGAAACGGCTGCTCCATGTCAGATTTGGAGCGGGAGACGGGGATCGAACCCGCGACCAACAGCTTGGAAGGCTGTGACTCTACCACTGAGTTACTCCCGCCTCGCAACACGCGTGATCGACCTGCACCGACCCTCGGAACGTTAGCCGGCGCACCCTTTAGCCTTGCGAAGCTGGTGGACAGGGGAGGATTCGAACCCCCGTAGCTCGCAAGGAGCGGCAGGTTTACAGCCTGCTGCCTTTAGCCACTCGGCCACCTGTCCGAAGCTTGTCCCGGCTGCCCCGATACTCGGGGCTCCTTGTTCCGCAGCAGGTACTTGCCGGATTCCGGAGAACCCTTGCCTCGAATGACGTTAATCAAGGTCTAGGCGCTCACGACCCTCAGGGCGCAATACAAATTATAACCCGCTTTGCCCGGCCCTGCACGCCTTGCACCAGCCAATATTCCTTGCCGACCCGGCACCGCAACCGTCTCAGCTTGGAGCTGGCGAAGGGATTCGAACCCCCGACCCTCTGATTACAAATCAGATGCTCTACCAGCTGAGCTACGCCAGCGGCCACAAACTTTCAATTATAGATATTCGGGCTCAGAATTGCAATAGGCTAAAGAAAAGAAAAACTTTCACCTTGCTCGGAGGCGTTCTGCTGCCTCACAACTCTACTGTTCGCCACGTCCTTTGCCGGTCCAGGCAACCTCATTTTACCTCGCAAGAACCATTAAAACCAGCAGCATCAGGTTAATTCCGTGAGCCACGTAGCAGAATGGGCAATCCGTATGCAAAATCCGGCGCAGAGCATAAACCAGGTAAAAACCCAGAGCCACAGTGACGGCACTTGCCGCAATGAGGAGACCGGTGAATGTGATGGAATAAAATGTCATGCCAAGTTGGAAACCGAAAACCCTTGACTGCCCGGCCACGGCCCAAATGATCAGCAGCGTGTAATAGATGATGCCGAGCAGGGAATTGGGCACTCCGAAGACGCTGCCGTAAGGCGTGCGCACAACGGTCACACAGCTTGATCCTTCGCGCGCGCAGAGAACCTGGGGTACCCAGCGCGCTTTCCTGATCCGGCCATAATAGGCAAAGGTGAAATAGAGGGCATCAGCAAGCCCGGCAAGCGACAACGCGATCACCGCTCCGCGCAACATCAAGGAATTTTATTCCCGGGATCTGGTTGACGAGCCTCTTCACCTTTCCACCGGAACTGACCCACCTGCTCGAGATGCAAATGTGCGAGCACACGGCAGCAGAACTGAGTGACGAGATCGTCGATGCTTTGTGGCCGATGGTAGAAAGCCGGCATGATCGGGAAGATTTCAGCGCCCGCTTCATGCGCCAGCAGCATGTTGCGCAAATGTACGCGACTCAGAGGCGTATCGCGCACGGCAAGAATCAGGGTTCGATGTTCTTTCAGGCAAACGTCCGCGGCGCGCTCGATAAGCGTCGACGAAATGCCATGCGCAATCTGCGCCAGGCATCCCGTGCTGCAAGGAATAATCGCCATGCCGTCCACACGATAGGAACCGCTTGCGATGCAGGCGCCGATATCCGAATCGAGCAGGTATTGCGTTTTGGGAGCGGGACGGCCGGCGAGGGCCTCGGGAATCGATGAGCTTTTTGAAACGTCCATCGCCAGTTCCTCGCGCAGCACTTTGAGGCCTGCGCCCGAGATGACCAGGTGGATTTTCCCCACGCGTTCATCGGACTCCAGCATCTGGAGCATGCGGCGCGCAAACACTGCGCCGCTGGCGCCGGTGACGCCGATAACCACCGTTTGGGGATCTGGAAGCGGCCTGGAAGCCATCGAAGGCATTCTCCGCCAGCCGTTTCAATAAAGTCAAGAAGACCCGTTGCCCCCTGTTCGTTTGCTATACTTTTAACATTCGAGCTGGCATGCAGGTTACCTCGCGGCGACGGATTTGCTCCGGCTGGAAGCCTGGGAGTGTCGGGTCAATCTAAAAAGCCTTCTTCAGCAAGATGGCAGAGAGTGGTGGGGGAATGTCACCGGAAGAAATTACAGCAATGCTTATGCAGGTCCGCAGCGGAAAGCTGAGCGTGGAATCAGCCGTTGACCGCCTGCGCAACCTTCCCTTTGAGGACATTGGTTACGCGCGCATTGATCATCATCGATCGCTGCGGCAGGGATTCCCGGAAGTCATCTTCGCGCGCGGCAAATCGCCTGAACACGTCGTGGGAATCGTTCAAGGCATGCTGCGCAATAAACACAACATCCTGATCACGCGGGGCAATGAGGAGTTGTGTGAACTGATTAAGCCGCTCGACAAGCGCACCCGGTTCCATGCTCTCTCTGGCGCGATTTCCATCCGGCGCGACCTCAAGATCCGCGGCAAGGGCAAGGTTTTGGTGGTCAGCGCGGGTACCTCAGACATTCCCGTGGCGGAAGAAGCCCAGGTGACGGCGGAGGTAATGGGCAACCGCGTCGAGTTTATTTACGACGTCGGTGTGGCCAACATCCATCGCATTTTGAGCGAAAGCAAGCAACTGCGCAGCGCCCGCATCATTATTGTCGTGGCCGGCATGGAAGGCGCGCTGCCCAGCGTGGTGGCCGGCATGGTCAGCGTACCGGTGATCGCCGTTCCCACCAGTATCGGCTATGGTGCAAGCTTCCGCGGCGTCGCGGCACTGCTCGGCATGCTGAACAGTTGCGCTTCCAACGTCGCCACCGTCAACATCGACAACGGCTTCGGCGCAGGATACCTGGCCAGCGTGATCAATAGGTTGTAGTGGCCTTTGGTGATAAACGGGACGAGTTCCTTGATTTCTTGCAATTCAGGCTTACAAGAGTATCATCAAATCGGGTGCGGGTAAGCCTGAGCCAAAGAGCGGGACATGGGCGATGGAAGTCCCGCCGCGCGGCAGAGCGCTTCGGCGCTAAAAAGTCGCTTCCCCATTAGGACATCCCGCACCCGTTACTAACGTCTCGAATCAAGCTTCGCCCAGGAATGTGTATTGGGTTGGCGTCGCTGGCCTTAGACGTTAGCCTTGTGATACGAAGGCCGTCGCGCTCAAGCATTCTAGCCCCGCCAGGGGCGGCAGAAACTTACGTCCTACTTTCCAAACGTCTGCCGGAAGATCTCATCCACGTGCTTCAGGTAGCGTTTGGCGTTGAAGACAGCGGCGATTTCTGTAGCTGACAGGCGGCTGCTGATGTCGGGATCGCGCTGGACGAGAGCTTTGAAATCCTCGCGTGTTTTCCAGACCTGCATGGCGTTGCGCTGCACCCAGCGGTACGCCTCTTCGCGCGCCACGCCTTTTTCGGTCAGGTCCAGCAGCAACTGGCCGGAAAAGATCAGGCCTTTAAGCAGGTCGAGGTTTTCCTGCATGCGCTCGGGATAGACGAACATCTTCTCGACCAAATTGGCGGTTTTGTTGAGCAGGTAATCGACCAGGATAGTCGAATCGGGCAGGATGACTCGCTCGACGGAAGAGTGGGAGATGTCGCGTTCGTGCCAAAGCGCCACGTTTTCAAACGCCGCCTGAGCGTTAGCGCGGACTATGCGCGCCAGGCCGCAAATCTGCTCGGCGGTCACCGGATTGCGCTTGTGTGGCATGGCCGATGAACCTTTCTGTCCCGCGGCGAAATACTCCTCCGCTTCCCGAACCTCCGTCCGCTGCAGCCCGCGAACTTCCAGCGCAATCTTTTCCAGCGAAGCAGCGATCACGGCCAAAGCCGCAACATAAAACGCGTGCCGGTCGCGCTGGATCACCTGCGATTCCGCAGGCGACTGCTTGAGGCCGAGTTTCGCCAGTATTTTCTTCTCGATTGCGGGGCTCAGGTGCGAATAAATGCCCACAGCGCCGGAAGTCTTTCCCACGCGCATCTGTTCCGCAGCGTAAGCCAGCCGTTCGCGGTTGCGCTGGCACTCGGAGTACCAGATGGCGATCTTCACGCCAAAGGTGATGGGCTCGGCGTGGATGCCGTGGGTGCGGCCCACCATCGGCGTGTGCTTGAATTCGTAGGCACGTTGTTTCAGCACGGCTGCCAAATGGTCCAGGCCTTCGAGCAGCAGTTTTGAAGCATCCTTGATCAACAGCCCCTGGGCGGTATCCAGCACGTCATTGGACGTCAGCCCGAAATGCAGATACCGGGCTTCGCGGCCAACGTGCTCGGCCACGTTGGTGGTGAAAGCGATCACGTCGTGCTTCACTTCCTTCTCGATCTCAAGAATGCGCTTGACCTCGAAGCCGCCTTTCCTCCGGATAGCGCGCGCGGCGCTTTTAGGAATCATTCCGGCTTCAGCCTCGGCCTCGGAGGTGGCGATTTCCACCTCCAGCCACTTTTGGAATTTGTTTTCGTCACTCCAGATGGCGCCCATCTCCGGGCGGGTATAACGAGGGATCATCGTTTCTCCACAGATTTCACAGATTTAGAAAAAACGAAACGGCGAAATTCCGACGATTTCGCGCCAAAGCATAATAATAAGGCCACCTCGTGGCCTGTTGCTTTTAATTAGTCAATCGACTGGCATAAGCAGCCAGCCAGTTTACCTCAAGTTCTCGGCGTTGCTTTTCTTAATCTGTGTAATCGGCGTAATCGGCGAAATCTGCGGACTAGAACTGGAAAACCTTGGTGGGTTCGGTCTGGCTGGCCAGGTGGATCTCGGAGGGGCGGCCCATGCCGCGTTTGTCGAAGGCCTGGTTGGCGGAATGCATGACGAGGCCGGGATGATTGTTCTTGTCGCTCAGGTGGGCGAGCACCAGGACTTCCGCCGAGCCGTCATAATCTTCGGTGAGGAAGCCCGCGGTGGCATGGTTTGAAAGGTGCCCGTGGCGGCTCATCACGCGCTGTTTGACGAACCAGGGGTAGGGGCCCGTTTTCAGCATATCGAGGTCGTGGTTCGATTCGAACACCAGGCAATGGCAGCCGCGCGCGTGCTGTTTGACCAGTTCCGGAACGTAGCCCAGGTCGGTAATCACACCCACTTTGATGCCTTCCGCCGTCAAGGTGAAGGCGATCGGGTCGACGGCATCGTGCGGTATGGAAAAAGGAGAAATCTCGAAATCGCCGATGGCAAATTTCTCGCCCGCAGAAATGGTCTCAAATACCTTGAGCCTGGGGTCCCACTGGATTACTTCGCGCGTGGGGCCGGTGATGTAAATGGGAATCTTGAGGCCAAGTGCCAGCGACTTCAGGCCGCTGATGTGGTCCACGTGCTCATGGGAGATGATCAGCGCATCAAACTTGTCCGTGTGCTCGCCCGCCGCTTCGAGGCGCCGGAGGGTTTCTTTCCTGCTAAAGCCTGCGTCCACCAGCAGGCGGGTGCGTTCCGTCGCCACCAGCGTTGAATTGCCTTTGCTTCCGCTGCCCAGTACGCAGATTCGAACGCTCAACCAGCCTCCCGCGGCAATTACTTCGAAGCGGACGTCGGGCGCCGGCTTCGGCAAGCCTTCATCGCATTATAGGACAGGTCGGTGTCAGCGGAAATTGAAAAAGGATGTGCGGTGCTATTTTTCAGCCCACAGGGTGTAAAGCGCGCCGGCCATCAGCAGGAGGCAGATGATAACGCTTGCAACCAGCAGGGAAGATAACGGCAATGTGTACACGACTGTGCGCGTGAAGACGTTCGGGCGCGCCAGTTGTTCGGCCAGCCAGGGAGCGGCGAAAATCAGCAAGGCAATCAGTGCGCCGCCACCCACTGCCAGCGCGGCCTTTTCCGCGAGCACGATGGGGCGCAGCGCCCGTTCGGCCTCGGCACGCCGGGCTGCCAGCATGGCGCGCCACCAGACGCGCCCGGCTTCCGGAACCGGCGCCGCCGCACAAACTTGCGCGCTGTCGTTCTGGAAAAGTTCATAGACAGTGACAAGCTCGGCGCAGGAAGCGCAGGTTGCAACGTGTTGGCGCAGAGGCTCCTGCAAAGCGTCAGGCCCGTGACCTCTGCCCAAGGCTTCCAGAACTCGTGCTTCATTCTCACAGCCATACTGTTTCATGGCTTAACCTTCCTTGATTCTTGTATGTTATCGCGACCGCTTCCGGCAATCAAAGCCAGAAGCTTTTTCCGGGCGCGAAACAGCAGCGGGCGTACGCTGGCCGCCTTCATCCCTGAAGTCGCGGCGATTTCTTTATGGCTGGCACCTTCGGCGTAAGCCAGCCAGAGCAACTGACGTTCCCGCGGCTTCAATTGCGCCAGTGCACGGCCCAGGTCTGACCGTAGCGGAATGTTTGCCACCGCATGATCCTCCGAAGGAATATCAGCGGTTTCGACGGCTGCGCGACCGTGCCTCTGAACCGCCCTCCAATGGTCCCGCAGGAGGTTCGTGGCGATCCGGAAAAGGTAATTCTTCCTGTGATCGTCTTCAAGCGGAGGGTTCGCCAGTGAAAGAAATCGGCAATAACAGTCCTGCAGGAGATCGTCTGCCAGTGCAGCGTCCCCGGAAGCACGCGCGAGGTAGGCCCATAGAGGCCGTGCTGTACGTTCGTAGAGGATGCGGAAGCTCTCCTCGTCCATTGCGAGGGATTTTACCTCAACTTCCGCCCTCACAACGCCATTCTTGGCCAATGCCATGGCGCGCGCCAGCATGTTGTTGCCTCGGTCCACGGTTTTGTCCGGGTTATGCAGTCAGTTTTCCGACGGTTCGCTCGCGCTCGAACAGCCCGAAAGCCTTTGACAGCCGGTACGAAAGCCCTGCCGAAATCAGGAACCCGACGCCCAGGGCAACGATCAGGCCGCCCAGAATGTAGAATCCTTCCGCTACATCGCCAAAGTGGCCTCCGAGAATCAGAAGCGCAATGCCCACGAACAACAGGATCACCCCAGCCTGGACCGAACTGAGGATTCGACCATAGGGCTCCCGGCTCGGATGTTCAATCCCGATGGAAGCCACCAATTGCCTTCCGGATTCGGAATCGAGATACGTCAGAAGCTCCTGGCTCGAACCCATCTTCTCGATCAGCTCTTTATGGACCTCGGACTGCAACCTGGCCACCTTCAGCCTGCGAATGGTGCTGAAAATCACCCAGAAGATCGCAACCGCCCCGCCGAACACCATGATAATCGCTACAATTGGAACGGCCATTTGCTCCTCCTCTCTTGATGACCGCAGGTACCGCACGACTGGACAACCTGCCGCCACGCAGCCCTTCCTCCGGTCACTGCCCGGGCTGTGCCCAGGCTTGAAACCTTTCTACCTGTGATACGTAAAAGGTGGAGTGATTGTTAACAGCAATCTCGCATCGATAAAGCGCGGGCGGGAAGAAAAGGGAAGGTCGGAAGCTGCGAACTCGCACCGCTTAGATTTAAGCCCGGCATGCAGCCCTAAATGGCGGTGGTACACGAGCCCACAGTTAGCACTCGAGCTGGTCGCGGTGGATTGTGAAGCCCTGGCGAGGCCCGAGCACCGTGACGGCGATCCGGCCGGACTGGAAAAGTTCGCGAGCCACTTCCACAACGTCCTCGCGACTCACGGCATCGATCTCACCGGAAACTTCATCCAAGGATATATATCGACCGTAATACAATTCCTGCCGGGCGATATTGGCCATGCGGCTGGTAGTGGATTCAAGCCCCAGGAGCAGGTTGCCTTTCAGGTAGTCCTTGGCGCGTTGCAGTTCCTCGGCGGGAATAGAATCGTTCTTCAGCTTGCGGAATTCTTCGATGATCAGCTTGACGACTTTTCGGGCGTTGCCAGGCGCCGTCCCGGCGTAGACGCTCAGGAGGCCCGCATCGCGGTACGAGCTCAACCCTGAAAACACGGCATATACCAGACCGTACTTCTCGCGGATGTTCTGAAACAGCCCCGAACTCATTCCCCCGCCGAGAATCGTGTTGAGAACATAACTCGCAAAACGCCTCTCGTGCGCGTAAGGATAAGCCGGCGTCCCCAGGCAGATGTGCGTTTGTTCAAGCTCCTTCTTGCGCCGGTAGCGTGCGTGCGGATGCGCCACGGGCGCCGGCCCCTTCTCCAGGACAGGCCCCTTGGGAATGCTGCCAAACTGCTTTTCAACAAGGTCGACCACCTGGCCATGTTCCAGATGTCCAGCCGCCGTGATCAGCATGTTGCCGGGCACATAATGCCGCGCGAAGAACTCCCGAACCCGCCGGTGATTGAATGCCCCGACCGTTGCCCGGGTTCCCAGGATGGGGCGTCCCAGCGAGTGGTGGGGCCAGTAGCATTTGCTGAAGATCTCATGGACCAGGTCGTCCGGCGTGTCCTCAACCATCTTAATTTCTTCCTGGATGACCTGTGATTCCTTGGCTATGTCGCTTGAGCGAAGCAGAGGATTTTTCACCAGATCCGCCAGGATGTCGAAGGCGCGTGGCAGGTGTTCGTCAACTACTTTGATGGAAAAGCAAGTGAATTCCTTTGTTGTGAAGGCGTCCAGGTGGCCGCCGATAGCATCGGCCGCCCGGGCAATCTCCTCGCCCGAGCGGTTCTTGGTCGCCTTGAAAACCATGTGCTCCAGAAAATGGACGATGCCATTCTGGTCCTCGCGCTCGTGGCGCGAACCCGTCCGCAGCCAGATTCCCAGTGAGACCGACCGGACTGCCGGCATCGTCTCGCTCACAACTAGAAGGCCATTGGACAACGCATCTTTTTTTACGTCAGGTTGCATAATGTTCCTGCGAAATTCTTTTCTTATTAGCTGATGAACCGTTTGCCGTGAAGCCCACGCGACCTACCCTTATTTAACCACAAGCTTCAGGAAAACGCGACTGACGAGATTTGCGTCCCATTTCCTTAGATGCACTCACCGCCCATCGCGCTTTCCGTTACTAGTTGCTTCGGCTTTTCCATGATCTTCTGCTTGCCAGAAGCGGAGTGCATTGCCTATACTGATTACACCAAGTTGCAGAGCACGAGCGATGGACCAGAATAGCTCGTCGCCAGCGACAGGGCGGGCCTGTAGCTCAGGTGGCTAGAGCGCACCCCTGATAAGGGTGAGGTCGG
>JAKAWN010000286.1 GCA_021827245.1 Acidobacteriota bacterium | reverse complement strand
CGACTCCGGCCTGCGACGGTAACTACCCTTCAATCCGCACGTGAGGTGTCTATGCAAGGAACAGTCAAGCGGGTCATTCGCGACCGGGGGTTTGGTTTCATCCGTTCTGCGGAGGGCCGTGAGATCTTTTTCCACCGCAGCAGCCTTCAGAACCTTAACTTCGACACGTTAAAAGAAGGTGATGCTGTGGAATTTGACGTGGAAGACGGCCCCAAGGGACCCAGAGCCATTGCGGTTCGCCCAACCTCGTAGTAGGCCTTTTGCGCTCCGGCCTGAAAGCCTCCTGGCTATCGAACCAGCCACAATGCTGACAAAACGTCGAAGCCCTTGAGGCGCCGTGCCGGCGTTCGGGGCAAAAAAGCCCGCCAGGTTGGCGCCTGGGACCAGTCGTCACCGCTTCGTAATCTGGAGATGCTGCTCTCCGGCGTGAAGTGCCAGCCTCTGTCCCTGCCAGATGAACGAGCCCGTCATGCCGCCTGGCAGAGTAATGTCGGCAGTCAGGACCCCATTCTCGCGGTGATACCTGACGGTAATTTCGCCCTGCGGAACAGGGAGCGCAGCCGCGAGGTGCGTTAGCGTGCCCAGATTCGGCTGGATCAGAACTTTGCGAAACCCTGCCTCGGCGGGCTCGATGCCGGCAACCGTGTCTAGGAAATCGAAATTCGGATGCGCGCTCCAGGCATGACAGTCTGAGCGTGAGCGCGTAGCTGGAGGTGATTCAGCCCATGTCGTCAGGCCAAGCTTCAGCATTTGGCGCCAGGGACCGAGCTGACTGAGGTAATCGTCGCCCAAGCCGGCCTTTTTCATTGCGCGGAACAGGTAAAAGCGGAAATAGTACGAGCACTGGGTGAGCGTGGGATCCGTCAGGACTTTCTGCATCACCTGTTTCTGATCTTGAACGGGGATGGCGTTAGTGAGCACGCCGAGGATATTGGCATGCTGGCTGAAGTCCTTGCGCGCCGGAGTGTCCGCCAGCAGACCACGCGATTTATCCCAGCACTTTGCATAGACGGCATGCGCGATCTTTTGTGCCAGTACCCGGTCATGCTCGGCGAAATATTCGCTGCCGAAACTCGATTCAAGATCGCCGGCATTTTGGAGCGCAGCAGCGAATTGCAGGCTGAGAATTGAAGATTGCCCGTTCGATTCTTGCGGCGGTACGCCATCCTTGAACTGTGGAGTCCAGTCAACAAAGTCCCACCAGTCGAGCCGTCCCAGCAGGCCGGAAGGGCTCATGCGGCGGTCAAACCAGCCGAGCACATCCCTCATGCCCGGAAGGAACTGGCGGAGAAATGCGGTATCGCCGTGATACCACCAGAGGTCGTGCATCATGCCGATCCAGAAGAGCGAGAAGGGGGGAATGAACTGCGGCAGGTGCGAGGGGTAGCGGCTCTGGGTGATGCCTTCCGGAATGCGAGAATCGTTCAACAGGCTGATCGCATTCTTGGCCAGCCGATCGTCTCCGGTCATATAAAGCGAGATCAGAATCTGAATACGAGTGTCCCCGGCATACTGCAGCCGCTCATAGTATGGGCAATCCATATAGGTTGTGTGCGCGCAGAGCCGCGCGGTGCGCCAGCCTACCTGCCACATTTTCTGCAAAGTCGGATCGCCGCTCTCAAAGCTCGCACGCATTTTAAAGGGGTACGCCGTGAAGATTCCACGCAGGTCGTCAAGTGTCAGCGGCTCGTCTCCAGTTCGAACAGCAACTTGCAGGTAGCGGTAAGTGCGCCACCAGAGAGGCCGGAACATCCGCCGCTTGCCGCCGTCTGGCAGGAACTGGTCCTCCATCCCCACCATCTTTTTCCCTTTGATCACATTCCGGTTGCCTTTCTCGCGGCCTTTCCACAACGCCTCGGCATAGGTGAGGGTTACCACCGAGCCGCGTCCGCCACTGACCACAAGCTCCGGATAGGCGGTGGTCTCAAAGGTTTGATCGAACAACAGCGTGGCTGTCGTATGCGCGGGGATGGTGATTGGCGCATGTCCCTGCAAGAAGCCCTTCCGAACCTGGACTCCTTCGGAGCGCCTCACGCTCACCAAGCGCTGGAGTTTCTCTTCCATCAGAGGAATATTTCTTGGCACCAGCATCCATCTGGAATGGCTATCCTGAATTCCGCGCGGCCCGCCGTACCCAAGCGTCTCCGCTGGCTTCCACGCGGAATCGTCAAAGCCCACATCCTGCCATCCCCATGGAATCCTGGAGGCATCAACCCGTATCCCCGGGCCGACCACCATATAGAAAGGAATTGCCTTGCGGTTAATCGGAATCATCTGGAAAGCACGGCTTTCAATCGCCTTCCAACTCGCATTCGTATCGACCATCGACTCCTGCGCTGCATCGCCTTGCACGATCAACCCTGTCTCGTTGCTCATCTGTGCCATCGGTGCGAGTTCAGCAAAATTCCAAACAACAGCCGCCAGGACGTTCTTGCCTGGGCGCAAGTATTGAGCAATATCGAGCGTTACATATCGCCAGTGAAAAAGGTCGCCTCGCGCCGGCCCTTCAAAAATCCGGGCACCGTTGACAAAAAGCTGATATTGGTTGTCGCCGCTGGCGTGAATGACAAAATGTTCAGGTTTGACGGCTAGCGAGAAATCTTTGCGAAAATAATAGACGCCGAACCCACGATGCGGACTTCCGGGACACGCAATCCACTGCGCTGGCCAGCTATGGTGCGGCAGTGCAGGGTTCATCTCTCGCGGACTGGAACTTGTTGGAAGGATGGCAATCAGAAACAATGAAAGAAGTATTGGCACACGGGCACGGCGCGCACTCATTGCTTGAGTCTCCTTATCTCTGAAGAATTTGTTGACGAGGCTCTTATTTAATCTTTCGCTCTACCACCAGCTACGGCGCCGATTATGGCCACTTCCGGCGCAGAAGTCAAAGCAGAATCTGGAATGGGTTTCACCCCGGGCGATAGGGAAGAGGCGTGGAAGAAGCCAGGGGCCGGTACGGCCTGGTTCGGGCCGACTACGGGGGTTCTCATGGCAAGCCGTCTGCCGGTCGTGCCGCCCTCCTACCTTTCGTGCAGTTCATGAAACTGAGGATTGTTGGTTTCCTGGCCCAAAGCAAATGGGACAGCCAGGGTTCCTGACACCTGTCCTCTGTCAATCTGGGAGACAATCAAACGGAGAGGAAACTTGCTCTGTGAAGTGTAAAACTCGATAACCTCATTCAGGGCGCGATCCCTCAACTCGACAGACTTGTCGTCCACGATCATCCGAAGGCTGTAATGTTGGCCTTTCACGCTCGTCGAGGCGAGCTTCATTGATATGGGGCCAACGCGCTGAAGTCCGGCTCCCTTCCTGAGCGTGAAGGCGATATCGCTTCGATGAGCTCTCTCCAGGAGATAGTTGACCCCGTTCTGATTTTTCTGGATGGCGTTCCGCTGCGTATCGAGCTCGCCCACAACATTGCCCAGGCGGTTCGTTGTCGCCTGCCATTCCTGGTGGTTAGCCGCGAGGTCACTCTGAAGAAGGGCCAACTTCTTGTTCGAGGCTGCCTGAGCGCTTTCGAGTTGCGCGTTGAGTTCGGTTGCCGCCCGGCTTGCAGCGGGAGAAGAAGGCGAAGGGTTGTGAGAAGTGCCGGATGTCGCTTCGTTCACAGTCGAATGGTTCAAAGCGTCCGTTGGGGGGCTGGCGGAACTGTGCCTAACACGCGCTACGTGGCCGTCGGCGACAGGAGTGGATTCCGCGATCATCGCGCGATGCAGTTCAGAGGGCTCGGTCCTGGCATTCGTTCCAGTAGCAGTGTCGGCAACGCGAGTGGCGCGCGCGGCATGGCGTTGCTTCTCCAGTTCTGCAATGCGGGCTTCGGTCTGCTTCAGCTTTGTCTGGAGTTCCTTGATCTTGGCAGTATCGGTAGGGTTTGAAGGAGTTCCGCCGCCCGCCTTCACATACCGGTAGGTCGCAAAGGATGCCAACGCAGCCACAAGCAAGAGAACTGCCGCCCCCGGCAAAACGTTACGAGACGGAGGCCGCTCCCTTGGTTGCTTCTTTACAAAAACCTGTCTGTCAAATGCCGGACCGCCCATATTGTACCCCCTCCAAACCGCTCCATAACCTAGTGGAGGTGAATCATGACCTCCGTGGGATAGAGCTGCTTGAGAGGAAGCAGGAATTCGCGCGTCTCCTTGGGTAAGAGGTCGATTTTCTGCTCCGCACGATCCATCCGTTTCCCGTCCATGACCACATCATATCGGCCAGGGGAAAGAACCAGCAGAATTGGTGTCTTGCCAACCATCTTTCCATCGATCTTCACATCGGCGCCGGTTGGCGTAGACCTGAGCATAAGTTTGGCGGCATTTTTGCCAGCGCGTTGTTCAAGCGCTTTCCTGTTTGCGGCCACCGAACCTTGCTTCAGGGAATCCAGAATATAGTTCGGGCTTGCTTTCGAATTCGCGGAAGGCTGGCTCATGATGATGCTTGATTTCTCCTGCGACGTGTCGGGAAACTTGACTTTGTTCATGAGATTGATTCCGCTCATGCTGGTGGCTATACCTGATGTTGCCGACCCATATTCGGCCGCAGCCTGCGCATATGCGCAACTCGCAGCCAGCAGTAGGAGCAGGCAGAACTCGATGGCGGGCCAAAGCATTTTGGTAGTCGCCAGCCCATACTGCGTCGCTTGCCAACGTCTAAAATCGTTCAGGTTCATCCGGAGTGGGGTCATGGTCGGATTCCTTTCCTGTTCTGAAAATTTCCTGATTCGCCACAATGGCGGTTACAGACACGAATCTTCTTCCAAACCTTTCGACTCTCCTTGCGGACCCCCCTCCTGACTACGTGACCGCAGTTGTGCTGGACCCTGACTTACGTCCTAGGATATATCCGGATTCCGATTTCGGCAAGCTTCAGATGATTTAATAGCGACTTTGTTAAGGCCTTTTCGCCAGGTAACCGCAATTTCATCTTCGGGATAAAACAGTAAGCCGCGTTATATCAAGCTGTTAGGAATTTCTTGTGAACCCATGGAAGAGTGGATTTGCGTGGGTCGCACAACCACACTGGTCGCATGCCAAAGAGGCTGGGTATAGTCAAACGCCCAAGGCCGATCAGGCGTTGGATGTATTGTCTGCCTGGCGCCCACTTAGGGAATGACAGCCATTTTTAGTTCGCCATTCCGATGCTTCATCTTCTGAAAGAACCTCGGCAATTCGTCGAGTGGAATTTCACCCGTCACAAAGTCTGAAGCCCGGATTTCTCCACGGGCCACGGCTTCCAGCGCTTTGCGAAAGAATTTGGGTGTGTGGTGGAAGGTGGAACGAATGGTGATTTCCGAGTAATGCAGTACCGAGGGATCAAACTGAACCTGGCTGCCGCGCGGGCAACCGCCGAAGAGATTGACGGTGCCTCCACGGCGCACCATCTGCACTGCCCACTCCCAGGTTTCGGGAATACCGACGGCCTCGATTACCGAATCGGCGCCGTGACCGCCTTCAGTAAGCTGGCGAACGGCAACCACAGGGTTATTCAACTCCGAAACATTGAAGGCGGCGTATGCGCCCAGTTGTTCCGCGGCGCGAATTTGGCTCTTACGCTTGCCCAGGGCAATCACTCGTACGCCCCGCACCGAGAGTATCCGGACAAACTTCAGGCCGATGGGGCCGCACCCCACAACCACGGTCGTATCACCTGAATGAATGCCTGTCTCTTCGATCCCTCGCAGGATACACGCGAGCGGTTCAACCAGGGCGGCGTCCCGAAAAGGAACGTGTGCAGGAATTTCCAGGGTATTCTCGCGGACGATACGACCGGGAATACGAATGTACTCCGCATAAGCCCCATTGTTGAACAGGAGCGAGTTGCAGAGATTTGGCTGGCCTTTTCGGCAAAAAAGACAATTGTTGCAGGGAGCGGAATTGGCTGGCACTACCCAGGCGCCCGGCCGCAGACCATTGCCGACCTCGCTTCCAGCAGCCTCGACAACGCCGGAGAGTTCGTGGCCGAAGACGGCGGGAGGAACGATCATTTTGGCATGATAGCCCTGCCGCCAGACTTTCAAATCCGTGCCGCACGTCAATGCCACTTTCACCCGGACAAGAACCTCGTCCGGTGCCAGATTCGGTATTGGGATCCGTTCGATTTTCAGGTCTTCGCGACCGTACAGCACGGCAGCGTTCATGTCGCCGTTAAGATGAGTTTCCATTAGGGCACCAGTATGATTTTCAGAGACTCCTCGGAAGGATGGGCTGCCAGGCTCACCGCGTGTTCGATTTGAGAAAGAGGAAATCGGTGAGAGATTAATTCCCGAACCGGAAGGACACGCTCAAAAACCAGCCGTGCAGACTCCGCCTGCAAATCAAATGATGCACTATAACTCCCGAGGATTTCTTTTTCGTCGATACCGACTGTCGCGGCAGGGAACTCCACACGCAACAGCGGGTCATTATAAGCAAACAAAAGGATACGTCCTCCAGGCCGGGCAAGAGCAAGGGCTTGTTCCAGAAGCTCACGCTGAGGAGCTGCAACCAGCACAACATCCGCTCCCCGGCCGGATGTCCGAGCCCGAATCGTTTCCAGCATGTTGCCGGTTGCGGGATCGAAAGATTCGTCGGCCCCCAGGGCAATGCTCTTTTCGCGGCGCGCCGCCATGGGATCGCTGGTTACCACGGTTGCGCCTGCATGGATGCGCGCCAGTAGCATCAGCAGCATCCCGATGGGTCCCTGCCCGATCACCAGAACTGTTTCGCCCGGCTGGATACGTGCTTTATAAATCGCCTTCAGGCAGGTATTTACCGGCTCAACGAAGACAGCTTCCTCAAAGCTGACTGAGGGCGGAATCGCAACCATCCCCCTCTCGGCTATCCAATCCATCACGCGGACAAATTGGGCAAAGCCG
Organism: Acidobacteriota bacterium; assembly: GCA_021827245.1. The sequence continues at coordinate 2,197 of JAKAWN010000286.1, read as the reverse complement.
CCACCGCTGGGCCGAAATCCGCTTGTAACGCCGACCTTCTTGTAGGTCGGACACTGTGAGAAGAGTTTTTGCCTGCAGTAGAAACAGTTGCCACAAGGAATGTGATGAAAGGTCAGGACGCGGTCGCCTGGATGCCAGTTATGGACTCCCTCGCCCACAGCCTCGACCGTACCAGCGATCTCATGCCCGAAAACCAGGGGTGGTGGTAGAAATCCGTGTTTGATCTTCTTGATATCGGTTCCGCAGATGCCACAGGCGTGGACGCGTACCAGCACTTCTCCGGCCGAGATCTCCGGCACTGGCACTTCTTCCGCCACAACTCGACCGCGGCCGCGGTAGACGCCAGCCCACATTCGCTTCTGTCTCTGCTGGACTACCGGCTGAGCCCCGATTTCTGTTCTCAAGATTGTCATCAGCCGCTCTGCTGGACGCTCAAGTCCATTCTCTCCTCTTGCTCAACTGATTGCGCAACATATCGATCGAGGAAACGGGCAAGTGTTGAAGCTGCCCGGGAACTCCGCACTCCGAACCGTGCCAGCGGCCAAGCCTGCCTGGGATCACAGGCGACTTGCCCTAGAACAGGAATGATCCGGATGTGCCCTGAAGCATCGAGCGCACGTTCAAAATCACAAGGCACCTCCATCTCCGCAGAGTCAGCCACGCAGCGGATCGCAACACAGGGGACGCCCAAAGCGCTCATTTCCTTCATGACGGTGAAGGATTCCATGTCTACCGCATCAGCGGTGGGATGGAGCGCCGACTTCCGCTTTGCCGTTCGAACCACGCGCTCTGCGGAAATAAACCGGTTCACTGCCGTAGCTCCATACTTAACTGCAACTTCCAAAAGTCGTCGATCACTTTCAAATGCTTCGTTGCCAGTTTCCGAGCAGGTCGCGCGCGCCACTAGAATATCTCCCGGTCGATAGTCGTGTTTGAGACCTCCCGCCAAACCTGAGGCAATGCAAAGATCGGGCGCTTCATCCGTCGCCGCCCGGACCGACCGGAGCGCATTGATCGGGCCCACGCCTGTCACAACAACGACTACATCACTTTCGGCGATCCGAGTTTGAAAAATCTTCGCTCCGTCCCGAGCCTTGCGGAACCGGCGAAGGCGCGCCCAAGGCTTGAATTCCCAATCGACCGCAAAAGTTACCAGAATTCTCATACAGGTGACCATCAGCCAGGCTACGCCGCCTGCCCGTAAGTCGCCACTTTTGAGCCGTTGGCGCGGATGTAATCATTTTGTCCATACCAGGTTACCGCGCGCTCAAGCGCAGCCTCCACCGAACCGGCCTGAAAACCAAGTTCCTTTGCCGCTTTCGTACAATCAACAAACATCTTGTGCCGAGCCATTCGAACGCCTTCCAGCGGAATTCGCGGCTGGCGGTTGAGCACGCGAGAAAAAGCCTGGTCGGCATAACCGGCCGCCATCGCCACGACATGCGGCAGGCGCACCCGAGGGCTGGGACGGCCACTGATCCGGGCCAGGATATCCAGGATTTCTTTCAGCAACATGTTGCGCCCGCCCAGAATGTACCGCTCACCAACGTGCCCGCGTTCGGCAGCAATCCAGTGGCCCAGAGCAACGTCTTCAACCGGAACCCAGTTCAGACCCGTTTCCACATAGGCCGGCATCCTGCCATTTAGAAAGTCCACGATAATGCGGCCCGTAGGTGTTGGTTTCCAGTCGCCGGGACCGATAGGCGTGGTGGGGTTGACCACCACAACGGGCACGCCTTCGCCAGCCGCGCGCAGGGCTTCTTTTTCGGCCAAGAACTTTGAGCGCTTGTAATGCCCGATCATTTCTTCAAGCCGAGCCACCGTCTGTTCGTTCGGCAATTCGCTTCCGCGGTCCACCGCGATGGTTGCCACGCTACTGGTGACGACAACACGCTTCACGCCCGCTCGGCGCGCAACTCCAAGCAGGTTTCGCGTTCCAGTCACATTGGCATCGTAAATCTCCTGGGGGTTGGATGCACCCAGGCGGTAATCCGCGGCGACGTGAAACACCCGGTCGACACCCTCGACGGCGCGCACAAGGGACTGCGGATCGCGCAAGTCTCCGTAAACCTTTTCCACCGGCAAACTTTCAATTGCCCGCTGGCTGCTCTGCGGACGCACTAAAACACGAACCGAAACCCCGCGTTCCACAAGCATTCGAGCCACGTGGCTGCCTACAAAGCCATTTGCACCGGTA
>JAKAWN010000285.1 GCA_021827245.1 Acidobacteriota bacterium | reverse complement strand
GGCGAGGCAGCGCCAACGGCATTGATGGAACAGGCGGTACGCCAGACGCTGAGCCACGCGGCCACAGGCTAGTCTCCGCTTTGCTGGGTCGTCCGCTGAAAATCTCAAGCCCCGCCTGCTGTCCAGACGTCAACCACCGTTCCTTCACTGTCCTTATCCGTCAGGAAAGTGCAATCTGTAGTTGTGAGCGGCGATTGACACAGGTCAACCCGAGGTTTTAACTTGTTGAGAAGCCGCTAAATCGGGCTCAATGCCGGAAATGACTGTTCCGCTGAATGAGGGGCGGGGCAAATCCTTTGAAAGGATCACTGCATGTTGCTGATCTCATGGCCTTCACTGCCAGGCTTTTCCGAATACAGCACCCTCATTGACCATCTCATCCGGATCCTGGCCATTCTTGTGGCGGCCTATATTGCTGCGAAGATCTTCAATAAGTCAGTTCCCGCCATCCGGATCCATATTATCGAAACGATGAAGCGCCACGGCAAGGCTGACATCGAGTTGGAAAAGCGCGCGGCCACCCTGAGCGGCATCTTCCGAAAGACGGTGGTTATCGGCATCTGGCTTCTGGCGGTTGTGATGGCGCTCAAGGAATCCGGGTTCGACATCGGACCCATACTGGCAGGCGCTGGTGTTCTTGGCCTGGCTGTTGGCTTTGGAGCGCAGCACCTTGTACGCGATTTGTTTGCGGGCATGTTCATCCTGCTCGAGAACCAGATTCGGGTGAACGACGTCGCCGTTATTAACGGGACCGGCGGGCTGGTGGAGCAAATCAATTTGCGGACCACCGTGCTTCGCGGATTGGACGGGACCGTTTATGTTTTTCCGAACGGAACCATCACTACCCTCGCCAACATGACGCAAGAATACTCATACTATGTTTTTAATATCGGGGTGGCGTATAAAGAGGACACCGATCACGTCATCGAGGTTGTCAAGCAGCTTGGTGACGAGATGATGCAGGATGAAAAATACAAGCCGCTCATCCTGGCGCCGCTGGAGGTCCTGGGTGTCGATCAGTTTGGGGATTCTGCCGTAGTCATTAAAGCTCGCTTCAAAACGCTGCCGAGTCAGCAATGGACCGTAGGACGCGAAATGAATCGCCGCATCAAGAAGAAATTTGACGAACTGGGCATTGAAATGCCATTTCCGCACAGAAGTATTTACTGGGGCGAGGCGAGCAAGCCATTTGCCATCCGCTCGCAGCAGGACCGCGAAGAATTGAAGACGATCATTCGCGAAGTGCTTGCGGAGCACTCAGGGCAGGTCCAAACGAAGCAGGCTGAAGCCGCCCGGCCGGGAAGCCCGGAGAGGGGGTAGGCAACAGCTGAGCGCAAAAGGCAACTAACCCCCCGCGTCTGGCGCCAGAGTCCTTCCTGGTATCCCAATGGATAACACTATTCCCAATTTCTCGGAATTCCGGCGTCTGGCGCGCCAGGGCACGGTTGTGCCTGTCTATCGAACTGTCGTGGCCGATCTGCTGAGTCCTGTTTCCGCGTTTCTGAAACTTGCCCCTCAGGCTTTCAGGAGCTTCAAACCAGGCGGCAGGGGAGATTCACACTACAGTTTCCTCCTGGAAAGCGTTGAAGGCGGCGAGCGTGTCGGCCGTTACACCTATTTCGGTGTTGATCCATTTCAGGTGATTACTTGCCGCGGCAGCCGGATAAGCTTGGTTCGCGGCCGGGAACGGATCGAGGAATCGGGCAACATTTTCGAATTCCTGAGGCATACCGGGTCAAAATATCGCTCGGTCAAGCTGCCGGGTCTTCCGCCATTCAGCGCCGGTGCGGTGGGCTATCTTTCGTATGAGGCTGTGCGCCAGCTTGAGCGGCTGCCGGCCCGTGTCGAGCCGGATGTTGAGGCAGACGATGCAATCTTCATGTACTTTCGGACGCTCGTTGCCTTTGACCACGTGCGGCACCGCCTGTTCCTGATCTCGAATGTCTTGACGGAAGAGGACTCGGGAAACCTTCGCGAAAAATACGAACACGCCGTACGCCAGCTCGACCGGCTGGGGCGCCAGCTCGATCGGCCGTTGCGCCAGCCGAGTATTCGTCCGCCGCACGGGCCGCTGCGAGTCAAACCCAACATGCCCAGGAAGCGGTACGAAGGAATGGTCGAGCGCGGGAAGGAGTACATTCGCGCCGGTGATGTCTTCCAGGTGGTCCTGTCGCAGCGCCTGACGGTTCCGGTGCGCGTGCCGCCTTTTCAGGTTTACCGCGCGCTTCGCGTGGTGAATCCTTCGCCCTACATGTATTTCTTGCAACTGGGAAAGGCCACGGTCCTTGGATCGTCGCCCGAAATGCTGGTCAAGGTGGCTGGGCGCGATGTTGAATACCGCCCTATTGCCGGCACTCGGCCACGCGGCAGGACGGAGGAAGAGGACAAGCGGCTTGAAGAGGACCTGCTTGCCGATGACAAGGAACGCGCTGAGCACATTATGCTGGTCGACCTGGGCCGCAATGACGTTGGCCGCGTCTCCGAATTTTCTTCCGTCCACGCGGAAAAGGTCATGTTTGTGGAGCGCTATTCCCACGTGATGCACCTGGTTTCACTGATCCGGGGCAAACTCCGCCCGGATGCCGACAGCTATGCAGCGCTCGCCGCCTGCTTCCCGGCAGGAACGCTCACCGGTGCGCCCAAGGTCCGCGCCATGGAGATTATCGACGAGCTCGAACCCACCCGCCGCGGCCTCTACGGCGGAGCTGTCCTCTATGCCGATTTTTCCGGCAACCTCAATTCCTGCATCGTTATCCGCACCGTCCTCATCAAGGACGCCAAAGCTTACCTTCAGGCCGGTGCCGGAATTGTGGCCGATTCCGTCCCCGCACTCGAATTCGAAGAATCCATGAATAAGGCCCGCGCCATGCTCCGAGCCTTTGCCATGGCTGAAAAAGGGTTGTAATGCGGGGTCGCGGCCGGAAATTAATTGGCTGTTCCCACTTTTTTGTTGACTACTTCCGGATCTGTTTGCTATCCTCCCTTCGGCGTCAGATGACGAATTGAGCTTCTGATGACTATTAATCGGCAAGCATACGCTGCCAGAAGGAAGTGTTACATGCTGTTTCCCACCAAGGTGCTTGAGGTTACTCCCCGCGACAACGAGCATATCAAGAGGCTGAACGATCCAGTCGAGACAGGCTTATTTCATCTTGAGACGTGGTTGCCTTTTTCATCAGCCTCCAGGCTGGAACGCGGCAATGCCAATGTCCGGCCAGCGTCTCAAAGGAAGAAGCCCTTCCGCGACATGATAATTACGGTCGAAAACAGTCCTTCAACCTTTCACCGGAAGAATCGAGGGATCATTTATCTCTGTGACAGGTTTGAGTTCGACAATAAGAATCGGTTGCTCCGAGTGACAATTCCAGATATTGACCCGCACGAATTCGAAGACCTGGAAAACGGAGAGCCGAAGTTTGGAATTGCGGACGGCGGCCACACCTTTGAGGTAATACAGCAAACCATGGAGCGCATAAACGAGCTGCGCGAGCGAGAAGGGTGGACTGAGCCATTTGTACGTGTCCACTTTCTGGCAGGGCATGGGTTCGAAAGCGGAGAGCTCGAACAACTTGTGGAGGCACTGAATACTTCGTCTCAGGTACAGCAATTTACGCTTGATGAGTACCAGAATAAGTTCGACGAGTTGAAGGAAGCTCTCCAGAAAGGTGGTTTTGACCCCAGTGTCGTTGCATTTCGTGAGAACGAGGATAAGGAGTGGGACGTTCGTGATGTCGTGCAGCGGCTTGCCTGTTTCCTGAAGGAGCGATGGAAGACGACGCAACCGGCATCAATGTACCGGTCTAAAGGCAAAGCTCTCGACCTATATACCAATGAAACCACCCATGAGGAGTTCCGCAGGCTTTATGACGTCGCTGCTGACATAGTAACATTGCCCGAATATATCCAATCCGAATTCAGCAAAGACACGGGTAGGGGGCGGAAATTTGGGAAGATACGTGCCGTGAAGACCCTCAAGAAGCCCTTGACCCCTGCTGGCACACAATACACTACTGACCATGAAATGGATTTGGCTGCGTCCCTTCCGATCGCGGCGGCCTTCCGGGAGCTTCTGGAGTTAAAAGGCGATCGATACTACTGGAAGGTTGACTACAAGCTTGTGTTCAAGATAGGGGCCGACGAGCTGTATAAGGCGCTACTGAACAAAGTCAGGACCGCGAAGGCAGTGAACTCTCTAGGGGCCGACACCGAGTACTGGACACAGTGTTCCAACATTGTCTTGCGCGCCATGTACGGAGCCGTGAGCAAACCTGACAATTAGTGGGCAGCCGTGGACTTTGGGATGTCCATCACCGCGGCTGGCGCATGCGTTCGCTTTGTATCTTCTGCAGTCTCGCGAGGCATGAAATTCTGTCATATCCCCACGGTTCCACGCAAAAGTCTCCTTCGGGAAAACGCAGACCCCGCAATTTGGGGTCTGCGCCGGCCGCGGTGCCTCCCGCTATCAGCGTTGACATCACTTCGAACTTTATGGAAACTTTGCAGGAGTTCCCGTGACGGCTCGTTATGAATGGAGGTAATCAAATGCCCTCGCGTCGAAGGTTCCTCCAGATGAATATTCTTGGTGCCGCAATGGTGTTGACGGGGCGTGATACTATCGCGACCGCTGATCCGCCCAAGAGCGAGGTCTCTCCGCCACAAGATGTAGACGAGCGGGACTACCGGAACGACTGGCCGCGTTATGTTACCGCCCAGATGAACGAGGTACGTGCGCCGTGATTGGCAGCAGGGGGAATCCTGCCGATCTCTTGCTGTTGACTGAATTGGCGACAGAGCCTTTTGGATGCGTGAAGTTTACTGCTTCACTGTGCCACGGACCAGTCTTTCTTCCAGCCGTTTTTTCACATCGGGCCATTCGGAGTCGATGATGCTGAAGTAAACGGTGTGCCGGATGCGGCCTGTCCAGGTCAGCATGTGGTTGCGCAGCAGTCCTTCCTCTCGCGCGCCGAGGCGCAGAATGGCCTCGCGCGATTGCAGGTTGAGCGAGTCCGTTTTCAACTCCACGCGGATGCAGCCGAGTTCTTCAAAAGCGTGGCGAAGCATTAGATACTTGGCTTCCGTGTTGGCGCCGGTTCTCTGCCATTTCTTTGTGATCCAGGTAGCGCCGATCTCCACGCGCAGATTGGAACCGTCAATGTTCAGATAGCGTGTACTGCCGATAGCCCTGCCGCTTGCACGGTCGATGGTGGCAAAAGGGAGCGAGGTTCCGCGCGTCTGTTCGTCGAGAGCCTGCTCGATGTAAGCGCGCATGTCCTCACGCGTTCGGACATTCTTCGTTGTCCAGCGCCATAAATCGAAATTGAGGCCCACGGCGCATAACTGTTCGTGATGCGACAAGCTGAGCGGTTCAAGACGCACAATCTGGCCTTCCAGCGTGATCGGTCGAATTTCCATTAGGTCTTTAGTCCTCCTTTTCCCAACCCGTCTCCACCAAAATGTTCTCGGATGAGCCACTTACTGGCAGCGCAGTAAGACCAATGAATCCGATTCCGATGAACCCATCGCCGCCCCCGCCTCGCATTGTTTTCGCCTCCCTCCATGTCAGCGTATAATGAACCGACTGAGGGCAGTAGCGCAAGCTGATGATTTTAGTGATCGATAACTACGACTCTTTTACATACAACCTGGTTCAGTATCTCGGCGAACTGGGCGCGGAGATGGAAGTGCGCCGCAATGACCAGATCACCCTGGATGAAATCGCGCGCATGGCTCCGGAACGTATTGTGATTTCGCCGGGACCGAAAACCCCCTCTGAAGCCGGCATCTGCCTGAATGTCATAGAAGAGTTTTCAGGCAGCTTCCCGATTCTGGGAGTCTGCCTGGGGCATCAGGCCATTGGGCAGGCATTCGGCGGCAAAGTCGTCCGTGCCCCGGAAATCATGCACGGCAAGACCAGCCTGATTTCTCACGACGGCAAGACCATCTTCCTCGGGCTGCCCAATCCTTTCCCGGCCACACGCTACCATTCCTTGATTGTTGAACGCGACAGCCTTCCCGACTGCCTTGCGGTTTCCGCGACTTCGCCCGACGGGCTTATCATGGGCCTCCGCCATAAGACCCTGAAGGTTGAGGGAGTTCAGTTCCACCCAGAATCGGTTTTGACCGGCGCGGGGAAGCAACTGCTGGCAAACTTTCTGAAGATTTAACGGGTTGCTGAAAAGGCTTTGGTTACCGCGCCATCCCTGAGTCGCAAGACGCATCCTGGACGGAGCCGTAAAGCCAATGGAGGCTCAGGATGCTGCGACTCCTGCGCACATCTCAGCAGCTTGCTAAGGCGTTCACTTCGGGACATGGAAACTCAGTTTTCTGTTGCACTGACATTCTCGCCCGTACCTTCGCGTTGTGCTGGGCTAAGGCCGCTGCAAGACCAAAATGGGTAATTGCCGGCCGCGAAGAAAGTTTACAACCTACGGCAAAAGCGGTAATGTTTTGCGTTTGAGCCGGGCGGTCTAAAGGCACGATTTGAGGGTCAGCCCGCGCGGTCGCATGTAGCAAGGGGTCCATTCCATGAAATTACTCGTTCGAGTTTGCGTCTTTCTGTTTATCCTGCCCGCCTCTGCGGTCTTAGGCCGGGCCGGACAAAAGCTTCTCACTCCTTCCCTGGTGGTTCAGCAAGATCAAGTTGTTGCCCCGTCAATCCGCAGGGTGAGGTGGCGCCCCAGACACGAACAGGTCAGTTATATCCGGGATGGCGACTCTGGCCCATCTTTGTGGATTTATGACGTTGCCACCGACAAAGCTCATCGCTTGGCGATCTCCGGTGAGGTTGATCCAAGCACTTACCAATGGTCATCCGAAGGCGACAAAATTCTTTTTCAGGGCAGGAGCGATCTCTGGGTGTTTTACGCCCAGACCAATGAGACCAAGCGGTTGACGAACGACTTTCCAAAGGAAGAAGAGCCCACATTTTCTCCTGGCGGAAACCGCGTCGCATTTGTGAGGCGGAACAATATTTATACGCTTTCCTTGAAAACCGGCAAGACCACGCAGCTTACCACAGATGGTAATATCCTGGTCCTGAATGGGAAACTCGATTGGGTCTACAAGGAAGAGCTGGCGGACCGCACCACAGGCAGGTCCTATGAGTGGTCGCCCGACGGCAAAGAGATTGCCTATCTCCAGCTTGATGACCAACCTGTGCCCCAGTATCCGCTGATCAACTTTCTTGACCGGCATGTTCAGCTCAAAATCCAGCGATTCCCTCAGGCCGGCGATCCCAACCCAAAAGCATCTTTCCACGTGGTTTCGTCTTATGGCGGCCTCGTCAGAACCTGGTTTCCTCCAAGAACTTCGCCTCCCGTCGAGTATTTTGCCCCGCGTTTCACTTGGACGCCGGATTCGCAATCCATCTCCTTCCTGACCCTGAATCGCGACCAAACTGAGGAGGTGGCGCATCTCTGGAATATTGAGTCCGGAACTAGCCGCACACTGGTTGAGGAGCACGACAAGTATTGGATCAATTCCCTGAACCCTCCGTATTTTCTCACTGGAGGGAGGTTCCTATGGCTTTCCGAGCGCGACGGCTGGATGCATCTTTACCTATATAGCATGGATGGCACGTTGTTGAAGAAGCTGACCAGCGGCAATTGGATGATCGACCGGTCGCTCTTCTCCGATCTTCCCATGTTTCAGTTGGGAGGCAACACCGGCTGGGTCTATTTCCTCTCGACGAAACCCGATCCGCGCCAGCGGCAGATCTATCGCGTCCGTCTCGATGGCACGGACCTCGAACGAATTTCGAAATTATCTGGAACCCATGTGTTCCGTCTTTCGCCAGACGGCCGGTATTACGTCGACAAGTTCTCCGATTACAACATGCCGCCGATGACTCGCCTTTGCAAATCAAGCGGCGAAGAGGTTGCCATCATCGACAATCCCGTCAATCATCTGGCGGATTACAAACTCGGCTCCACGGACTTTGTCACGCTCACGGCCCCCGACGGGACCAAACTCTACGCGCGCATGGTCACCCCGCCGGACTTCGATCCGCACAAGAAGTATCCCGTCATCGTCAACGTCTATGGCGGGCCTGAGGTGCAGATGGTTCGGAATGAATGGGGAGTGACCTCGCTCAGCGATCAGCTTTTTGCCGAGCACGGATACATTCTCTGGATCCTGGACAATCGCGGATCGTGGGGCCGAGGTCACGCCTTTGAGACCCCCATTTTCGAGCACTTGGGACGCCAGGAACTTCGAGACCAGTTGACGGGCGTTAATTTCCTCAAGTCGCTGCCTTACGTCGATTCCAGCCGTATGGGAATCTGGGGATGGTCGTACGGCGGCTTCATGACGCTCTATGCGTTGACGCACGCTCCCGACGTGTTCAAATGCGGAGCAGCCGGCGGGCCCGTGGCCGACTGGAAGTATTACGACAGCATTTATACCGAGCGGTACATGCGAACTCCCAAGGAAAATCCTGACGGCTACCGGGAATCTTCGGCGGTCGATGCCGCAGGGAATTTGCGCGCCAACCTGCTGCTGATCCAGGGCGTGGACGATGACAACGTCCATATGCAGAACATGATCAACTTTATTGAAGCTCTGATTCGCGACGGCAAACCCTACCAGCTCTATCTGCAGCCCGGTGAAAAACATGGTTTCACCCACTATTCATCGCGGCTCTATCTCATCAAACGCTTGCTGAAATTTTTCGATGATAACCTGCATCCTGTGGGTGAATGAAAGCTATTCCCATCGTGCGTGATGCTGGATACCCCGAAGAATCTCGCCAGTTCTTTCAATCCAATGCCTGCAGGATCAATGGCACGTGCAGATTGCAAAAAGGTACGGATTTATTCTTTCCGCAGGGAAAAATCTCTCCTGCTGTTCCTCTCGGTACGGCTGAAAGTTACGCCCTTTTCCGAAGCTGAAACAAGGTGTGAAGAATCGAAGTTACCTCCGGTGCCGGTCAGTGAAATCCACCAGAGCTCGCAGCGTCCGGGCTGCTTCGCCGGAATCAATCGCTTCTGCTGCAACCGCAACGCCTTCCGGAAGATCGCCCGCTTTGCCGGCGGCCACAAGCGCAGCCGA
>JAKAWN010000284.1 GCA_021827245.1 Acidobacteriota bacterium | reverse complement strand
AATCCAACGTGTTTCCGTTTGTTTTGCATCCGGTGGTTGTTCCACAAACAGCGACGGCTTCGCAGATTTCTATCGACATCACGCCCACCGTGCAGAAAGGGCAAAGAGTGACGCTCCTGCTCAATGAGGCCACAACGCCACCTCCGCCCGAGCCTGCCGCCTACTCGTTCGCGCTTCCACCGCTTGCAGGCAGCACAAGCAATTTGACCTTCGATATCGTCAACGTCAAAGGCGGAGGCACAACTTACTTTATCCGAGTCTCGGTGGATGGGGCGGAAAGTCCGCTGGATCTTGACCCGAGCAGCCCTACGTTCGGCCCGTGGGTGACAATCGCATGAACCAATCCGCCACGCACAATTGGGAAGAAGCGAATAAAGCATACCTGGCAGCCGCGCTCGCTGAGGTGCGTGTCGGGATCGAGAGATTTCTCTCGCATGCCGGGCCCCCCGCGGCGGAGGATGGGAAACCGTCGGTAACACAATCGGAGGAACTGCGCGCAGCGATGCCATCTCCGCCTGCGCTCGACACTCTATGCGCGACTTTTGGTCTCTCTGATTTTGAGCGCAAGGTTCTGTTGATGTGTGCCGGGGTGGAACTGGATTCAAGTTTTCGGAACCTTATGGCCACGGTTTTGAAGGACCAGCGTCCGGCCCTGCCCACGTTCAGCCTGGCTTTGGCGGCCTTTGAGGACGCACACTGGAGCGCGCTGCTGCCGGAACGCCCGTTGCGCCATTGGCGTCTGGTGGAGATCATGGCGGGCAATGCATTGACCACCAGCCCGCTGCGTATCGACGAATACGTTCTACATTATCTGGCGGGCCTCTACAGTGTCGACGAGCGGCTGTGCGGCCTTACAGAGACCGTGCGATCAGCGAGCGAGTTAACGCCGTCCCAGCAATTGGTGGCGGAACAGGTATCCCTCGCCTGGTCGCGAGCGGAGGGAGGAGCCGCGTGGCCCAGAGCGTATTTGTGCGGACGCGAAAAAAGTGGGAAACGGGCAGTCGCCATGAAAGCCTGCGTGGCGCTCGGCATGGGACTGCGTCAGATGCCGGCCGAGATGATTCCGCGGGTGCCGGCTGAATTTGAACTCTTCGTGCGCGTTTGGGAACGCGAAGCCGCTCTTTCGCAGTCGGCGCTTCTGCTTGAATGCGATGAACTGGATGCGTCCGATCTGGCGGCGCAGGCCGCCGTCAAACGTCTGATCAACGCCGTACGGAGCCCCCTGCTGGTTTCAATGCGCGAGCGTCGCGGGTCGATTGACCGTTCACCCCTCTGGTTCGAGGTGCCCGAACCCATCGCGTCGGAGCAATTGGAAGCATGGAAACTCGCTCTGGGAGAGGCCGCTCCAGCCCTCAATGGGACCGTAGAGCAACTGGCATCGCAATTCAGTCTGCGTGCGGAAGATATCCGGGAAGCTGTGGCGCAGGCCGTGGATCGCACCAAAGCCCATCCGGTTACCAGCAGATCTGCGGCTGCCCGCGAGGCGCCGCCCAGCAACCGGGAGAGAGACTTGGCTTCCGTGCTTTGGGATGTCTGCCGGTCATATTCCCGGCCTTGTCTGGAAGGACTGGCGCAGCGCCTGGAGCCTGTCGCCCAGTGGGATGATCTGGTCTTGCCGGAGCGCCAGAAGCTGCTGCTCAGGCAGATCGCGCTGCACGTCCGGCAGCGCGCAAAGGTGTATGAAAATTGGGGCTTTGCATCCAGGGGCGCCCGAGGATTGGGCATCAGCGCGCTTTTCGCGGGTCCCAGCGGCACGGGCAAAACCATGGCCGGCGAGGTTCTTGCAAGGGAGCTGAGGCTTGACCTCTACAAGGTTGACCTGAGCCAGGTGGTCAGCAAATACGTTGGCGAAACCGAGAAGAATCTGCGGCGCGTGTTCGACGCGGCCGAAGACGGCGCCGCCATCCTTCTGTTCGACGAGGCGGACGCGCTGTTCGGCAAGCGCAGCGAGGTCAAAGACAGTCACGACCGCTACGCCAATATTGAGGTCAGCTACCTGTTGCAACGCATGGAAGCCTATCGCGGATTGGCCATCCTGACGACCAATCGCAGAGAAGCGCTTGACACTGCGTTCCTGAGGCGCATTCGCTTCGTGGTGGATTTTCCGTTTCCGGATGCGGAGCAGCGCGCGGAGATCTGGCGCCGGATTTTCCCGTCCCGGACTCCAACAGACGGTTTGCGGATTGGCCGCTTGGCACGCCTGAATGCCGCCGGCGGGAACATCCGCAATATCGCAATGGGGGCGGCATTCCTTGCGGTCGATGCAGCAGAGCCGGTCCGCATGCCCCATCTCTTGCAGGCGGCACGGATTGAATTTGCAAAACTCGAAAGGCCGCTAACGGAATCGGAAATTGCTGGGTGGGTATGAACAGACTGAACGGAACTTCGAGGAGTTGCACGTGAAGGAGATGCAGGGGCAACCCGGCGGACCGGAAAACCGCCGGCCGGTCCATATCCACATTGAGGAGCTTGTCCTGCATGGGTTCGATTACGGTGAGCGCCGCCGGATCGCCGCCGCAGTGCAAGAGGAGTTGGCCCGGCTGGTCCGGAACGAAGGTGCGCCGGCATCCCCGGGGATAACCTCGCCCGTTGACAACCTCGATGCTGGAGCCATCCACATCCCGCCCGGATCAACTGCCCGGGCGACCGGGGCCAGGATCGGCGCCTCAATCTATCAAGGTTTGCAGGGGCAGAGCCGGCCGGAGCAATCTGCTCGCGTCACCAAGCCCGCACCCGGAGGCCTTCAACGATGAGCGAGCGCGCCCATATTCCTCCGAAGACGGCCACGCCAGCGCATTCCAACAAGCCCGCACCTTTCGGCGTTCTGCAACGCAAGTGTGCCTGCGGTGGTTCCGGCAGTTCAGACGGCGAGTGTGAGGACTGCAAAAAGAAAGAAATGACGTTGCAACGCCACGCTTCGGACAACTCGGCGCCAACCGCCGTGCCACCTGTTGTGTACGACGTCCTGCGCTCACCCGGCCAGCCTCTGGATGCCGACACTCGCGCACTCTTCGAGCCACGCTTTGGTTACGATTTCAGCAAAGTGCGCATACACACGGACGCGAGAGCCGCAGAATCAGCACGGGCGGTGAATGCGTTGGCGTACACGGTCGGGCCGGACATCGTGTTTGGCGCCGGCCAGTATCGACCCGGCTCAGGCGGCGCTCAGCAGTTGATCGCCCACGAACTGTCGCACGTAGTTCAACAGAGTGGTTTGCATGGCCAGCTAGGTTTGCCGCTTCGCATCAACACGTCGGGGGAATCGGCCGCTGATCGGGCGGCTCTGGACGTCACGGCGGGGCGCCGGGCGGGGCCTCTCGGCCCTCTGGGTCAGTTGGGGGTGCAGCGTCAGGAATCGCAGGGGTCGCAGGACTCGTTGTACGCCACGCTGGTGCGGGAGCACGTGTCTCTTCAGAAGTCGGTTGAGGAGACACACTGGACGTCGCCCCAGGATAGAGAACAATTCATTCAAGGCTACCTACGGTACACCAAAACTCACGGACTCTGGAAGGAGTACACGGAGGCGATCGCCGCGTATCCGACAGGTGGCAGACCAGCCCGACCTTCCGGGACGCTCTTTCCATGGCCGCCAGAAAGAACGAGCTTGTTGGCCCCCACACCAACGCCAGGGACGGCCACACTCACGCCCCGCGGGCAATCAGTAGTACCCGCGCCGGCTAGTGGCCTAACTCGCCCTTCGCCACAGCCGCCCACCACTCGACCGGAAAGCGCGAGCGACTCCGCACTGGCAGAAGCCGGCCTCGTCGCACTGGCCAGAATTCTCGATGGCATCGCTAAGGACACCGGCATGTTCCGCTCGCTCTACAACAACGGTGAAGCCAAAATTGCGGCGGGGATTGCAAGCATGCGGGTGGCGGGGAAAACCGAAGCGGAGATTGCGCGATGGGCGGCGGCTGCGCGCACCGCAAATGCACTGGAAGTTCGCGAGGCCAGCGGAGCGGTGCAGAGGAAGGCTGCCGAGCTGTTCGATCGTTTGCGCGGCAATCTGGAAAGACCTTCATATGAAAGCCTGCGCGCTGCGGGCAAAACCGATCCTGAGATCATCGAGTCGGCCTTGCGCACCAACAAGTTCGTGAATGCCTTACCCACCGGCTTGCGGTGGACCGGACGAGCATTAGTCCTGTTACAGGCTGGAATTTCCATTTATATCATTGTTACTGCACCACCAGGGCAACGCGCCCAGACCGCAGCGAAAGAAGGTGGGGGCTTCGCAGGTGGAATCTTAGGTGGAGAAGTGGCTGGGGGTGGATGTGTCGTATTGGGGATTGCCACCGAAGGTGTTGGTCTGCTGATTTGCGGCCTCGTGGGCGGCATGGCCGGGTTCGAGGCAGGCCGCGCAGGTGGGCCGGCCATTCTAAAGTACGAAGCCGAGAGAGTCAGGCGCCTCGAGGCTTGTGAGGGACTCTCTTGGTGGAAGAAGGCATTTTGTCAGATGGGAGCTGGAGGCATCGCCTACGGACCGTGATCCTGCGTTACTGGTCGAAAGATGCCTATGTCGCGAGGCATTTGCTGTGGGGGTCCTGCACCCGAATGCGTAGCTTCCTGCATGGGTGGCCGGAACATATGCCCGCAGAGATACAGGTTGTGCACGACAGACGTGCGTCAGGGCGGAGTGCTACACGTGAGCCACTCGGTCTCTTGCAGCGCAAATGTGCATGCGGTGGCGCTGCGGTCATGAACGGGCAATACCAGGAGTGCAAGAATGAAGATGACTTTACAGCGCCGTGCGGTTGACACGAGGCCGGATACCGTGCCTCCCGTGGTGCGTCACGTCCTGCGCTCTCCCGGCCAGCCGCTGGATGCTGCAGCGCGCGCGTTTTTTGAGCCGCGTCTCGGCCACGATTTTAGCAAAGTGCGAGTGCACACGGACGCGGAGGCAGCGGAGTCTGCGCGGGCCGTCAACGCCCTGGCGTATACCGTGGGGCGGGACGTCGTCTTCGGGACCGGGCAGTATATGCCAGCGACTGCGGAAGGCAAGCGGTTGCTGGCTCACGAGTTGACGCACGTTGTGCAGCAACGCGCATCGCGTGCCAGTGGTGCGCTGGCAATTGGCGCTGCCGACCATGCAAGCGAGCACGAAGCGAGCGCGGCTGCGGATCAGATTCCGATGGGGAGCACCGCAACCGCATTCCAGCCCGTTCCGATCACCCTACAGCGCCAGCGGAAAACTGACCAGCCATCCGCAACCCAGCCCGTCGACTACCTGACACAGCCTACGCTCGAAACAATAACAATTGACCATCAAGGACGTTACGTATGGCCTTCAGGGGCAACTCTCACTGGGCTCGCGGCTAAGGCTGTGAGGGCCTTATCCGGTTCGCCGAACGCTTACATCAGTGTCAACGGATTGTATGCTCCTGAGTCCACATCCTCGGATAATGAAGGTCTCATTTACGAGAAGAGTGACACTCTCCGTAAGGCCTTGATTCAGTGGATCGGCCCAACGAAGTTTGCGAACGAGGAAAGAAGATTTGACGTTTACATTGGCAAGGCAATAGAGGCAGAGCTTCCGGCTGGGGCTGTGGGGGAAATTGAGGTTTCTGTTGAGTTCTCCAGCGCCAAAGTCTCCGGGGTGTCAGCCGGAGCCGAGGGGACGTCGGTTGGTGCCAGAGCGCCTCTGCCTGCCAGTTCAACCACGGCAGCACCCTATCCCCTTTTCGGCTCGGCTGGCGTCACGGTCAACCCCCTTGCAGTACCGCCGCAAGGCTCGGCCAGAGTGAGCCGGACAGTCGAGACCTGGGTCGCTCTGACATATGAGCTCAAGTCGGGTGGCCGGGGATCATTGCAGTTCTCAGGCAAAGTCCACGTTGGCCCCAATGGCCTGGAGCTGGCTGAACTTGTGGCCAAGGCTAAAGAAGAGCTGGTGAAAAAAGCCTTGTGGGGAGTTGTCCGGGATCTGAATGTCTCAGTGAGTGTGGACCCGGGAGTTTACTTCGACACAAGCTTGCCTGGAGGTGTGAGCTCATCAGAGTTCAAGACGAAGTTGAAGGCAGCGCTGGCTGCCAAGCTCGGTATCCCAGGCACGCCCATCCAATTTGACCTCTCCGTCGCTGGGTACTGCTATGCGGGGGATAAGTGCGGTGGAGAAGTGAAAGGGACCGTCACTCTTTTTAGATTCTGACAAGGATTCCAGAATGAGGATTTCACTTCGATGGCAACAGGATCGCGTGGAAACGGTGTGGAGTCTCCGAGAGGAAGGCTGGCACTCGTTGATGAAATCGGGCCGTCTTTCACAAGGTCATCGTCAGAAGCAGGCTTGCGATGTGGCCGACATGCAAGATATCGGTCGGTGTGAGGAACTCAGGAGGCTGGAATGCCCGGTATTTCACCGCGATTACTGAAAGGAGCTATCGTCTCCGTCGATGCCAGCAGTGGCATTCCGGTGGGCACGATCAACCTGCAGTACAACCCGGACGAGATCACACGGTCGCTGAAGCCGCAGAGCGTCGGCGAAGAGCCTGACCGCAGCGAGGTCCTCCGGTTGAAAGGTCCGCCCATTGAAACGATCAAATGCTCGGTGGAAATCGACGCCACCGATCAGCTTGCCGCCGGGGATTCCAATACGCTTGCGTACGGAATTCAACCGCAGCTCTCAGCCCTTGAGCTACTGGTGTACCCCTCAAGCGACGTGCTGATCGCCAACGAGGTGCTTTCGTTCATCGGCACCATCGAGATTCTTCCCATGGAATCGGCGCTCACTCTGTTTGTGTGGAGCAAAACACGCGTTACGCCGGTGCGCATCACGGATATGGAGGTTACCGAAGAGGCGTTTGACCCTCAACTGAATCCCATTCGAGCCAAAGTTTCGCTGGGCATGCGTGTCTTGAACGTTAATGACGTAGGCTTCCTCACGCCGGCGGGCGCGCTTTACATGGTTTATCAAACCCAGAAAGAGATGCTGGCAGGCTTGTTCAAGTAAGCCGAAGGTGGCGATATGGACACGGCGCTTCAATCGATGGTAATGGCCGGGGCCGGGACCGGCGCTCCAACCAATCCCAGCAGCCGGTATTACGGATTCCCCGTCGAATATTACACGCGGCCGGATGGCGTGCAGGTGGCCTACCTCCAGCGCCGAATCATTCCCCAGCCGGAGATCTATACGTCGTTGCAGAACTACGTCGTTGTGGAAGGGACGCGGCTCGATAACCTGGCGGCAAAACAGCTTGGCGATCCGCTGCTCTTCTGGATGATCGCCGACGCCAACGGCGCCACTGACCCGGACGAACTGACTGCGCAGGTAGGACACACGATTCAGGTGCCGCTGGCTTCGGGGATTCCCCCAGGAGCGCGCAATGGGTAGTCCTCTTTACCTGACACTCCTGATTGGCCCGGTCGAGGCCGTGCCGGCTCCGAAGCCGGTGATGGACGCGCTGACCTCCGTGGAGATTTCCGTTTCTGCCACGGGCGCCAGCGGGTTTCAGCTCAATTTTACGCTCGCGAACAGTTCTCCCGTGCAGGCGCTCTTTCTGCTCGCCGGCGGCGCGCCGGTTCCCATTATTCGAGTCATCCTGGTGGCGACTTTCGGCGGACTTCCGCAGGTTGTGATGGACGGCGTGGTGAAACACACAGAGGTTGTTCCGGACGCCATGCAAGGCTCGTCTACGCTCACGGTCACGGGCGAAGACTTGACTGCAGTGATGGATTTGATTGACTTCTCGGGCCTCCCTTACCCCGGTCTGACACCCGACCTGCGCGTCCTGACCATCCTGGCAAAGTACTCCATGTTCGGCATCGTTCCGAATGTGGTTCCGGTTATCACGCCGGACGTGGAACTGCCAGTGGAAAAGATCCCGACGCAGAAGGGAACTGACTTGGCCTACATCCGGCAGTTGGCAAGCGACGCGGGATACGTCTTTTACCTGGAGCCCGGCCCGCTGCCGGGAATGACCCAGGCTTACTGGGGGCCCGAAATCAAGGTCGGGGTTCCGCAGCCGGCCTTGAACGTGAATATGGACGCCTGGACGAATGTCGAAAGTTTGAATGTGCGCTACGAGCCGCAAAGCTCAGTGACGCCTTTCGTCTATATCCAGGACCCCACCACCAAAGTGGTGCTTCCGATGCCCATTCCTCCCGTGACGCCGCTCAATCCGCCCCTGGGTGTGGTGGTGCCCATGCCGCAAAAGTTCGAGTATCTGGCGGATACCGCCAAGCTCTCGCCGGCGCAGGCCTTGATGGTGGGAATGGCCAGGGCTTCGGAAACGGCGGACGTGGTTTCGGCGGATGGTTCGCTGGACGTCTTGCGCTACGGGCAGATTCTGAATGCGCGGCAGTTGGTGGGAGTTCGCGGAGCGGGCGTCGCCTTTGACGGATTGTACTACGTCGAGAGCACCCGGCACCAGATCAAACTTGGAGAATACAAGCAGAGCTTTTCTCTCAAGCGGAACGCGCTGGTTTCAAACCTGCCGGTCGTTCCTACGATGGCATTTTGAGATTTCGGGACACGGGGCAGGCATGGCAAAGTTTTTCGGCAAGTACCGGGGTACGGTGATTGACAACGTCGATCCGTTGCAGAAGGGACGGCTGATGGTCCAGGTGCCGGATGTCTCAAACATTCTTCCGTCTACTTGGGCGATGCCATGCGTTCCTTTCGCGGGCATTCAATCCGGGTTCTTCGCCCTCCCGCCGATCGGCGCGGGCGTTTGGATCGAGTTTGAACAGGGGAACAGCGACTATCCCATCTGGACAGGATGTTTTTGGGGTTCGACCGCGGAAGTTCCGGCGCTGGCGCTGGCAGCGGCGCCGGGCGTGCAGCAGATCGTCGTTCAATCCGTCAGTCAGAACACGCTGATGATCAGCGACATGCCGGGGCCGACGGGTGGCATCCTGCTGAAATCCACCTCCGGAGCGATGATTGCGATCAACGAAACGGGCATCACCATCAGCAACGGACAAGGGGCAACCATCATTCTCACAGGGCCTACCGTGACGGTGAATGAAGGGGCGCTGGAAATTATCTGATCACGGTTGAGGAAGTTTCTGCAATGGCAGGGTTCTTACTTCATCAGGGTGCGACGGTTCTTTGCATCCATTCTGGC
>JAKAWN010000283.1 GCA_021827245.1 Acidobacteriota bacterium | reverse complement strand
TCAGCGTCGCTTCGCTCCGATCGTGATGATTATTCCGTATCGGAAACCCCCATCACGATCCGTTCGGAATCACCCATCACCATCATCGGAATCCGCACTGCGTGAAGCGATCGAAACGCGCGCCCCCTCTTGAGCGAGCGCTCCAGCTACCGCATACCTGAGGCCGTGACTTGCCCCAGCCACCATCGCAACCTTGTTTCTCAAACCGAAATCCATCGGGCTCCTTCCTTGTCGCGCATCCACCTCAGAAGCGTATCGAGGGCGCGGAGCGAGACTGTATCAACCTTGCTCCCCGGGGCCCGAACGAATGCGTTTGCGATTGCTCCGCGCCGGCGCAGAATCTCCTTCCTCACCGCCGTGCCAATGCCTTGCTGCAACTCGAATCGAATGAGTGGAACATAACGGTAGAAGGCGTCAGCGGCACGCTCCAGGTCGCCAGCCCTGAAAAGCTCGACGACCTCGACTAGCATCTCCGGATAAGCAAAGCCGGTCATCACGCCCGCCGCCCCCGCAAGCAGCTCTTCCAGCAGATAAAGCCCACCCAACCCTCCAAAAATGCGAATATCGTTGCCTTGGTAGGCCTGCATGATGCGCTCGATTTTGGTTGGAGTTGGCGGGTCTTCGAGCTTGATGGTTCGAGCGCGCGGAATCTCACGCACAATGCGAGCGAGCAGGGAGGGTTCCATTGTGAGGCCGGAAATCGGTGGGTAATCTTGCACTACAATTTCGATATCAGCCGCCGCTGCAAGCTCCGCAAAGTGAGCAAAAGCTTTGTCGGAGCTTGGCGTCGCCATCCTGGGAGGGCTCACCATTACCGCCTCGGCTCCGTTGGATTGGGCCCTTTTGGTAAATTCAATGCATGGGACCAGGCCTTCGGCTGTGGCTCCCACAACGACGGGAACCCTGCCGTTGACTTGGGCCATGATGTACTCCAGGATATGCCCTTGTTCCTGCTCAGTGAGTTTCGTCACTTCGCTGGTTGCACCTAGCGCGGTGATCCCTTGGATGCCAGCCCGGAGATAAACATCGCTCATGCTGCGCAGGCTGTCGAGATCAAGTGAGCCGTCGGCGCGAAAAGGAGTCGGAAGTACGGAATAAACCCCCTCGAAACACATCTTTCCCCCTGCCTTTCTGGTAGCCAGTTCCCTGAAGGGTTGCAGGCGTGTGGACATGCAACAGACCTGGGACCGACCGGCACGGCCTGAAGAGGCGCGTGAGGTAGGGCCAGTGGATCGGTTAATAGTCGGACGGTTTAATATCGCGCGGCAGGGCCGGTCTGGAAAGAGGACGGTGGTAGCCGGGACCGGGTCTAGGGTTTGGCCGCTCAGGATGCTGTTGACAAACACGATCAACATTATAGATGATTGCTTCCTGTTTATCTATGGAAGTAATTGGATTGTGTGTTTCAACGACGCAGGCTTCAGGAAATGAGGCTCGACTTGCGACGGCCCAAGGTCCACGCTGGAAAAGCAGTGTGACCAGGCGACGATGCGGACGATCCTGCCGCGCGTAGTGAGGCTCAGGGCGAATCCGACCGGATGCGAGCTACGAACAACAGGGAACAGGCTGACCCGGTGGAAGCGTTCATCTCCTGGACGGTGGACAGATTACAAAGTGCCGGTCTAAGATCGCGCCCGGACCCTGCCCAGGTAAAAATTGAATCCATAAACTTGAGAGAGTATTGCTGTGAAGGTCACTGACGTTACGACACATCTGATTCATGTGCCGATCCCGGAAAACCTGCGAGTAGAGTCTGGGGCCGGCCTAAAGTTCGCTCGGCAGATGTGCCTGATCGAAGTGAAGAGCGACGAAGGGCTGTCCGGATACGGCTCGCCTTCGGGTCCCTACGATTTGCCCTTATTGCGAAGAATCATCCAGTTGTTTACGCCTCATTGGGTTGGGGAGGAGCCTTCGCACGTGGGCCACGTATGGCATCGCATCTATCATGGTGAAATTACTCGAAATCTGGGTAATCGGGGCGTTGGGATCGCGGCCCTTTCGGGCATCGACATGGCGATTTGGGACCTAAGAGCCCGCGCCTTGCACGTGCCCTTATTCGAGCTCCTGGGTGGCCGCTACCATAGGAACGGCATTCGCGCCTACGCCAGCTCGATTTATTGGGATCTTACACCCGACCAAGTGGCCGAGAAAGCGCGGTGTTGTGTCGAGCAGGGCTTCACGGCGGTCAAGCTGAAAGTGGGGAAAGATCTTCGGCGAGACATTGACCGGCTGGCAGCCATCAGAAACGCCGTGGGTTATGATACCGACATCCTTGTGGATGCCAACCAGTCGTTGGCGCGCTGGGAGGCGCTGGGATTGCTTCCTGCTCTTGAAGAGATGGGGGTGTATTGGTTTGAGGAGCCGATCAGCATTGATGACATTGAAGGCCATCAAATGCTGTGCAAAGCCCGTCGTAAGGTCCGCATCGCTTCCGGGGAGAACCTGTACACGCGCTTTTCGTTTGCTGAATTTGTTCGTCGCCGGGCTCTCGATGTCCTGCAAGCCGACGTAAGCCGGGCGGGAGGATTCACCGAGGTACGTAGGATCGCCGAGGCGGCAGCGTTCTCGCATCTTGATTGGAACCCTCACACCTTCAATGATATCTTGACGACAATCGCCAATCTGCACTTGGTTACCGCTTCTCCGCATCCGGCGATGTTCGAATGGGATGTTACCCACAACGAGCTGATGACCAAACTCATCAGGCACCCCTTGGATGTTAAGGACGGAAAGGTGACCCCTCCCAAGGGCCCTGGACTCGGAATCGAGATTGATTGGGACTTTGTCGCTTCTCACCCTTGGAACGGGGAGCATTCGATCGGGCCCGGTCACGGGATGAAAAGCTAGGGATGCCGCCGACGTGCGCTCGAGGCGGCGCCCGTCGGGGTGACTGGCCGGAGGTCAGATGAGCCTTTCGATTGACCTTTCAAATCGCCTGGCCCTGGTCACTGGGGCGGCGGGGGGGATCGGGCTTGGGATATCCAAGGCGCTCCTTGGCGCAGGAGCACGGGTCGTGATGATTGACCGTGACCGTGAACGTCTTGGAGCTGTCGCCGCAAGCCTCCCGAAGGATGTCCGATGTCTACGTGTGGACATCACCGACGAAACGGAAGTCACCTTCAGCATGAACCAGATATCCGACACTCTCGGAATGGCGGATATTTTGGTGAACAACGCTGGGGTGGCCAGCCGGGTGGGAATGCCATTTACGCGCCTCCAGGCCAAGGATTGGCTTCTTCCTTGGAATGTCAATGTCGTCGGGCTTTTCAACATTACGAAGGCGGTTGCGGACCGGATGATTAAAAGTCGGCGAGGGGCAATTATCAACATTGCCTCGGTTTCGGGCCGCACGGGGTTCCCGACCTGTCCCCCCTACTCGGCCACGAAGGCAGCCGTCATCAACTTCACGCAAGTGATGGCCCGAGATTTGGCCCCGCACGGGATCCGGGTGAACGCGATTTGTCCGGGGATGGTTTTAACTCCCTTTTATCGAGCTCAGCGCCTCGCAGCCGCGGAAGCAGATCCGTCCCTTCTGCAAGTCTCCGATGAGGAGTACTTTGAAAGCAAAGCAAAACGGCTGATTCCGCTTCAACGCGGTCAAACCGCGGAAGAGATCGCTTTTGCCGTGTGTTTTCTTGCCAGCGACCTGGCGGCTTCGATCACTGGGCAATCACTGAATGTGGACGGGGGACTCGTAATGTCATGATGGAATTGGGATGTTTCATCGGTCGAGACTGGATCAGACCAGCCGGTCCTCTTATCGCAGTACGGAACCCCGCCACGGGCAGCGAGGTCATCGCGACCGTGCCTTCCCTAGACGCAACCCATGTTGAGCGCGCTGTTATCGCTTCCCTTGAAGTCTTTCCGGCGTGGGCATCCTGGACACCCGTCGCGCGAGCTGAGGTTTTACGAAAGACTGCCGACGTTCTGGAGCGCCGCGCCGGGCAGATTTCGAGAGACTTGGTTGCGGAGAACGGTAAACCTTTGTGGGAGGCGAGAGGCGAAGTAGCGAAATCAGTTTCGACATTCCGCTATTACGGTGGGTTGGCGGGCGCTCTGGAAGGGAGAGCTTTTGCCGGAGGCTCCGCTCGCCTTCGACATGAAACTCGTCTCGAGCCCCTCGGGCCGGTGGTTGCTATTACTCCTTGGAACGTTCCTGTCGCGGGACCGGCTCGGAAACTGGCTCCTGCGCTTCTTGCGGGCAACACAGTCTTGTTGAAGCCATCGAGCGCGACTCCCGTCGCGGCGATTCACTTGGTGGAATGCCTTAACGCGGCTGGAGCGGAGCCCGGCGCCGTCCAACTGCTGTGCGGCTCAGGGAGCGTTGTGGGACGCGGTTTATGTGTCCATCCCCAGGTTGCAGCCGTTTCCTTTACGGGTTCGACCGAAGTGGGGCTCCAACTGACAAAGGTCCTAGGTAACCCTTTGGCTCGCTTGCAGCTTGAGTTAGGCGGAAAGAATGCCGCCTTAGTTTTCCCGGATGCGGACTTGAGCTCCGCTGCGGGTCACATCGTTAACGCGGCTTTTGCTTCGGCTGGCCAGCAATGCACAGCGACAAGCCGAGTGGTCGTCCACCGAGACGTTTGCCAAGAATTCGTGGACATCCTTTTAGGCCGGGCGCGTGCTATATCGGTGGGCAATCCCTGCGATGAGTCAACTCAAATGGGCCCGCTCATCAACGAAGGGCAGGTTCAGGCGGTCGAAGGGTTTGTTCAGCGGGCTGTCCAGGCCGGGGCCTGCATCGCCACGGGGGGCAGGAGAATCTCTCGGCCCGGATGCTTCTTCGAGCCAACCATTCTGACCCGAGTGAACCCCCAAATGGAAATCGCGCGCGAGGAAGTTTTTGGGCCGGTCCTTGCCATCATGGACTTCGACGCGATGGAAGAGGCCGTAGATATCTTGAATGACACAAAGTACGGCCTCTCGTGCGCCGTTCATACTCGAAATATTGCGGTCGCTCAGACGGTGGCGGACCAGGCTGAGTGTGGTGTTGTGGTCATCAACGGCCCGACCGCAGGTATCGAATTGCCGGCCCCGTTCGGCGGATTCAAGATGTCGGGAGGAGGGGCGAAAGAACACGGCCCGGAGTCAATGCAATTTTATACCCGGACCAAACTCGTCAGTTGGGGGTGGTCGTGACAACCGCCTTAGTCACGGGCGCGGGCGGCGCTCTGGGACGGGCAACCGCCCTGCGGCTTGCGCAAGATGGGCATGCGGTGGCGGCGCTAGACTCGGACGTTGCCACCCTCGAACAAACCATCCACCTGCTTAGTCAGGTCCACGCAAGAGCTCTCGCTGTCCCTGCCGACCTTCGCTCTGAAGATGAAATCGCACGGGCATTTGAGAAGACGACGGCTACCCTTGGCCCAGTCGGAATTCTCATCAATAATGCCGCCATTTACCCTAAGGGTAGGTTTATTGATGTTCCGCCCCAGCAGTACGATGATATTGTCAGCGTCAACCAACGTGCCTACTACCTCACGGCTCAGCGCGCAGCCCGGCAGATGATTCCCACGCGAAGCGGCACAATCGTCAACATAGCTTCCATCACCTTCTTTGGAGGCTGGGAGGAGCTTTCCGCATATGTTTCCACCAAGGGGGCTGCCATCGCTTTGACGCGGGCCTTGGCTCGAGAGCTAGGCCCCTATGGCATTCGTGTCAATGCCATCTCCCCCGGCGCGATCCCGACCGCGGCCGAGAGGATCCACCCCCATCCCGAGGCTTACCAGAAATTTGTCATCGACCATCAATCCCTGAAGCGGCGGGGGAAACCCGAAGAAATTGCGTCGGTCGTGTCGTTTCTGTGTGGGCGAGACTCGTCGTTTCTTACTGGCCAAAATGTCGTCGTGGATGGCGGATGGGTGATGTTATGAAGCTCCACGGACACGATCTGAAGCGAGTTGACCTCGAACGTCGAACGGGAGACCTGGCCGCCGCGGGAGGCATTCGAAAGGTCCTCCTCGAGGAGGGAAGCGAGCGAGGAATACTCGCCCTCGAATTTCGTACGGGTACGGGGCTCGCTTTCGACGTCCTTGTAGATCGCGCCATGGATATCGGACCCGCAGAATTTCGGGGCCAAGCGCTGGGATGGAGGTCGGCTACGGGCTTTCGCCATCCAGGCTTGCATGAATATGCGGATGAGGGTGGCCTTTCGTGGCTGCGCTCCTTCTCAGGACTTCTCGTCACCGCCGGATTGGATCACACGCTTTTCACCGCCGAGGTGGATGCGTCTCAGTATCGCTATCCGCATCGCAGGGTGGTTTGGAATGGGTTGCACGGACGCATCGCCAATATCCCGGCGCGATTACAGGGATACGGCGAGAAGTGGGAAGGAGACCGGTGCGCCCTGTGGGCGGAAGGAGAAGTTCGTCAGGCGGCCGTTTTCGGCGAGCACCTCCTTTTGCGGAGGAGAATCGAATCGGAGATCGGCGCCAACGAGTTGCTGATCGCGGACACTGTGACCAATCGCGGCTTTGATCGGACCCCGCATATGTTTCTTTATCACGTCAATCTTGGGTGGCCGCTGGTAGATGAAGGCACAAGGTTTGTCGCGCCTGTTTCCCGCATACGCTGGCAGACGCAAAGCGTTTTTGATCAGCAGATTTCCTGTTGGCGAATGCCCGATCCGCAACCCCATCTCGTTGAGCGGGTCTATGAGCACGATCTCGTGGCTGATTCGGCGGGGAAATTCGCCGTCGCCGTGATCAACACGCGGCTTGAATTCGGCGTTCTGTTGGAATGGTCCCGGAATGAATTTCCTTGCTTTTTCGAATGGCTGCACCTGCGGGAGGGGGCATATGCCATCGGCCTCGAGCCCTCGACGCACCATGTGGAAGGGGAACCCTCGGCGAGGAAAGACGGCACCATGATTTGGCTGGAGCACGGGGAATCTCGCAGTTACCACACTCGGCTCGCTGTGCTGGACGGCAGGGAAGTGATCTCCCAAACCCTCCGCCGCATTCGCGCCTTGGGCGTACCGTCGGAGGCGGATGGGATGCTCAGTGGATCGGCCGGGGCATCCTGAAGGAATCAAAGTGATGACCGAATTCAACCTCGACCATCAGCCTCCTCCTCCGGAGAAAAAGGACTTCCGGATTGGCGTGATCGGTGCCGGGTTTATTATGCGTGACGTTCAGCTGGTTGCTTATCGGGAGGCGGGCTTCAATGTGGTTGCCATCGCATCACCGCATCCTTCCAAGGCGTGCGAAGTCGCGGACCTGCGCGGGATTCCAAAGGTGTACGACACTATCGAGGCATTGCTGGGCGACCGGTCCATTGAAGTTCTTGATATTGCCGTTCCACCCGACGCCCAGCCCGCCATCATCCAGGAGGCTGCAACCCGGAAACACATCAAGGGGATTCTGGCGCAGAAGCCGCTTGCCCTAGACTACGCGGAGGCGCGCCGGGCGGTCGAGACATGTGACCAGGCAGGGGTTCGCCTGGCGGTCAACCAAAACATGCGCTATGACCAGTCTATCCGCGCCTTGAAGACCTTGCTCAAGCGCGGTGACCTAGGCGAGCCCGTGCTTTCCACCATCGAAATGCGGGCCATCCCGCATTGGCAAACCTGGCTGCGCGCTTACGGACGCTTGACCCTGTTGGCGATGAGCATCCATCATCTGGATTGCTTCCGCTTCCTTTTTGGAGAACCCGAAAGCGTTTATGTCAGCGCTCGACCGGATCCGCGCACCCCTTTTCCACACCGGGACGGTATTGTCCTTTACATCCTCGAATACCGCGATGGGCTAAGAGCAGCCGGGTGGGATGATGTCTGGACAGGCCCGGCGCGAGAAGGCGCCGCGGCGGATATTTACATCAACTGGCGGGTGGAAGGAACAGAGGGGATAGCGAAGGGCACCATAGGGTGGCCGGATTACCCCGCCAGAGTTCCGAGCACTATCGATTTTACAACCCGACGACAGCCGGCCGGTTGGTTTTCTCCACGATGGTCGGAGGTTTGGTTCCCAGACGCCTTCCAGGGAACGATGGGCGAGCTTCTCAGCAGCCTGGCTGAGGGCAGAGAACCGGCTATCAGCGGTCATGATAACCTCGGGACGATGGCTCTGGTCGAGGCTTGCTATGCCTCCCTCGAGCAGCATCGCCCCATTCGGGTCAATCAACCAAAGCAGGAGGGGCTATGAAACTAGGACTGATCAACTCAGCGTGGTTTGGCTCGCCCATCGGAACCGCGGAAGGGATTCGAAAGACCAAGGAGATTGGGTTCGACAGCATTGACATCTTTGCAGATCCCCTCGAGATAGATGTCAAAGAAAGGCGCCTGATCAGAAGCACTTGTCGGGAGGTGAACTTACCGGTGATTTCTGTGGTCTGCTGCGCCCTCGGCATTGCGGACTTCAATGTTGCCGTCCGGCGCTTCCATCAGGAGCGGGTTAAGAGCTATCTCGACTTCACCTATGACCTTGAAGGGCGAAACATCGTGCTGGTGCTCGGCGAATATATGTGGCAGCAAGAAGTCATCCGTCCGAGCGACCAGTGGAATTGGGCGGTCGAGGTCGTGAAAGAGTTGGGGAGCTATGCCGAAGCTCTGGGTCTAGAAATCGCCATTGAGTTGGAGCCGTTCCATCTGTCTATTGTTAACAACATTCATAAGATGATCGAGTTTCTGGGCGATGTTGACCAAGCTGCCGTCCGCGCTAACCTCGACATCTCTCATTTGACTTTGTCGCATTCTCCCGCTGAAGCTATCCCCGATCTGAAGGGGCGAATCGCCCATGTCCACTTATCCGATTGCGATGGCAACAAGCACGGAGACTTGCCACCAGGGCGGGGCGTTGTGAATTTCACGCCCTACCTCGAGCAGCTTAAAAGAATCGGATATGGTTCCACTGTCAGTGTTGAGCTGGAATATTCACCCGAGCCTGGGGAGATTGTTGAATGGGTTAGGGAAGCCTATAGCGGGACAAATCGAATAATGCAGGGGTTGGGCATTCGCGGATAGCCTGACCCCGTGGCTGGCCCAACCGATGACAGACACCACACAAAACCGTGTGAGTGGAGCAAAATTTGTCTGTTGTGCCTCGATGATAATGTCCCCTTTTGTCCTCGATAGAAATGTCCCCTAATAGGATCTCCGAGAGGAGGTCCGATTGGGGAGAACGGAGATGAG
>JAKAWN010000282.1 GCA_021827245.1 Acidobacteriota bacterium | reverse complement strand
CCGATCTAACCAAATCATCATCAGGCGGTCCCATGGTTCTGAGGGAAGGTCCGCTTCCTCGTCCCAGATGCGCACAAAAAACAAAAGATAAATCAGGGGCACCAGCAGGTAGGTCGCCAGAGCAACCACCAGACCTGGCAACCGAAACCACGGGTGCCACTGGGGCAGGTCAGTCATGTAGGCATAATGGGAATTCCAGGTCGCTGAAGACCAGTATCGAAATCCGAAGGCCACCGTGTCGTGGAAGAATCTTCCAATTCCAGCCTCCAACGCAAAATAAGCATTAAAGAGCACAACGATCGTGGCAAAGGGTACCCAGAGGTAGGTCTGCGCTCTGCGGCAATCATCCCAGGTGAAGACCTTCCTGAAGACGGCCCACACAATAAAAGCGGCCAGGCCAATTTCTCCGGACACGCCTAGCGACTGGCTAAAGCAAGTTGCCAGCCCGCAAAGCACTCCGGCGCCTACAAGCCCCAGCGCAGTGATGCGATCAATCAGTGCCGCGATGGCGGCCATCACCAACAAGATGCTGAACCATGTGTCTGCGGAGCCGGGCCGGCCATAAAAAGCTATAACAAGAAACAGCACAGCCGGAAGAAACGCGGTTCGACCCTGAATGACTTTCCTGGAAATAACAATGATGAACCATGCCAGGCTGAGCCCCAAGAGGAGCAGTGTGGCATTCGGCATCCAGGCGTGTACGCCCAGTATGCTGAAAAGGACGAAGTAGAATACTTCAGTGGCAGGCAAAGAGTGCTGGAAGAAATCCCGATATACGAGCTGGCCATCGAGCATGCGTCTGGCATTGAACAGAAATGTGGTCTTGTCGCCGTACAGATGGATTGGAATGCCTGGAAAATAGAACAGGTTGAGGTAAAGAAAAATGAGACCCCCGATCATGACGGCCGAGATCAGGAGAATGGACTCTTTTGTGCTAAGGCTCTCCATGCAAGGATAAACCTGACGGAATTCTATTGTCTGAACTGCCTGATTTTACAAGAGCACAGCGATTCCAATGGAATGCCATTCTCCCAATCGACGGAATTCTACCGGAGACAGGCGGGTGGGATCAAGCTCGATTATCACGGCTTACTCTGACATCGCCATATGGGTTGCGCCCTGCCGCTCGGGAAGGAAGTCTTTTACTGAAACGAATTCATACCCCATTTCCAGCGCGGCGTCGATGATTGCTGGCAAGGCTTTGACTGTTTCGGAGGCGCTGAAAGCCGGCGACTGATGCGCCGCCCGGTTACCGATTTTCGCGGCCTCGGGATTTTTCCTGAAAAGCCTCCGCAGATAGCCTCCGGGCTCTTGCCGGCCATCGTGCAGCAGAATCACTGCTCCGGGGCGCAGGCCGGAGCAAACGGCGGTGACGATGTCGTCAGCTTTGAGCCGCCAGTCCTCCCCGCTCAATGACCACTGAACCACGTGCATGCCGCGTTCGCGCAGAACGGGGTACAATCCAAACCACCGGGCGCCGTAAGGGGGACGAAAGATTTCGGCAGCGCATCCTGTCGCCCGTTGGATTGCTTTCTGCGTACGGTCAATCTCCTGCCTTATCTTCTCCCGGCTCATGAAGTAGAGATAAGGGTGCGACCATGTGTGATTTCCAATCGTGTGGCCGTCAGCTTGAATGCGCCGGACAATGTCAGGATGTGTCGCCACATCCTTGCCGCAAACAAAAAAAGTAGCCGGGATTTTGCGTGACTGAAGGATATCAAGCACCTGCACCGTGTAGGGGGGCAATGGGCCGTCGTCAAAGGTGAGGGCGATACGCTTTCCCTTGGCCGGGCCGCAAACAAGCGCCGGCCCCATCACTTGCGAGCGCGGCCAACTGCAGGCGTACCACAGCAGAAAGCCCATCGCATCGGCGATGGCTACAACAATCAGAATCCCGATAATGACTGACCAGACCATTTTCCCGCCGCTGGTCAAGGCTTCTTGCGAGCCCAGATCCAGGTGTTTTGAGTAAAACGATGAAGGATACGCACAACTTCGAGCCGTGATTTTTCGCAGGTCTTGAGAATGATCCCCAGCCGCATTGGGCCGGCGTCGATTGGATCCGGCCTGTAAATCCTGATCCGTGGGACGTGAAACCTGGCGGAAATAAAAAGCGTTCCCTTCCACCGTCCAAGGGATAAATGCGGGTGGTTCATTACCTGAAAAACAAGCCACCCGCCCGGCTTGAGGGTTCGTCCCGCTTCTTCCACATAACCGGCAATGGTCTCAGCATCCGGGATTTGCTGGAAAACACTCAGCGAGAAAATGAAATCCACAGAGTTATCGGCAACCGGCTTCAGGCCCATCCCGTCGTTGCACAGCCAGAGCACGTTGCCTGCTGGAACTCTTTTACGCGCGATCCTCAGGATCTCTCTGGACACGTCGACTGCCAGAAGCCCGTGAAAATCGTGCGCAATGAACTCAGAGACTCGGCCGGCCCCACATCCAACCTCAAGCGCAACAAGTTGTGCCGGGTCGATTCCCATGGTTGAGAGAAATGCGCCTATATATCTTTTGTAATCGCGTTCTCCGTAAGCTCGGAAGAGTTCTTCGGAATCCCCGGCTTCCGCCCAGATATTCCGTCTCCACCGGCCACGTGCCCGGCCCTCCCACTTTGAGCGCATCTCGTTCTGAAGCTGCTGTTTGTTATCAGCCGGACGTGCTTTGAACATATACCTGGAAAACCACTGGACACGCTGAAGCTTCAGGAAGTGAGCATGCCCGAGTCTGCGCATGAACACAACAGGAAGTTGTGTCTGCCGGGTTCCTGGTTGACCATCGTGTCCTGGCGCTCCGGCCCTCTTTGCAGCATCCACCCGGCGGGAATCAGACGGCCTCGAACATTGTTTCCGGCGGCGCGCTCAAATCAATGCGTTGCCTTCCAGGGACAGTTTTTTGGATCAGGTGTTTTCCCCATTTCAAGACCTTCAGTGCCTGGATCGATCCCAGATACGTCGAGACATAGGCACATCGGAGCACGACGTCTCCCGGGAGCGTTTCGAGGGTGCGGGCGAGCAGCGCGCGCCCCCTCGAGGGAGAGCAAATCCCCAGAAGCCGCAGAACGTAGTCGCGGGTGAAATATCGGGCGTTGCGTTCGAATTCCGGGCCCAGACGGCTGCCCTTGACTTTCTCGTCGTAAATGGTGAGCCATGGATCGACGATGAGCAGGGGATTGCTCGTCAGGTTTCGGCCGTGAAAGCGATATAGAAATAGCTTCTGGTCAAGGCGAACGCAATAGGCTCCGGCGGCGACAGCCCGGATCACCCAATCGGTATCGTCGCCCAGGCCCTGATCAAAACGAGTATCGAAGCCGCCGATGCGTTCGTAGAGAGATTTGCGGAAGACCATTCCGGAAGGCAGGAAGTCATTGCACAGGTAGAAGAGATTGCCGGTGGAAACTACAGGCCATTCGAGGGGTGGCAGATTCGGCCGGAAAACTGAGCCCAGAACCATGCCGTTGCCGAGAATCCTCAGACCGTTGCAGACCACCAGCTCTGCTTCCGGGTTGGATTCAAGCTTCCTGTGGACGATTTCCAGATAACGCGGTGACCAGAGATCGTCAGCGTCCAGAAAAGCCAGATGCGTGCCTTTTGCTTCCCTCACGGCAACGTTCCTCGTGTCGGGCAAGCCGCTGTGCGATTTCTTCAGGTACACGCAATTTCGGAACTTTGAGGAAAACCGCCGCACCACCTCTTCAGTATTGTCGGTCGAGCCGTCGTCAACAATCAGCAGTTCAAAATCCCGAAACGTCTGTGCCTGAAGCGTTCGCAAGGCATCGGGAAGCAGGTGCGCGTAATTGTAAGTGCAGACAATAACAGTGAATTTCACTTCCAGACCCGGCGCGCCGGCCTTTGCACCATTTTCTCCCATCGTGTTCTACGTCTTCGACTGTGGAAGGACATATTCCATGCGCCCGCGTGAGTGAGGAAGCGGCATTACTTGGCGCATTCGTAAACGTACTTAAATCCGTCCACCCCCGGACCGCGCGCCACATCAGCTTGTCGATTTTCTTTTCTCTTGCAGCCGTGCATCTGGAGTGTGACCAGATTCAGGCCAGGAATCAAGTCTGCTGCCGCAAATCCGTCCTGGCCGGTCACGGCTTTGACATTTTGGATGACTTCGTCTGTTGTCTTCAGAATCGCAAGCCTCACCTTCGCAAGAGGATGCCCCTTGGTATCGACAATATGAAAAAGGACAGGCTTGTGCAATATCCGATCAGGCTTGTTGGCTTGCACGGGGAGCAGCATGATCTCGGGCTTCGCGGGTGAGCCCGCCTGGTTGACATCAACCTCGCGGAACACGGACGTATCGTGATCGGAGCCGGGCTCCCGCACGGTCAGCCAGTAACGGCCAGAGGGAAGATCTGTGAATGAAAATCGGCCGTCGACGTCGGAATACGCCTGGTCAAGGTCGTTCTCGTTGTTGTCGCTAAGGGTCACCAGCGCGCCGGTGAACGGTCGTCCGATAGAACCGAATACGGTTCCAGCAATCGACCCGTGCGCCGTTGAAGGCTGCAAATTCAGTGTGGCGGAATTGGTGCTCACCTGACCCTGCCACAGGTTGGCGTTGATATCGCGCGCCAGGATTCCTGCATTTGGATAATGTGCGGAGTAAATCACGGAAAACCTGTATTGGCCCCACTCAGCGTGATTGCCGCCGGTTTGCGTCTGCGCGGGCGTGACGTGAATCGTGACTCTCTCGCTGTAGTCATCTCCAGGCGCAAGCCGTATCAGCCTCGGGAAGGGAAGACCGTCGGGAGAGAGCGCGAATCCGCGGCCCTCTTCTTGCGCCTTGCCGCTTCCAGAAGATGCTATGGGTTCGAGCTGGACTTTCAGGGTTGATCCACTATAGGTCGGCTCGGAGCTCCGCCCTCCGATGGAAGCCGGGAGCGCGTAATTCTGGATGGCCGGCAACTCGCTCCGCACAGGCGAATAGAGCCACATGGTTTGCTGCCCGGAATTGTGGAAGTGCAATGTCGCCCGCACCGGATTTGGCGCAACGATGTTCTGCTGCTGCACCGAGATCAGGAGCTTGAGATCTTCACCGCGGCCCGGAATTGCGCACACGGGCAGGAGAAACAGGAGCGCCGCCAGGCTTTTAATTCCACTCACAGCTTGTATTCTACTCGAAATCGAAGCCGCTTAGCGCAGGTCACAACACGCGCAAAATCAGGCATTTCAGGTAATGGGTCTCCGGCACTGTCAGGAGGATGGGATGATCGCGCGCCTGGGTCCGGCGCTCGACCACCGTTACAGTCCGCCGTGCATCTACGGCGGCGCTGGCGATCGCTTCAAGAAAATCCGGCTCCGTCACGTGATACGAGCAACTGCACGTGATGAGATAGCCTCCGGCATTCAGGATCTTCAAGGCACGCAAGTTGAGTTCTTTGTAGCCGCGCAGTGCAGAATCGAGACTCGATCGTTGCCGGGCAAACGCCGGTGGGTCAAGCACGAGAATATCAAACCGCTCTCCGGCCTGGTCTGCCGCCTTCAGGTAGTCAAAACAATTCGCTTGTTTCCACTCGATGTTCGATGCGCCGTTCAGTTCTGCATTGCGCCGGGCTATGTTCAGGGCGTCTTCAGATGAATCGATGGCCAGCACGGAGTCGCAACGCGGGCTGATGGTCACGGCAAATCCGCCGGCATAAGTGAAGCAATCAAGCGCCCGTCCGCGGGCGTAGCTTTCGGCGGCCTTCTGGTTTTCCCGCTGGTCCAGAAAACCTCCCGTCTTCTGCCCTTCGAGCAGGTCGAAGGCAAATCGGCGGCCATTCATCGTCACGACAACTTCCCTGGCTGGTTCGCCCGCCAGCACGCCCTTTGTCAGTTCCATACCTTCAAGCGAGCGTACGGCGGCGTCATTCCGCTCCATGATGCCGCGGGGCGAAGACAGTTCCTGAAGAATTTCCACGATCACGGGCTTCAGCTTTTCCATCCCCTGGCTGAGGGTCTGTACAACGAAGTATTCTCCATAGCGATCGATCACCAGAGACGGCAGCAGGTCGCCTTCAGAGGCGACCACCCGGTAGGCTTCCGACTCCCGGACGATCTGTTGCCGAAAGGCTGCCGCCTCCTGAATGCGCTCAGCAAGAAAGGCCCTGTCGAACGGGCGCTTTTCGCGGGTCAGGAGACGCAGGGTGATTTGCGAACTGCTGCTGTAAAGGGCCTGCCCGAAAAACCGCTTGCGCGGGTCTTGGACGCTCACAATGGCTCCCGGCTCGACATCTGGCGGCGCTGAGACATCGCTTCGATAAATCCAAGGATGCCCGGAGAGAATTCTTTCAATGCCGCGTACGGACACAGTTACAGTTGCGGAAGGCATGAACTGACTTTACCACACCATGTGCGGCGGGGCCGGGCGGCGTGCCCAGTCCTGAAAAACCGCCCTTGGGTTTAGCGTAAAATGACTTCTGAATGCGACTTGAAGAATTTGATTACGAACTGCCGAAGGGAATGATTGCTCAGCGGCCCTTGAGCGAGCGCGACGCCTCGCGAATGCTGGTTCTGGATCGAACCGCAAAGTCGCTTGCCGATTCAACATTTCGTGCGCTTCCTGAGATCCTTGTTCCGGGCGACCTGCTGGTTTTGAACAATACCAGAGTATTTCCCGCGCGCCTGCTTGGGCGGCGACGAGGGACCAGGTCGCAGCCAATCGGCAAGCACAACCCCGCCGCGCGTGAATATCTGACCGCCGAGGTCGAACTGCTGCTTACCCGCAACGAATCGGGTGACGTGTGGCACGGGCTGGTGCATCCTGGGCGTAAGATTCGCACCGGCGAGGTGCTGGTTTTTGGCGACGGTGAACTTGAGGCGGAAG
Source organism: Acidobacteriota bacterium (assembly GCA_021827245.1). The sequence goes on along the minus strand of JAKAWN010000282.1, from coordinate 2,316 downwards.
TCCTGGGGCGGGGTGAATTGGGTATGCGCAAGGTCCTTCTTCGGGCGCGCGAAGGCAATGTCCAAGCCGCGATTGACCGCCTGGGACACGTTCCGCTGCCTCCCTATGTGGCCCGCCCCGACGATCCGACGGACCGTGAAACATACCAAACGGTTTATGCCAAGGTGCGCGGCGCCGTCGCAGCGCCCACGGCTGGCTTTCACTTTACCCAGCGCGTCTTTGATGCTTTGCAGGAGCGGAAAGTCGAAACCTGTGAAATCACCCTGCACGTGGGGCCCGGGACGTTCCGGCCGGTCCAGACCGAGCGTGTCGAAGACCATAGAATGGACTTTGAGCAATTCGAGATTTCCGAAGATACCTCAGCGGCGATCAACAAGGCTCTCCAGGAGGGCCGCCGCGTCATCGCCGTCGGCACCACCAGCGTCCGAACCCTTGAATCCGTGGCGCTCGCGAACGGAGGGAAGATTGTCCCCGCCCGCGGAGAGACCGATTTGTTTATTCTGCCGGGATTTCGCTTTCAGGTGATTCGCGGCCTGCTCACCAATTTCCATCTTCCGAAATCGACGCTGCTGATGCTGGTTTCGGCTTTTGCCGGCCGCGAATTGATCCTCAATGCCTATCAGCACGCCATTCGAGAGCGTTACCGGTTTTACAGCTACGGCGACTGCATGCTGATTCTGTAATGTAGAGACGCCTCGCCGCGGCGTCTCTGCCAAGGTGCGGCATCACGGTTTACCGGACGATTTTGCGAAAAGCGTGCTGCGTCTTGATCACCTCGTAACCCAGCCTCCGATAAAAGCGATGGGCGCCTTTGCGCACGATGTTCGAACGTAAGTAGACGGACTTCAGGCGTTTCGCCCTGGCCCAGCGTTCGGCGCGTTCGACGAGGGCTTTTCCCGCTCCCTGGCCACGGAATGCTTCGTCGACGGCCAGACCTCCGATCTCCGCTTCGCGGTTGCTCTCAAGCAATTGTTTGACGAAGACATGAATCCAGCCGACCACGGCACCGCCTTCGAGTTCCGCTACCCAGACGGCATGGTCGCGGTTTCCAGCCAGGCTGCGGAGGCGCCGCCGCACGCTGGCGGCAGAAGATGGATAGCCCAACTGCCCGCAGAGAACGGCAATGTTGTCGGCATCGGCAATTCTCGCAATTCGAACCCGCATCCTGGCGTCTCCTGGACTCTGTTTTCCGTCTTCCGCAGCCTTGCGCAATGTCGCTCACCCAATGTCTTACCGGTGTGTTCGCACGCGATAGGTGAGAACCGATTGGCCTTCCGCGGGAACCGGCACTGTAAATCTGATTGAAAAGGCCGAAGTCTTCTCATACTTGAAATTGGATTGCAGCACGGTCCATTCGCCGCCCATCGGTTCGTTGACTTCCACGGTGATGGGCTGCTTCTTGTGGTTGCGAATTGTGACCTGGAAGGCAGATTCATAGACGTCCTTGCCCAGCGTTTCAAAATCCGTCTGCTTCCGTTCCGCAGTTACGTCGAAGGCGTTTCCGATGTAGAGATTCAGCGTTTCATCTTTTGGCGTATGGTCAATGTTTTCCGCGCCCACAAGTTGCAACTGGCCCTTTGAGTCGGCCTCGTAAACCCGCACGGTGCCTGCAGGCAAAGGTACGCCAAGCGAATTGTCTTTAGAATTCTTGAATTTGAGATGAGCCTGGACGGGCTGGTTGCAAGGCCGCCCACCCTGGAATGGGCTGTAGTAATAGAACTGCTGTCCGTTGATGTCGTAAGTCTTTTGCACCTTGATGCCGCTGGCGTGCAGGAAGGCGATCTGTTTACTGCTCTCGTTCGGCAGCGTGACGCGTCGCTCGATGGTGTACAGGTGATATTCAGAAAGCGGCTCCTGCGCGATTCCCGGAGCTGCTACTCCCCCAGCGACCATGGCCTGTGCCCGGAACATTGGCCGCGGGGCTGTCCCCGGCAGTTGCACCTGTCCTGCCACCAATTGAAGTTGAGTATTGTCGAAGCCGATGCCGCTGCTGTTGGTAATGGTCACCCACGAGCTCAGTTCCGCCACCGAGGCTTCAGCCGGCAAGGTGAGAACGTAATCGGCGGTCCAGTTCACCGAATTGGTTATGTAGTCCGCCTCGATCCGCTGCTCGCCCGCGTACCGGTTATCGACAAGCCACACCAGCGTGGGCTTGCTGTAAAGATCCGGCGGCAGGGAAGGGAAAACGTAATGGTCGGTCGGCATGCCGGTGATGATCTCGTCGCCCACCTGCCAGATTGGCCCGTTGTTGTCGGAAAGCAGCGTGGCTTTCATTGAAACTTCTTTTGTGGAGTTGTTTTCCGTAATCTGCCGAAT
>JAKAWN010000281.1 GCA_021827245.1 Acidobacteriota bacterium | reverse complement strand
TTCCGATCTCCCCACCTTTGAAAATGGAGAGGAACCTATGCAGAAGCCCTCCCTTCTTCTGTTTATGAGAAGGGGTTCCAGCCGATTTGTTTGCTTGCGAAGCTTGCAGACTCTGTGGCCGTTCTGGCTGTGTTATCAACGTTGGGGCTGCTGTTGTGACTGGCGCAGCTTGAGCGGCCGATGTGCCTTCGGGGTGGAAAATCCGGCTCAGAATCCCACCCACCCTGGCAACCGGATTTTCAGAATGGGGCTCCGTTCCCTGAATGAAGAATTCGTCGCGAACCATTCCCGGAGAATTCTCCGCCACCAGTTGGCCCTGAGCGTTTACGGGAACACTTACAATTCCCGACGGTTCAGTAAATGGCTGGACGTCATCGTAATCCGGAAGTTCAGTAGCGCGTTTCATGAACGCCGTCCAGACGGGCAACGCTGACGATGCGCCGGCCAGGTTCAGCTCCCGGTCATTGTCATAACCTACCCAGACAACGGCCAGCAGGTTCGATGTGAATCCCGCAAACCAGCCGTCATGAGACGTTCCAGTCTTCCCCGCAGCCGGCAGCGTGAATCCCCGTGCTCTAGCTCCCTCTCCGGTGCCTTCGTTAATAACGCTCTCCATTAAGCTTACCATCAAAAAGCTGATGCGGGGGTCCAGTACCTGCCGGGAGACTTGTGGAACGCGATAGATCGGCTGGCCGGAGGCATTGTTGACCAACAGAACGGACCGCGGCTGCTCATACGTGCCGGAGTTGGAAAAAACTGTATAGGAGCCAGCCATCTCCAGCGGCGTCGCCACGTACGCTCCCAGGGCGAGGGCCGGGGTCGCTTGGATGTCCTTGTTGATTCCAGCGGCTATCGCCAGGTTCCTGATCTTTTCATATCCCACCATTTGCGCCAAACGCACCGTCGCGACGTTGAGTGAATGTGCCAGCGCCTCGCGAACCGTGACCAGGCCCATGTACTCACCTTCGTAGTTCCTGGGCTCATAAACCTGGTCGCCGAACTGGAAGGTGGTGGGTTCATCCATCAGTGTGGTCGCAGGAGTAATCAGCGGCTGGGAACCATCGATCGCAGAATTCAGGGCCGCGGCATAGACGAATGGCTTGAAAGAAGAGCCCGGCTGCCGTCTCGCCAGGGCATGGTTCAACTGGCTGTTGGCGTAGTTGCGTCCACCGACAAGCGCCAGGATGTTGCCGGTGTGCGGATCAAGAACCACCAGCGCAGCTTGAGGCTCCTTGGATCCCGAAGCTGCCTGCTTCGGATGGTGGCGCATCGAAGCAATTCGTTTGTCGACCTCAGCCATGCCCACGCTGACAGCCTCAGATGCCGCGCGCTGCACATCAGGATCAAGCGTCGTATAGATTCTGTAGCTTTGCGAGAGCAACTGTTGTTCGGAAAAATGTGACAGCAGTTCGTCTTGGACCATGTCCACAAAATAGGGCGCCTGGCTGCCGCCCACATTCTCCGGCGCAAGCCCCAGCGGAGCCAGGGACGCTGCTCTGGCCTGCGTACGGCTAATAAAGTGCAGCTCGGCCATCTCGTCCAGGACATGATTGCGGCGCTGCGTCGCGCGATGCGGGTGCCTGTAGGGCGAATAATAGTTGGGACCGCGGATGATCCCGGCCAGCAACGCAGCCTCCGGCAGGGTCAAAGAAGAAACATTCCTGTTGAAGTAGGCGTTTGCCGCCTCCCCGAACCCGTAAACCGAGAAGCTGCCGCTCTGTCCCAGGTAGATTTCATTAGCGTAAAGGTCGAAAATCCGTTGTTTGCTCAATCTCTGCTCAAGAAGCAGAGCAATATAGATTTCTTCACACTTCCTGCGAATCGTCCGCTGCGGCGTCAGGAAGAAATTCCGCGCCAACTGCATGGTGAGTGTGCTCCCGCCTTGCACAGCCTTTCCAGCACGCAAATCGGCAAGCGCAGCGGCAAGAATACGAAACGGGTTGATTCCGTAGTTTGAAAAAAACGTGTGATCCTCAGCAGCAACCACGGCATTGATCAGGTCTTTGGGAAGCTGCTGATATTTCACCACCCGGCGCTTGGCTCGCGACCTGCCAAACAGTGTGGTGATCACTTGGGGCTCAAGCCAGTAATTTTCAAGCGACCCGCCATGTTGAAGGCCGGTAATTGCGGCAAGATGTCCGCCGCTGAAGGTGAGCCTCGCCGGCCCCTCCTGAATGACCGGCCCACGGAAGAACGATTCCGGCCCCGGCCTGATGACCAGGCGGTTCTTCTCTACACGGAAGGTGCCAAAACGCGAATCATAATGTCCCCCTGTGTATCCGGCTCGTTGGAGTTTGGCCGCGAACTCTTCTGCGGTGCCTCGCTCACCGATATGGACCGGAGTGGGAGCGGCATACACCAGGGAGGCATGTTCAAAAACGTTTCCGCTGAGCCGCGCATCAATCATCCGGGAGAAATGTACATAGAGGTAAACATTACCCAGAACGATCAGCAGAAAAGACAATATCCCGGCGGCGAGCGCCAGCTTTTGCCACTGGGTCAGTTTTTGAATACGGAAACGCCGGCCTCTTGATTTTGGCCGCGAGACCTTCCGGGTTGGCGTCTTCGGTCGGGAGCGCACGGATCAGATGTTACTGTTCTTTGCCGAGGGGTCGAAATGAGGAAGAAGCATGTAGATTTTCAGATCGGCGCAAACCGAATAGTTGACATTAATCTGAACGGTCTGGTCGATCGAAACTTTGATGTTTTGACGCTCCACAGGCGGCCCCAGGGACTCGGTTTTCGCGCAAATTTAGTTCTGCAGAGCCTCAGGGTTCTCCCGCATTTAATGAACGCTGGCCTTGACAGCCATCTGGTTCAGGTAGTCCTGAAGCTCGTAGTTCTCAAGATACACCGGTACAATCTCGAAGGCGCACGAAAGCGCCACACCAAGTAATGCCAGGGAGAGGAGCGCTTTCACTCACCCTCCCCCGAGCCGCTGAGTGACATCGTCTCCGTTACCGTCGCGTGCGTGCTTGAACCTGACTTTTTAAGCGATCTCGCATCGCCACGGCCAACCTGTCAAGGTTAACATCGTGGACCTGCTTTGTCGAGCGGTCGTAAATTTCCCCCAGGCCTTGCGCAAACTTTTTCTTGCCGAGAGTAACGCGGTAAGGCACTCCAATCAGGTCCGCATCCTTGAACTTGACTCCCGGACGTTCCTCGCGATCATCAAACAGCACTTCTATGCCCAGCTCCTCTAATTGTTCATAGAGACTTTCAGCACTAGTCCTGACGCCCGAGTCATCCATATTGGCGGCTGTCAGAATGACCTCGAAGGGAGCAATGGCCAGCGGCAGGAACATGCCGTCGGCGTCGTGATTCTGCTCGACGGCCGCCGTCAGGATGCGTTCCACGCCGATGCCATAAGAACCCATCGTCAGAGGCACTTCCTTGCCGTCGGGATCTAGCACCGTAGCGTGCATGGCCTCAGAGTACCGGCGTCCCAGCTTGAAGACGTGGCCCAGCTCGACAGCCACAGAAACTCGAAGCGTCTTCCCACACCGGGGACATAAATCACCCGACTGGACCACTCGAAGGTCAGCATATTCCGCAGAAAAGTCGCGTCCCGGAGTGACATTGCGAAGATGGGTGTCATCCTGGTTGGCTCCGGTAATAAGGTTCCTGCGCCCTTCGAGCGCCCGGTCGGCCAGCAGCCGTACGCCCTTGATTCCAACCGGACCAAGTGAGCCGAGCTGGGCGTGGTGCACGGTGAAAGCTTCCGTGGCCGTGGCCGGGCGGAACACGGTGGATTGCAGCACGGAGGCGAGCTTCGTCTCACTCAAAGCGTGGTCGCCGCGCAGAAGAATAATGACCGGCTTGCTCTCAACAATGTAAACCAGCGTCTTGATCATCCGCGAGGCAGGCCCGCCCGTGAACTTCACCAGGTCATCGATGGTTTTCTGTCCGGGAGTCGGAAAGGGCTCAGGAGCGGCATCACCCGGCAAATCCTCAACCGGCGCAACTGCTGACGTCGCCTTCTCCAGGTTGGCCGCGTAGCCGCATTCGCAAATGGCCACGTAGTCTTCACCAGAATTGGTGGGCACCATGAACTCGTGCGAGACGGTTCCACCCATCGCTCCGGAATAGGCTTCCGCAATCACGTACTTCAGCCCGCAGCGGTCGAAGATGCGCCGGTAGGCGTCGTAATGCTTCTGATAGCTGCCATTCAGTCCCGCATCGTCAAGGTCGAATGAGTAGGAATCCTTCATCGTGAACTGCCGCAGCCGAAGCAGGCCCGATTTGGGCCTCGGCTCATCCCGGAACTTTTCCTGAATTTGATACCAGATCTGCGGGAGCTGTTTGTAGGACCGTATTTCCCCCCGCGCGATGTTCGTCATCTCCTCTTCATGGGTTACCCCCAGGCACATATCGTGCTGGTTGCGGTCCCGGAACTTGAACATCGTGTCGCCAAATAAATCATATCGGCCGGATTCCCTCCAAAGTTCAGCCGGATTCAGCGCCGGCAGATAAAATTCCTGCGCCCCGATTCGATTCATTTCCTCGCGAATAATCTGCGTAATCTTGAGAAATGATCTCTGCGCCAAGAATAAGTAGGCGTACACCCCCGCCGCAACCTGCCGAACGTAACCCGAGCGCAGCAAAAGCTGATGGCTGGGCGCTTCGGCCTCCGCCGGGACTTCCCGGAGCGTCGGGATAAAAACCTGGCTCCAACGCATGCTTACACCTTTCTCGTTTTCAGTCTTGAGAACCCAAGGCTCCCTGAACTCGCGTCCATAGCAAACAATAAAGGGTCATTCTTGGGGAAAGCGGCGCTGTTGTCAAGAAAGGCAAGGCCGGGGTGGTGACTCAGTTCATTTCCTATTCTGTGGCACGACCATCTTGGCCGTGTGTTTTGACCGCAGCACGGGCGAGGACGCCCGTGCCACAATCAAATTGAATTACTACCAAGACCGGAGCTGAGGGATGGAAAGCAGAGGCCGGCTGGGGGTCTGCGCACTTTGTGGCCGTCACTGAGACTTCTCGCTCTCAAGAGGCTGCGGAATACTACCCCCTGCGGCGTCACCCGCTGCCGCAATCCTCTCGGCACGAACGCTAGCAACAACGGCAAGCAGGTTGGTAACCAGAATCACGACAAAGGAGATCTGGATCAGATAAGAAAGGTACTGGCCGCGGCTTTCGATAATCTGGAGGGCCAGCACGACCGTAATGAGCCCTCGAGGCAGGAGCCAAACCGGCAATTCGCGTTCGGCCGGAAGAGCCACTCGCCAGGTCCATCGGCTGGCCAGCACGGCCAGCCATCGGGCGACAAAAATGGCAGCCAGGATGCCCACAACTGCCCACTTGTATTTCTCAAGGCCCTGAAGCTTTACGACCACGCCCATGAGGACGAAAAAGAATGATCGAATGAGGAAGGCAAGCTCTGAATGAAAGTGAAGAGTCTCAGAATAAGCTTCCGGCTCAGCGACAGATCTCATCGGCAGGGCGGCTCGATATGGCTTAAGCCTGCGGATATTGGCCAGACAGAGTCCAAAGGCCAGTACGGCTACCAGGCCATTGGCGTAGGCGCGCTCCGCCCCCGCATACAAGAGAAGCACGACGGCAAATGTCAGCACCTGCCGGAACCCCCCTTCTGCCACTCGGGAAAGTAGCAGGCCCCAGACAAGCGCAACGACGATTGCAAAAATCACAGAGAGCCCAAGCTCCGTCACGAAAACGCCCGCGACATGAAGCGCCACCCCGCTGCTGGCCAAATGAAGCTTGAGCAGCGCGCCAACGGTGACGACGGCAAGGACATCGTTCAAGGACGCGTCCAGCATCATGACGGTGCGGGCGGCCTTGCTGGCCTCAAGCTGTTGCAGGATGGGCAGAACCACCGAGCTGCTGGTGCAACCCAGCACGGCGCCCGCCAGGATCGCATCCTCGAAGGATGCGTGCAAACTGAAACGCACGACCAGTGCCACTGCCGCCAGTGTAAGGGTATAGGTCAGGATGGAAAGAAGCAGCCCGGCCGGGAAATGCGTGACGGCATCCCGTATGTCGAGTTCCAATCCCCCTTCGAACAGAATGAGGACCAGTGCCAGGTTGCCGAAAAAACCGCTAATCGGGCGGAATTCGGAGGGGGCGACCACGTGCAAAACCGGGCCCAGGACGACACCAAGCGCCATGAGAATAATGACGTCAGGAATGCGGGTGTGATAGAAGAGTCGGTTCGCCGCGAAGGCCACCACCAGCAGGCCTCCCAGGAGGGCGAAAATCGTGGGCATGCTCATAAACGGAATGTCTCGTCGATATTCGTATTTAAGCGTACTCTGACCATTAAAGACAAGTCCAGGGCAAGCGTCCGCTCCCCAGCAAAGGATGTCGATTCCGGGTAGTGACCCAATTTGATTCGTGGCACGGGCGTCCTCGCCCGTGCTGCGCTCAAAACACACGGCCAAGATGGCCTTGCCACAAAATACGAAACGAACTGAGTCGCCACCCGATTCCCACGGTTCCGTCAAAGTCAGGTTGGGTGATGTGCGGGAGAGATGAAAAAGGGGGGCGAAGGGTGCCGGAAGCGTCCTGGGCAGCGGTTGTGAGGCGTGCGAGCAGCGGGAAGTGAGGAGCGGCGGCAGCGGCGGTGAGAGAAGTCCTACGGCGAGCGGAGGTGCGCGTTCGGTTCGAGGGCGGAGGGCCCAAGATCAGGCCATCTGGAGACCGATCAGGCGCAAGGGGCGGAGCCGGTTGCGAGCGCAGGCGCGCAGCGCGGGGGCGATCTGAGAAGCTCCGCCCAGACGCAACAGACTGATCGCCAGATTGCGCAGCGAGGCCATGACGTGGGCTCCCTGGCCACGGCGGATGCGGCAGCGGTCTTCATCGAAGGCCCAATCGCGAATCCAATGTAGTCCATTCTCAATTCCCCAGTGAGTGCGGTTGAGCGCGAGCAAGCGTGCCGGTCCGGCTTTTCCACGGCTTAAGCTGGTGAGGCCGTAAACCATTTCCGCGCGAAATTCGCCCGTCACCAAATTCAGCGTCTCGCGTCGGATAACGAAGACTTGGGCCACATAGGGAAAATCCAGGTAGCCGTTCAGTTCGCTGCTGGTCCAAATGCGCCGAACCTCCAAGCGACCGTGGCCCTTATCGAGGGTTTCGTGCTGAGGGGGGGGAACGCTTCCAAGTGCAGGTCGGCGATGTCTTGCTTGAGGGTCGGCTGATTGTCCTTGGCGACGAACAGGTAGTCGGCCTTTTTCTTCTCCACGATATAGCGAGCGGTGTCGTGTTGAGTGTGCAGGGCATCGAGTGTGACCACGGCGCCTTCCAGCGGCAGCGGCGCGAGCAGGTGCGGCACCCCGGGGATTTCGTTAGTTTTCTCGCCCACCGCCCGTTGTGCCACGACGACGCCTTCCTGGTGCAAGATGGCGCTGAGCAGATGGGGCGGGGACTGGCCGGCGTCATGAGCGCCGCGCAAGGTCTTGCCATCGACGCTCAGGGCTTGGCCCTTCACGCCGGGCTGACGGAGCAGCCACTGCCCGATGGCCGCATCCAGAGGCTCGGCGTCGAGCTTTTGCAGGACGCGCCGGATGGTGGGTTCCGACGGCGGCGTCCACCGCTTCGAGCCCAGGCGTCGGAGCGTGTCGCGGCTCAAGTCTTTGGCCCACTCGGCCACGGCGTTGAAGCCGCGCGCTCCGCCCAGCGCCGCGCACACCGCAATGGCCACCACGGTGACCACCGGATGGCGCACCCCGCGCGGCTTGCGCGGGTCCACGACGGTGCGCAACATTTCGATCAATCCGCCTTCGCCTTCCAAGGGCAGGCGGTTCACGTCGAGCATAGGAAAAGTCTCCTTTCGGGTGAAGTGGGCGGCGGGCGAGAAAGCCGCTGTCAAACTCTCGCGCGCTCGGGGACGGAGCGGGCGAACCCATACCAACTTCGGTCGGCCGTGCGCCACATAACCGGGGCCGTGCTTGCCGAAGCCTCGCGTCACCCCCAGCCCCTGCCAACCGGCGGCGCCATAACAGGTGCCGCGAAAACGCGCCGCGTCCACGAAGGTTTCCACCAGCAGGATGGGATGGCCGTAGTAACGTTCCCAGTCCGCGCTCAGACGCTGGAGATTGCGAGCCAAAACTTGCGAGGCGAGGTTCGGACGATGCCCGGCAGGGAGAATCAGAAAACGCACGTTGTTGGCGACCAGATGCAGGCGACGGAATTTCACGGCGGGCGTCCAGCCGATCCAGCCATCACGCACGCCGCACTTCAGAGCCGCCGCCGCCCAGGCCAGCAGCGCGACCCACTGCTCCCCCCTGGTGGCCACGTACCACAGCGATTCGCCCACCATGGGCCGGAATCCTAGATAGTGGTGGGCGTCCATCAACTCGCGCCAGCGCGCGCGTTCTTCCGCGCGCACCAGACGCACCCGAATCGGCCCCGCGGCAGCAGGGTTCTGCCTCCGGTCCATGCACGGAATTTACCAAGTTTCAAGGGAAAATGCCAGTGCTAAATACCAGCACTTTGAAATGTTAAACTTCTGGGACTTTGACGCAGCCCTGCCCCCATTCCGGGTAGTCGGCTAATTGTGCGTTGCCGTTCCAGGGAACGGCACTCTTTGGCGTTTCTGCTTCTTGAAAAACTGGATTGATCTGTTCAGGGCGTCTATCTTTGAAGGTGTCCCGGTTTTCGTTGGAGGTTGAGCGACGGTTCTCTGACCCGGTTCGGATAGAATCGGGTTGGAAAAATCTCAAAAAGAGGAGAACCGTCGTGGAGAAACGATATCACATTGTGAGTAAGGAGAGCAGCGAAGAGTTGGGAAGATACCTGGCCAGGAACGGACAGGTTCTGTTGCCGATGGTGGAGTTGATCGAGCAGTCGCGGATGGCGATCGATGAGCTGATCGACGTGTTGGGGCGGGCGCAGATCGAGGCCGTGCTGCGGCTGTCGGCAGAGCGGATCGCGGGCCCTCCGCATCCCGGAAAGAAGGGTGGAAGCATCGGCTGGCATGGGCGAGAGACGGGCACGGTCTGTTTGAAAGAGAGGAAGCTGCGGGTCCAGCGGCCGCGATTGCGAAAGAAGGGCCCGGGGAAAGAGGGCGAGGTTCCGATTCCCGCTTACGAAGCGATGCGGAGGGGGGAGGAATTGGGCAGCCGCATGCTGGAAATTCTGCTGCGTGGAGTCTCGACGCGGCAGTATCGGGCCGTGCTGCC
>JAKAWN010000280.1 GCA_021827245.1 Acidobacteriota bacterium | reverse complement strand
CGCGCAGGGGACAGGGCGCACTATGCAAGCTGGGCAAGAGCCTGAGAAATCGGCCGGAAAATAGCGTGAGAAAAACGACGGAAAAGATCGTGGCGCGTTACACTCTGGGACAGCCTGCCCCATCCTCACCAGCCCCGCTTGCTGCACAGCCGCAAGACTTGGACGAACAGTGTGAAAGCTTGCTTAGATGCTCTTTGCGAAAATCTGCGATGGTGTCATGATCGGGATGCTCGTCCACCGCCAGGTATCGGAAGGCTACGTCCTCGTAAGTCGCTCGCTCGATCCGCCGCGAACTCGCCACCCCTCGGCAGTAGCCGTAAATCAGCAGCCGCACCATCATGCGCGGATCGTACGCCGCCAGCCCTCGCCCGTCGCCCTCTTCGTAGCCGGCGTAAATCGCCGACAGGTCCAGCGCCTCCACTACATCTGCCACCAACCGCGCCAAGTGGCCCTCGGGCAGCCAATCGTGCAGCGAGGGCGCCAACAAAAGCATCTGGTCCAAATTGCAGTTGCGAAATCGTTTGCCCATGCGCCGATATTACGAGCCCGGCCGCAACTGTCAACAAAAAAGAAACATCCTCGCCGGAAAAGATGCGGCCTCTCCTCAGATGGAATCTATCTCCGACAGACTCTTGGCGATCCACGCAGGAACGCCGAGGTCGCCCCATGGGCCAAGGGCGGATGTGGCAGGATTGGGAGCATGGCTGCAAACCAAGGAACTGTCCCAGCAGGTTGTGGCAGCTGGAAGTTCCGGCGTGTGGATTTGGAAAAACAGGATCTTCAGGTCCAATTCCGCACGACGCCACCGGGGACTCCTGAGCGTACCGCGCGTGACAGGCCCGACCGGGATTATTCGAGGCCCCCTTCAGATTTGGGACTCCGAATTCGGCCCTCGCAAACCGACTGTTTGACTCTGAGCATGCAATTTTTTAAATCCACTGCCATCCACCGCAGGGTGAGCAGTTCACCGACCTGAACACCGGTCTTTTCGCTGTCGCCCTGGTGTCCCTGAAAGGCTCCCAAGGCTTTATCAGAAGACGTGCCACTTCTTCTGGAGCCAGGATTCCAGCCTCCCAGGAAGAGCTGTGTGTAACCCAGTGGGCCCGTCGATCGTATGGCACGTTTGCAGACACCGCACATGATCCGATCGTCGGCGGACGAATCACACTTGGCAGGGTCGAGGGCAAGTGTGATTTCATTCAGTTGGAATTGTATTTATACTGATGCGCGAGGCTCGATCTTGTCGTTTGCCTCGTGAGACTCTCTTATGTTCTCGCGGTCAACTGCCCCGGAGGGCGTTCGCTTCGAGCGTTAATAGGGTGCGCAATATATAATGTGGAGATTTCGAACAACTAAAAATGACCATTCTTGACCAATTCAAACTAGATGGAAAAATCGCGCTGATCACCGGATGCCGGCGGGGCATTGGCCAAGCGATTGCCCTCGGACTTGCAGAAGCCGGGGCTGACATTGTGGGCGTCAGCCGCTCAATGGAATCCTCTGGCAGCGAGGTCGAGAAGGAAGTCCTCGCGCGGAAACGTACGTTCAAAGGCTATGCCTGCGATTTCTCAGACCGTAAGAGTGTGCACCTGCTGATCGAACGGCTGGCAAGAGATTTCCCTGTCATCGATGTTCTCGTCAACAATGCCGGGACAATCCTCCGCAAACGCGCCACTGAATATCCCGATGAATACTGGGACACGCTGATGGAAGTCAACCTGAACTCACAGTTCATTCTGACTCGAGAAATTGGCAAGGGGATGGTAGCCAGAGGCAAGGGGAAGATCATCTTCATCGCCTCGCTGCTGACTTTTCAGGGCGGGATTCTGGTTCCGGGCTATGCAGCAAGCAAAGGGGGCATAGGCCAACTGGCCAAAGCTCTGGCCAATGAATGGGCTGGCAAGGGAGTGCAGGTCAACGCAATTGCTCCCGGGTATATCAGTACAGACAACACGGTTGCACTGAGAAATGATCCCGTACGCAACAGGGCCATCCTCGAGCGAATTCCTGCCGGCAGGTGGGGAAGGCCCGAAGACCTGCAAGGCATGGCAGTGTTCCTTGCCTCCTCGGCGTCCGACTATGTAAATGGCTCCATTTTAACAGTGGACGGAGGATGGATGGCAAGGTAGCCTCGCCGGCTTGGAACCTCTTCTCACGTCATTGTAAGTGAAAGGGCCGGTCATTGACGTGACCGGCCCTTTTGACCTTTTGCGGAATTCATGTTCGCTGCTATTTTGTTTTGGCGCTGCCATTTGCAGCAACTCGGAATTGCATGCGGGTTCCGGACTCAAGCCGCAGATCGCCTTTGCGTGTGCTGAGAATCGAGTTTGCTCCGGCTGACGATTCGGCTGAGGCCGAAGATCCGATGTGGATCTGGCGTACGGGCGTTGTAAGGCCTAGAGTTGAATTAGTTCCAAGCGAATTCTGTGCCGCAGTGCCAACCATTCCGCCTGCTTCTCCCAGCGTAGACCCTGCTGTGCCCACGGTCGAACCAACTGTTGAACCCACCGTAGATCCAACTCCGCCAAGGAGTCCTCCTCCGCCCCCACCCGCGGGAACCGCTACGGGCACCTGCATGCAAGGCATCCCCATGGATTCCGATCCTTCCGCCTGGCCGCTGCCGTGGGCAGATAATACTGACGTTAGAACGGTATTCAACCGTGTTGGCGAATTGCCGTGAACCAACTGGTCAAATTGCACACCCAGGCTCGAACCACCCTTGCCGTTCAGGCTGTCTGAACGCTTGTGATTTCCCCAACAAGTCTGTCTCCCTTGTGGATCACCACCTTGCCGTGCTGCTTGACGTTCTTCATAACGCGTGCCACCACCTTTTCTCCTTGCTTGGCTGTGCGCACATCGATATTTGACATCAGTTCAGCGGAAATCTTTGTCCCATTCTTAATTTCCGCCGATTGCCCCTTGGTTGAGGCCATCGCCGCTGATTGACTGATTGCTCTGGCAACAGAGTTGGCACTCGCCTGAGTTTGCGCCATGGAGTGGGCAGCACTCCACCCGAATTGAGCTAAACCTGCAATCAATGCAAGACATGAAATCGTTTGGAAGAATTTCAAGTTCTTCATCGGTTCCCTCCGATCGCGTGGTTGTGCTGAACTGTGGTCTTGCCGGGGACACACGCCCCATTTGTCCCACACCTATGATGGAGCAGACCTCATGCCAATCTGGGTATGCTCATAATGCCATGATAATAGAGGGGTTGTTTGTTGGTAGCCAACGGATGCTGGATGAAACAATGACAAATCTCTGTGTAGAATCTTCCAGGTTTTCAACTGGCTATCTTCGGGCTGATCCATATTCAAAGGTTTCCGATTTTACTGGCGAATGAGTCTGAGGGCTACGTCATCCGCGTATGAGGGAGAGGCGAGAATCAGATTACCGCCGGCATGATTTACATCTTCTGATTTGAGGACTCCGCCAGTGCGCGGATCGATCCACTCGGCGCGATAATGTCCACCTGGGATTTGGAGCAGGAGAATCGTTTGGGGCCCCCCGCCATCAACATAGACCGCGTAGGCCTTTCCGGATTGAGCCAGAGCATAGACTCTGGCCGTGGAGCCTATGGCTCTCACATTTGAGTCATCCGGGTGCATGTGCACGAAGTCGAAACTCTCGACGAACTTTTTGAGGATAGAAAGCTGAGCTTGAAGCTTGTGGCCGCCACCGCCTGGCTGCGTCGTGGGGAACTTGAATGTCCCGTCTTCGTGTCCAACAGCAAATGAATAGTCAAGATTGTCGTAAACACTGCCACCCGCCAGAATGAAATCCCAGCCTTCGCGACGGTACGGAGCGTTGCCTGTGCCGCGAAAGCCTGTTTCATCATCAGAGATGGCACGATTCAGCCCATAGTTCCAGCGCACGCTCATCGGCGGTTGCGAATAGTGGAAGTTGAAAATGGAAACCGAAGGGTTGGGACTCTCAATCCTTTTAGAACCGTTTGAAATATTCTGGGCGATCAGATGCTTCTCCGCAAACGCTGCCTCGGTGGTTTTGATCGTATCAATAATATGGTTCTGCCAGGCGATGGTCACGCCGCCAAAGTAAGGCTCGTTACAGACTTCATAGTAGACGTTGTCAAAGTTGTGAAGTTCAGTGACGATCTTGCGGACCATGGCATCCTGCACGGCGAGCAATGGGCCGTTCTGCAAGGTCAGAGCTTTTGTCCTTGGAAGGTCGCCGATGCCCTGGATGTTGTTGCTTGCTTTGACGGGGCTCAACTCCCATTGCTGGTCGCTATAGTAAGGGCAAAACAGGACCATCTCCACAACAATGCCTCGTTTGCCAGCCTCTGCGACGAAATCTTTCAAGCGATGGAAATAAGCCCGATCCCACGTGTGCAGATCGAACTTGTTGCCGCCTCCGGCGTATCCTGGCTGCGTGCTTCGCGCCCAGGGACAGATAAAACGCAGTGGAGCCGGTGCAAGGGTGTTCCGGGCAATGTGAAACGCCGTGGGATCTTCAACGTAGACGCCTGAAAAAAGGCGCGTGAGGTTGAACCCCCACGATTGGAGTTCATTGAGGTATATCGGATAGTCGAAATCCATGTTCATGACCGCACCATAATGCTCTGTCGAAGTAATTAAGACTGTCGGGTGGCCACGGAATAGAAAATAGTGTGGATTTTCAGGATCGAGTGAAATGGGCTTTGCAGCCTCGGGTCGCGCGGCGAAAAGAGATTGAAGCTGGGCCGTTCCCGCCGCTATACAGAACAACGCAACAAAAAACACAAACATCCGCACTCTTGGGCCTGCGTTGTCGGAAGATTCGGAACATGCTTTCATCGTTTTCATTTCTGTTTTCCTTTTGTGAACCAGGGAGAACCGGCAACAACAAATCCACGAGCCTGTGCTGATCCCATAAGCTGCTTGGCAGCCCTTCGACAATATTTCACGCCGACCGTTAATTCAAGGCTTCCGAATACTACTGCAACCGTTCCATTACGTCTACCCATGGGCAATGCTCCGTAATGTTCTTCGTGACGCCGACCGCAGATTTTTCGCAACTCCGGTAATTTCATCCGGTATAGTCTTAGGACATGTTTCCTGAGTTTCCAGCAGCGCTGGTGACGGGCGGCTCGCGGGGGATTGGCAAAGGAATTTGTCTCAGCCTTGCGCAAGCAGGCTTTGGAGTAGTGATCAATTACGCAGCCAACGCCTCTGCCGCGGAAGAGTGCAAAAAACTTTGCGTCAACGCAGCGCCCGCCGCGGGAAAAGTGAAGTTTGAAACCCTCCAAGCGGATGTCGCCAACCATCGTGACCGGGCCCGCCTGTTGGCATTCATCGAGCGCGAACTGGGCTGGATCGATGTTCTGGTGAACAACGCTGGTGCGGCCCCGCAAGTGCGCGCCGATCTGCTGGAGGCCACAGAGGAGAGTTTTGACCGGCTGATGGCCATCAACCTGAAAGGACCTTATTTCCTGACTCAGGCGGTGGCGAATTACTGGATTCGAGGGCTTTCGGATCTTCCATCTGCGCGGGCAAAGCCGAAAGTCATTAACATTTCTTCGGTTTCGGCTTACGCGGCCAGCATCAATCGCGGTGATTATTGTGTGAGCAAAGCGGGCCTTTCGATGGCCACGCGGCTTTTTGCCGTGCGCCTGGCCGAATATGGGATAAATGTCTATGAGGTTCGCCCTGGAATTGTCGACACCGACATGACGGCGGTGGTGAAGGAAAAATACGATCACATGATTGCGGACGGTCTCATACCCATTGCCCGCTGGGGAAAGCCGGAGGATGTGGGCCGTGCGGTGGTTGCTATCGCGCAGGACTTCTATCCTTTTTCCACGGGCGAAGTGATTAATGTGGATGGCGGTTTTCATCTGCGCCGCCTGTAGCGGCTGTAATCTCAAATGCTCCAAATCGATTTTGAACTTACTCCCGGCAAACTTCGCTCGAAGATCGAGCGGATGTTTGATCTGTCAGCGGCAAGAATTCGCGCAATCGAGCGGGCCTGGAACCCTGCGATCGGCCCGCCGGTGGTGACAGTGCAGGGAACTTATAAGCCGCGCCAATGGACGGATTGGACACGAGGATTCCAGTACGGGTCTGCGCTGCTGCAGTTTGAAGCAACCGGCGACCTGTGGTTCCTGGACTGCGGACGCCGGGGCACTCGTGAGTGGATGGAAATCTATATCACCCACACGGGAGTTCACGATCACGGCTTCAACGTCATCAGCACCTTTGGAAATCTGGCCCGGCTTGCCTGCGAAGGCAAAATCCAGGCGTCTCGTCCCGAATTAGACTACTACAGGCTGGCCTTGAAAACGAGTGGCGCCGTTCAGGCCGCTCGCTGGTCGCACCTGGCGGAGGGCGGCGGATACATTCATTCTTTTAATGGCGCACATTCTCTTTTCATCGACACAATTCGCTCGCTCCGCTCGCTCGCCCTTGCTCACCGGCTTGGCTATGTGCTTTACGTGGAAACCGATCGGCGTGTTTCTCTGCTCGAACGTTTGGTTCAGCACGCCGAAGCGACGGCGCACTTCTTGGTCTATTACGGAGAAGGCCGCGACCACTATGACGTGCGCGGGCGCGTGGCACACGAGTCGCTCTTCAACGCCAAAGACGGCAGCTATCGTTGCCCCGGCACGCAGCAGGGCTACTCGCCTTTCACGACCTGGACGCGCGGGCTGGCCTGGGCGATCCTGGGTTTTGCGGAACAGTTGGAGTTCCTCTACAGCCTGCCTTCGGAAGAGCTTGAAGGATTGGGCGGACGCACGAAGATTGAGGCCATGATGTTTCGCGCTGCCGAGGCAACCGCGGATTACTATCTTGAACAGACTCCCACTGACGGCATTCCGTACTGGGATACGGGCGCGCCAGGCCTAGTGAGACTCGGCGACTATCTTTCGCGACCGAGTGATCCCTTCAACGATTTCGAGCCCGTCGACAGTTCTGCGGCCTCGATTGCCGCACAGGGGCTCTGGCGCCTTGGCAATTACGCGGCGCGCGTCAGGCAGCGTGCGGAGGACGGCAAGCGCTACCGGCAGGCGGCACTCACTGTAGCCGGGACGTTGCTTGTTGAGCCTTATTTGTCCATTAATCCATCCCACCAGGGGCTGATCCTCCATTCCGTGTACCATCGGCCGCGAGGATGGGACTATGTGCCGGATGGCCGCAACACGCCGTGCGGCGAATCGTCGATGTGGGGTGACTATCACGCGCGCGAGTTGGCGCTGGCGCTGCTCCGCGAAGCCCGTAAGGAGCCGGAACTTTATTTCTTCAATGTATAGAACTCCCGGCCGTCCTGGATCGTCCGGGCAGATTCGGCAACTGGCCTCTCATTTCGGTCTGGTGATAGGTTCGTACATTTCCGGCCGGCGGGCAGCCATGCGGTCGAATTCCCATTCCCCGGCGATTCGCACCACGCGATTCTCGTCAGCGTGCGCCGGTTCCACGTCAGCGTAAAGAATGGTTTCCTCGGTTTCACCGGCTTCCACCAGGACGTCCCCGGTGACGTCGATGATCTGCGAGTGCCCGGCGAAGCGGAAGCCGCGCTCCTCGCCCACGCGGTCGGCGGCGATCACGTACATGTGGTTCTCAATAGCCCGCACTTTCGGGATGTGCAGCCACGTGTCGGAACCGATCGGCCAGTTCGTGGGGATAGCCAGAATCTGTGCACCTCTCAGCTTAAGCACCCGGCCCGACTCTGGAAAGCTGCAATCGAAACAGATGTTGACGCCGATCTTCGCCTGAGCGGCCTGAAAGACAGAGAATGGAACATCGCCCAGCTCGTCATAGCGGTCGATACCGAGGTAAGGGAGGTGAATCTTGCGATGCACACCCTGGATGCCCTCCGGAGTGATGACAGCCGCAACGTTGTAAAGATTGTCGTGTGCGTGTTCCATCATGCCGACCACTACCGATATTCCCAGGCGATTTGCGGCCGCGGCGATCGCTTCCGTGGACGGGCCGGGAATGCTTTCGGCAGCGGGCATCGCCTCCTCCTGGCTTCTGAAGCAATAGCCGGAGAGAGCGCACTCAGGGAAAACAGCCAGCCTTGCGCCTTCGCGGGCCGCACGCTCCAGATTATCAAGAACTCTTGCAAGGTTGTGCTCCCTGTCGAGAATCCTAACGTCCATCTGAACGGCGGCGACTTTCATGCTTTCTCCTGAAAAAATATGAATCCCAGCCCGGCCTATTGTAACAGCATTTTCAGCGATTCTCGACGCAGCAAAACGAGCGGAATGGCACAGTGTGCGCGCCCCTCTCTGGCAACTCGCAACCGAAATTTGCATCGAACACAGCACGCGCCCGATTCCCGCCTGCGCCCCGGAGATGAGATCCCGGGCTGAAACGCAGCCGAACGTTCGACTTTTGTTTGAGCGCAGGTTGATGAGTGAAACCGTAGAGAAACAGGGAGTCGGGGCTGCGGCCTCGATTGTTCGAAAAAAACCAATATGGAGGTGTTTCCATGATAGACCCGAACCTTGATATCGTGCGGCTCTCTTCGCGCATCAGCGCGCTTGAACAAACCAACCGGCGTTGGAAACTCGTTGGCCTGTTACTGCTCGTCTTCTTGACGGGTACCGCATTTTTAACGGGATTCAAGGCGTACGCACAGCGGAGCACCACGCCCCATGTGCTACCGGCTGTCGCCGCCCACGAATTTGTTCTGATGGGTCCGAGCGGCCATGCCCGCGGGCGGATGATCGTCATTCACGGGAAGCCGGCATTGCAATTCTACGACAGCGCTGGCAGGTTGTGGTGGTTTGCTCCGCCGAAGATAGGAGTAACTCCCACCAAGATCAAATAAGGCTCACCGGGTGAAATCTCGCTCGTTCAAAAGATGCGCGTGTTACAGATTTAACGCCAATTGCTCGTAACGGCGCACCAGAGGAAGGTCTTCGCGGCTGCCGTCCAGGTGGTAGCGTGCGCGCAAGTCGGACATCAACCTGATGATGCCATCTTTGTAATCTCCCGACAGGTAAGCTGAGTGCCGGTAAAGGTTGCGGTAGCGCCGCACGAGCTGCGGAAACTCCCTTTCGAGAAATGGCATGAACTGGGCCATGGCGCTGGGCATCAGGAAAAGAACGTTGCCGAATAGGAACTGGGCTTGATGTTCGGAGGCTGCACGCGCCAGCGCGTCAAGTTGGGACCTTGAATCCGTCAGGCCAGGCAGAATG
>JAKAWN010000279.1 GCA_021827245.1 Acidobacteriota bacterium | reverse complement strand
TGCTGGGCGCATTCGAGAAGGCGCTTTTTTGAAGCGCAAGCTTCGGACTTGATGCGCTCGACGATGATGCTGGCCTATATCCGCCTGCTTTATGACGTGGAGCGCGAAGCCTGTGAAGGAAAGCTGAACGGCGAGGCGCGCCGCGCGCTGCGGCAGGAGAAATCCAAGCCGATTCTGGACGACATCCGTGCTTACCTGGAGCGGGAACAGCCGCAAGTGCTGCCCAAGAGCCCCGAGGGCGAGGCCATCGCCTACACGTTGTCGAACTGGAAAGCCCTGACCCGCTACCTGGACGACGACGATCTGGAAATAGATAACAACGGCGCCGAGCACAGCCTGCGTGGCATCGCCGTCGGCCGTCGCAATTGGACGCTCTATGGGAGCGACAACGGCGGCCGGACCGCCGCCGTGCTGACCAGCCTGATCGCCACGTGCAAAAGGCTGAGCATTGATCCCTTCGCTTACCTGGGAGATATCTTCGAGCGCATCAGCAGCCATCCGCAGAGTCGACTGGCCGAGCTGCTCCCCGACCAATGGAAAGCTGCCCACGTCAAGGTGGGCGGAAAAGAAGGGGGATAACTTCCATGGCCCGTTCCCGACGTCCTTCGGGCTGGACTTGGGTCTACGATCCAGCCGCGGCATTTCGCCGATCCAAGAAGCCCGTGCCGGCACACCTCCAACACGAAGTCGAGCGCCGAGCCCAAGAGCTGATCGATTTAACCTTAAAGCCTCGCTTTATCCAGCCGACTCCCAAGAAGACGGACTTTAACTACCTGGTCGATCTCTTCTACAAATGGCGCGGCCCCTTCTTTTACTTCTGTTCGAAATACTGCTCGCCGGGACCCCACGCCCTTTCGCCTTTCTTCGAGTCAAGGTTCGCCCGACTTCAGTACGCCGGTGACGACCGCTTCAACTTGGCCTACTTCCGCCACACCGGCCAGTGGTGGGAAGTCATGCATCTCCTGTCGCTGGAAGAATGCCTCGATGAGATTCGAGCCGGCGGCCTCTTCACACCTTAAGATCTCAGCCGCCATCTCGCCCGGGACCACCAACATCCATCATCCATGTCGCAGCAATCCCCACCTGGATCAGCCGGACGGATACCCTGAATGAGCACATCCCACAGTTCCTGACCGACTCCTTTTAGCGTTCTGTCAAGCCTGAATTGCCCAACGCAACGGCTCTCCTGGTCTGCTTTCCCCTTCGATTTCAATCAGTCCATCGGCCGTTGCCCTTAAGGTCGATTCCAAGCCGTTGATTCGTTTTCGGGTGAACCTCTTTGCTTCTTCTGGAGAGAGATGTAGCCTGACGGTCCATGTGCCAGCGCTGGCGCTTCCGACGGGCGCATACCAGCCTTCGTATCCCTGCCGGGACTTTTCAAACCCAAGCAAGGGGGACGTGAAACGGTAGGATTCTAAAGGCAGCCCAGCCCTGATGGCAACCCCCTTCTGGGTGAACTCTATCCCCAGCAGCTTCGCGGCCGAGTACAGCGGCCAGGCATGGGAGTGCATATTCATGACGGGAAAATCCACGCCCGACCAGTCATTCGTCCCGGTGCCCTGCACAGCGGGGCTGGACGAGACCTTCCCCGCAAACTTGGATGATGGCCCCTTATAGCCATCTGGACCGCTCCATGTGCCATACCAAACGTCAGGATAAACTTCCGCATGCATTGCAAGTGAGTTCTTCTTCCATGCGTCCCAAGCCATTCCCCCATCCACTAAGGCCAAAGACCAGATCAACCACCCATTGGGAGACAGGTCGACATCTTCAGAACCTCCTGGGTCTGCCTTCTTATGTGTCGAACTCCACAGCATCGCACCGGTCGGGGAAGGCTTTCGAAGAAAATCGTTGATCTCCTGGACTAGATTCCGGCTCTGTTCGGGGGTCGTAACCCCTCCAATGATCGCCCATGGTTGTGGCTCAAGCCACAGGTTATCGGTGCCGATCCAGCCTAAATGCGGACCAAGCCATGCACGTGGAAACCACCGGCCAGTCCATTGCGCCCGTACCGCTTGCCGGTATTCTTCAGCCCTTTGCCTGGCGCTCATCGCAAGCTTTGAATCGCCGCCGACGAAATCAAGCAGCCTCGCATAAATTTCAAATACGTATGTTGCCATGGCAGAGTTTGGTACACTTTCACCTTCTCTTATGTACTCTGCACGCCACTTCTGGGGAACCGCTTGATAGACCAACCCATCATCCCAATCGTCCATTAACATCCGCATCAGTTTGTGTGGGCCGGTGCCGACATCCTCTACCAGGTGCCGGTAGCATCGTGCCAGCACATCGCGAATCGATTCCTTGCCGACCGTAGGCCCGCAAACCATGTTCGTCGGGATCTCTTCCTCAAGAAAGGATGCGTCGCGCGTTGCCAGCACGTATTCGCTAGCCAGCCAAATCAGCCATAGGGGCTGATCGCTCGAATCATCCTGGCTGGTTGGCATCTGCATGCCATGCCCAACAATTCCGTAGGGGACGGATCCGTTCGGCCGGACCTCTTTCAGTGTGTATCGCAAGACTGACTTCACAATTTCTGGATCGCTGAAGACAAAAGGCAAGGCGTGCTGGAGAGGATCACGCGCCGCGGCCTGAAATCCCCAGGTGTATTGATACTCGCCCGATTGGGAGAGAATGTGTTCTTCAAAGAAATCATCGTAAGTAAGATTACTCCGAAGGTAATAGTGACTCCACGCGAGTTCCCGTTCTACCCAGGATGCGGAGGAGGTCCCAAAACGCAACCCACTCTTCTTCCACTTTCTGCTGGATTGAGCCCAAAGTCCGGCTGATTCCTCCTCGTACTTGTGGATAAGAGAGGTCAGTTGGACGCCATTGGGAAGGTATCCATAGAGAAAATGCAAAGTCCTGCTCTGTCCGGGTTCGAGATTCATCCTGCGCTCGAGTAGCAAAGCACTCTCTGGACCTCGAGTGTCCAAATCTCCGGGAAGCTCCCGTGCCAGTCCGGCAGGATGGGCAACGCCGCCTCGTCCGAAAAACGCTTTGCCGTTGGTTGCAAAACCCTGAGCGGGTCCATCCAGCGAGACAAGGAAGGTCCCCGGAGGACTAAGATCTTCCATGTTCGCTCCCCCGATTGCTGACTGAATGGACTTAAAATCATAAGGTGAGACGACGGCCGTGGCGTCTTGAACTGTCTGCCACAATCGCTCGTCTTCTGCTGCCCGCCCCTGGAAATGCTTTGTTTCGAGCAGGCCCCGGTCACCCCCAATGCGGTGAAATTCGTGCGCAAACCGGTCACCAAACTTACGCCGCAGGTCAACCTCCTTGCCCCAGGAACCCTGCATGGTAATGCCCGTCCGATTTACAGCCTCCAGCCATGAACGGTAAGAGAACTGATAAACCTGGCACCCCCAGTACTCAATCCAGCGTAATTCCACCGCCGATTTGCTCCGGTTGACGATGTTCACCTGTGACACCAGTACCGGATCATCACCGAAGGGCGCGAAGATCGCATGATCCGCCGTGTAGTCATCGTTGGCGACTTTCTTGCGCAGGTATCCCATCCCGAAGATGCGGTCGAAGGTCTGATCATCCCCCGGATAGAGCGTACTCAGGATTACCTTCCCGTCGGTCAGGTAGCCTATGCCGCCCCCGAACTGGCTGCGCTCTGGCGCGTAGTCGTTAAGGAACTTTGGGGACCCTTCATCCTGACGCACCTGCACATAACCATAATTCGAAACGGCTGCTACCAGACGGTCGTTGCCAACCTGGTGAGTCTGGTCTGTCGGAGAACGGTAAACGGGATCCGTGGGGCTGATCGCCTTGGGATCTCGAACCTGGTCACATGTATAGTGGAATGCGGGCAGACCGAACTCATCGGTTATCCACTCGCCAAAGTAACCTGACCCGTAGGGCTTCTCTGAAGAGGGATCACTGCCCGAGACCTGGTATCCATCCTCGGCTTCAACCAACTTCGGCCATAAAGCCGAGCCGGCTCCAACGTATCCACAGCGTCTTAGGAACGCCCTCCGACTGACGATGTTGCGAATCCGATTCCTTTCCATAGGAACTCCGTGAAATGTGAGTGCGAGCTGGTAGCGCCGAGTTGTGCGCGTTCAGCGCATTACTCTGCGGTTCGTTTCTTTAAAATCGAAAACCACAGACTTACAAAACAACTTTGCGTTACCACGCCGCGTTACCAAGTGCCGGTGGCGCATCCATCTCGCGGCCGGCGTTCACCGCAAACGATGACCCCATATATACCCCTCCAGCAATTCAAATGCAAGAACCACGATGACGAATCCAAGGTTATTAGTTGCACAACAACGGCCCCGCGATACCGCCTGGATCCGGACCCTGCGGGGCGAGCACGCTGAAAGGAATGATGTCTTCACCGTGGGAGTCCACGTAGGAGTCCGAGGTAGAGTGGAACAGACGGCCTGAAGGAAGCTGGGAGAAGGACAAATCCCCACTCTCTCCTAACGGACGACTTAACGCACAATCGAAGGCTCCCGTCAGAACTTCCAAGGGCTCGCCGCTGCTAGCCACCGGCTGCTTCATCAGAGCAGCGGGTCCAGCGAAACACACTTACGTATCACTAACAAAGATATTCAAGGCGGTCGAGTCGGGGTAAACACTTCAAGCGTAGTGCAATCAAAGGACTGTCGTCCCTTCCTGTCCCTGATATGTCGCGGCAAAGTTGGAATCGGCCAGCCACTTCTTGAATGCCGGATTTTCATAGAATTGCTTGTAGAGTTCGGCGTGATCATTTAGAAGGTCCACAATGACACTTTCCAAAGCGGCATCGTGTTCAATTCGGCAATTCTGCTTGTCGGAATTCTTCATGGCGTTCTGGTAAGCCTTGTTGGCGGCGACTTTCGCTGGGATCTCTTCCGTAATCACTCTTTGAATTCTGTCCTTGTCTTTCCAGTCGATGTTTCCGAACATCTCATTGAACGTTTTGATGATATTGGAAAGCAAATCCAGTTTTGGCTCGGGCATATGGCCGCCACCTTCCGTGGGCACCGGACCAACTTCGCCGTCTTGGTCGGGCAGGGCAATTTTTATCGAAGCCTTTACTTCAGCCCGGTAGCTATCCATGTCGATGGCTTCCAGCACACCCTTCGAAAGGTCTTCCTCCGTCGGAGCCGGCAGCTTGGGAATCAGGAAGTTTAAGAAGATCGACAGCACCTCCCACTCCGCGATCGTATACGGGAGAATCGAAGCAAGGAAACTGTAAGTCCGAACAAATGCTTTGGCTTTTCCCTTGAAATCAACCTGTCCATCCTCGTCAAGACTGTCCCTGTACACCACCACGCAGGCGTCCAGGATCGGATCAAGCTTGTCCCGGTCGGCGCCTTTCAAGTACAGGGACAGAAGCTGCTCCACCTGTTCCGGAGAGTACACCTGGTATCCATCCAGCGCGCCTTTCAGATCGTGCAACTTATTCGGATCAGTCTCGCTGCTCAGTATCTTTAAACAGGCGCTGAGGGTCATGCCGCTTTCACCCTATGCTCAAGCAGAGAAGTCTTGAATTTCCGACAGCAGTGGCGTCACTAAAAGTGGAAGCGGGTCCATCCGTAACCGCGCAAAACTAATCAATGCACCATACGTTCATGACTACTTAGAGGTAGCGGCATGGTATCGCCGCTTAGGTGATCTGCCATCGTCAGATGCCGTATTGAAATCAGCGCGTGCAAACTTTCCCTCATCCAGGATTTCTCCACTCATTTACTATTATCTTGCCGCCAATGCCCTCCATGAGGGTAACGAGATAGAAGGGAAGCGGTTCTATCAGGCGGCTGCGCAGGCGCCGTACGATTACGTGTTCCCGGATGGGATCTCAGAGGCTCAAGTCTTGGCTGAGGCAATTGAACGAAACCCTGCTGATCCCCACGCGAAGTATTTTCTGGGGAATTTTTATTTCGCGCATGGCAGATATAACAAGGCGGCTGGCCTGTGGCAGGAAGCCCGGCATCAGGGATTTAGATACTCCGTTCTCGAAAGGGACTTAGGGGTATACGAGTGGCACGTGAAGCACGATTTAACAAAGGCTGCGGCCTACTATGAAACCGCCATCCGGCTTTCTCCGAACCAATACAGGCTATACGCATCGCTGGATGACTTGTACATGGCCGAGGGTGATACGATTCAGCGGAAAAGGATGTTTCAAAATGCTCCTCCCCGCGTCTTGCGGCACGACCGGATCGCCATTCGTTTGGCCCGCCTGTATGTTCAGGAGAAGCATTACAATGCGGCGCTCATACTGTTGTCAAATCACCAGTTCAGGCCCGGGCACATCATCAACAGGCAAGTTTATCTTTGGGCGACTATTGGAAAGGGGATGGCGGATCTGAAGAACGGGCGACCTCAGTTGGCCGTGGAAGATTTTTCAAAGGCTGTCAGTTATCCGGCTAATCTTGGCATCGGTAAGCTCTACAAACCCGAGGAATCCGAACCGTACTATTGGCTGGGGCAAGCGTACAAAGCCGAAGGAAACGTCGAGGCTGCACGAAACGCGTGGAATACTGCCGTGAAAGAGGGAATGCGGAAACGGAACACCGCTGGCTATTCCATAAAGGGAGTACCGAGACTTTTCGCTGCTCTATCAGAATTGCGACTTGGGGAAACCCAAGCAGCTAACAAGGTTATCACTCGACTGGCAGATCTGCGCACGGAGCGCAAACCAAGCTCGCGTCAGCTATACGTTGTTGGCCTGGCTGAACATTTTGAGGGACATGACGCACAGTCCAGGTTGCTCCTAGATCGAGCACTGCGTGCAAATCCGTTCTATTGGCAGGCACGCCTTGATCTAGTCTTGACTAAGAACTGAAAGGCGTTCGCAGTCATGTTGGGTAATCTAGTTGCCAGTACAACAATCCCTATACTTAGAAGTGCGTGGAGCACGGTTACGAGAAGCCTGAGACAGTCTGAAATGATGATTCGAGTCGGAAGGAGAGACCGCAACTAATGTTGTCCCGAAGAACATTTCTCAAAACGGCAGCGCTGGTCGCAGCGGAATCCAGGCTTGGCGCATCGCAGGGAGAGCGCGAGATAGCGCAATTGGTACCAATAGATTTGACGGTTGAGTATCTGAAGGATCCGCTCGGGATCGACATGCGGCGTCCAAGGCTTGGCTGGCAACTGGAAGCCACCCGGCGCGGGACAAAACAAAAGGCCCATCAGATCGTGGCTGCCAGCAGTCGCGAAGAATTGCTTTCGGGTTCGGCGGATCTTTGGGATTCGGGCAAAGTCGTTAGCGAAGATTGTGCCCATATTGTGTATGAAGGGCGTGAACTCCAATCACGAGATGGTTGCTACTGGCGCGTACGGGTGTGGGACCAGGACGAGCGAGCATCCGCGTGGAGCAAGCCCGCGTTCTGGGAGATGGGGCTGTTGGAGAAAAGCGACTGGAAGGCGAAATGGGTGGGCACGATGTCTGAACCGGGCTTGGAACACACGTACACCGGCCCCGCTCCCTTGTTTCGCAAGGTATTTGAATTCTCACAGCCTGTAGCGTCTGCCCGCGCCTATGTTTGCGGCCTCGGCTTCTACGAGCTTTACATAAATGGAAACAAAGTGGGGGATCAGGTCCTATCGCCGAACCAGACCAATTATGACCAACGGCCTCTTTGGCGCCTGCTCTATCCTTATCGCGATCATGCCCGCACGAGAGTTCTCTACGTGACTTATGACGTTACCTCATACCTGGGGCAAGGACATAACGTTGCAGGGATCATTCTGGGCAACGGCTGGTATAACCAGCGCGACCGGCAGGCAGAAGGTTATATGTGGTATGACTCGCCGCGCGTGATCTTCCAGATGGAGTGCCGGTTGGCGGATGGGACAGTAGAGACTGTTGCCAGCGACGAGAACTGGAAGGTCTCTACTGCGGGTCCAATCGTCCACAACGGAATCTTCACGGGTGAGGACTACGACGCCCGGCTGGAAATGAATGGATGGCTTGACCCTGATTATGACGACGCGGGGTGGAATCAGGTGGAATCTGTTCGGCCTCCGACAGGCTCCTTGAAAGCCGAGATGTCGATTCCAGACAGGATTGTCCGGACCATTGGACCCGTTTCCGTGAAGAGTTCGAGGGCTGGAATCTACCGATTTGATCTGGGGCAGAATCTTGCAGGCTGGGCACGGTTGAAGGTCCGGGGTCCCCGCGGAAGGCGAGTCACACTGCGGTTTATCGAGGAGGGCGGCAAAGGCTATGGACAGTCAGACAGCTATGTGCTCAAGGGAGACGGCCTTGAGACTTATGAGCCGCGATTTACCTGGCACGGCTTCCGTTATGTCGACGTGAGTGGCGCTCCGGAACCCATGACGGCGGTCAACCTTGACGGGCGGGTTGTACATACAGACGTTGAGCTGGTGGGCAAGTTTGAATGCTCGAACCCCCTCTTTAACCGGATCATGCATAACGTGCGCTGGAGCCAATTGAGCAACATGCACTGCGGCGTACCAAGTGATTGCCCGCACCGGGAGCGATTGGGATACACAGGTGACGGTCAAGTGGATGCCGAATCTGCAATGTACAATTTTGACATGGCACCGTTCTACACGAAGTGGATCAAGGACATGCGCGACACCCAGAATTCCGAGACCGGTTTTATACCGCACACGGTGCCGTTCGGCGGCGGTGGCGGCGGGCCACCGTGGGGATGTGCATACGTGATTATTCCGTGGCTTATGTACCTCTACTACGGCGACCGCCGGGTTCTGGAAGAGCACTACTCCGGGATGAAGCGGTGGATCGAGTATCTAAAGGACAGCACGGACGAAAGCGGACTGGTGGTTCGGGAAGAGCCCGGAAGTTGGTGCCTGGGAGAGTGGGCAGCTCCCACGACGATCAAGATTCCAAAGCCGCTGGTCAATACATGTTACTACGCGTATGTTTCTCAGTTGATGGCTCGAATTGCCGGTGCTTTGGAGCAGAATGAGGACAAACAACGCTTCACTACTTTGGCGCGGTCAGCTGGGATGGCCGTCAATGAGCGATTCCTGAACGAGAAACTGGGGCAGTATTACGACGGACGGCAGGGAGCAAATGTTTTTCCGCCTGCTCAGCAATATCTATGGGTTGATTCTGGCTCAGGGAGGCGTCCAAGTGTGTGATAGAGCGCGATTTCCATGACCTTGTAGGTGCGAAAGCCGTACGACCGTCTGGTCACCACTCGGATTTTG
>JAKAWN010000278.1 GCA_021827245.1 Acidobacteriota bacterium | reverse complement strand
CTCAATGCGCCGCGTGCCCGCCGCCACGCTGCCCTCGGAAACAATTTTGCACAGGCCGATATCGCCCGTGCGCCTGACGTGCGTGCCGCCGCAAAGCTCGCGCGAAAAGTTGCCGTCATCAATCGAAAGCACCCGCACCCGGTCGCCGTACTTTTCGCCGAAGAGCGCCATGGCGCCGGTCTGGAGCGCCTGGTCGATGTCCATCAGATCGGTACGCACCTCTTCGTTCTTCAGGATGTGCGCGTTCACCAGATCTTCAATGTCCAGCAGGTCCTGCTCGCCGAGTTCGGCGTAATGCGAGAAGTCGAAGCGCAGCCGGTCGGGCGCCACCAGCGATCCCGCCTGCTTCACGTGCGTGCCCAGCGTCGTTCGCAGCGCCGCGTGCAGCAGATGCGTCGCCGTATGGTTGCGCCGGATAGCATCGCGGCGCTCGGCATCAACCACGGCGGTGAGTACGTCACCGACGCGCAGCGTATCCCGCGCCACGGCCTTGTGAGCCGTCACGCCGCTCACCGGCCGGTACGCGTCCGTGATGTGCGCCACTTCGTGCTCGCCGTCCGGAGCGAAGAATCGCCCGGTATCGCCCACCTGCCCGCCCGCTTCGGCGTAGAACGGCGTGTGGTCGAGAACGATTTCCACCTCCTGCCCGGGCTTCGCTTCCGCGACCTGCTGGCCTTTCTGGACCAGCGCGACAATTTTGCAATCAGTAGATTTCACCTGCGTGTAGCCGTCGAAAACCGTCTGAGGTTTCTCGGCCAGTTCCTGGTAGGCCGGAGCCGCGACCTTCTTCTCCGCGCCTTTCCACGAAGCCCGCGCTCGCTCGCGCTGCTTCTCCATCTCGGCTTCGTAGCCTTCCAAATCAACTTGCAGCCCGTAGTGCTTCACAATGTCCTGAACGAAGTCCGGGCGCAGGCCGAAGGTATCGTGCAGGACAAAAAGATCCTGGCCTATAATTCTGCCGTTTTCGAGGCGCTCGGTCGCGGCCGCCGCGCCGCCCTGCCACCCTTTGCTCTTTCGCCATTCGCCAAAGGGTTCTTTCGAGCCGTCCCTCAGCAGGACTTTGGCTTCGTCAAGCCTTTCAAGCCCCACCCGGGTCGTTTCCTCATAGCGCTCTTCCTCAATTTTGATGGCCCTGGCCACGTGGCGTGCTGTTTCCGTAAGTTCGGGATAAGCATCCTTCATCATGTCCACCACGTGGCTGGACATCTTATAAAGGAAAGGCTCTTTCAGCCCGAGCGTCTGGCCGTGGTAGAGCGCCCGGCGCATGATCAGGCGCAGCACGTAGCCGCGCCCTTCATTCGAGGGCAGCACGCCGTCGGAAATCAGAAACGTTGAGGCGCGAGCGTGGTCGGCGATGATGCGCAGTGAAACGTCGCTGTCGTGCTTCGCGCCGTATTCAACGTTCGCCAGCGCAGCGGCTTCATCGATCAGCGGCTTGAAGAGGTCGGTATCGAAATTTGAGATTTTGCCCTGCAGCACCGCGGCTATCCGCTCCAGCCCCGCGCCGGTATCGATGGAAGGGCGGGGAAGGGGTGTCATCTGGCCCTGCTCGTCGCGGTTGAACTGCATGAAGACCAGGTTCCAGATCTCCACGTAGCGGCCGCAATCGTCGAGGCAGGGAAACGCGCAATCGGCATGGCCGAGGTCGCTGGCCTCCGGGCCCATGTCGTAATGGATTTCGCTGCACGGGCCGCAGGGGCCGGTCTCGCCCATCTGCCAGAAGTTGTCTTTCTCGCCAAAGCGGAAGATGCGCTCGCGCGGAACGATCTTGTCCCACAGGTCTTCGGCTTCGTCGTCATCGCGAAAGACCGTGACGTAAAGCTTCTGCTTCGGCAGGCCGAGGTCGTTCGTCACCAGTTCCCACGCCCAGGGAATCGCTTCGGCCTTGAAATAGTCGCCAAAGCTGAAGTTGCCGAGCATCTCGAAGAAGGTGTGATGGCGCCGGGTGCGGCCCACCTGCTCCAGGTCATTGTGTTTGCCGCCCGCGCGCACGCACTTCTGCGAGGAGCAGGCGCGCGTGTAGTCGCGCTTCTCGCGCCCGAGGAAAACGTCCTTGAATTGGTTCATCCCGGCATTGCTGAAGAGCAGCGTGGGATCGTTCGCCGGCACCAGCGACGACGACGGCACCACGCGATGGCTGCGGTCTTCGAAAAACTCTAAAAAACGGGTTCGAATTTCGTTTGATTTCATGACTTTGGTTCTGCGTTCAGAATTCTGAGTTCTGGGTTCCAACGCAGTCGCCGGTCTTACGTCCATACTTCGTGGTCGGGATGATGGAACCCAGAACGCGAATTATTATCTCGGTTTCTTTCACCAGAGGGCTCAGTTTTGCTGTGGCGACAACTTGTGATTCCCCCCTGCAAACAAAGCCAGTAAAGAGTTTCGCGCGCTTCTTTCTGAGCAATGCCTAGCTTGTGGATGAAGTCAGCGCGGCTCTCGGCGGATTGCGCCTCTTCGACGTTTGCCCCCACCGAGCAGGCCGAACGGAGAAACTGTTTGCCGATCACCCAACCCGTGCCATCTTTCTGCTTTTGCAGGTGCTGAAAGAGCTTAATCGCGCGCAATGAAAACGCAAAAGACCGCTCGCGAATTTTGACCCGTTGCCCCTCTCCTGCGGGCCCGCGTCCTACCCGGCTGCTGTCGCCGTTTTCAGGAACTTCTGCCATTTTTCAATTCGACAACGGGAATGTGGAAATCATGACTCAGAACCCATAATTCACCATTCATAATTTCCCCTCGGGCTCCTCCACGTCGTCGAGAGTTACGTTTTCTGCGACGGAAGTAAGTTCCGGGCGTGCGCGCACCGCTTTCATAATATCATCCGCGCGGAAGCCGCGGCGGACGAGGCTCTGGCAGAGGGAGGCGACTTTGGAGCGAGTGAGAGGTTTGCGGAGGGTGCGAATTTTCTTGTCGATTGTGCGTTTCAAAAGTTCGCGTTCGCTGACCGACGCGAAAGCGTTCTCGATGGCGCGGTCGATGACGTGGTAATCCACCAGCTTGCTTTTCAGTTCGCGCCGGATACGCTGCCGCCCGAGGCCCCGCACCCGGACCAGCGATGAGGCGTATGCTTCCGCAAACTTGGAGTCATTCAAATAGCCGAGCTGGCAGAGGCGCGCAATCACGTCAGGAACGGCCTCGGAGGCGGGAAACTTTTTTTCGAGCGCGCGACGAAGTTCCGCCACCGAGTAGGGACGCCGCGCCAGCATGGCCAGCGCCGCCTCATAAGGAGTTTTTGGGGCTGTTTTCCGTGGCAAATCGGTTGACCTGACTTGATCCGCGATCCGGTTTGTACAGTGGTAGCGCAGACTTCGTGCTTTTTGAAGTCTGCGGCTTTTTCTTTAAGACCCTGCGCTACCCTTGCTCCTGGTGCTGACTGTGCGCTACCAATCTCGTTACCGCGATGTGCTGACGGCCTGCCCGCAGAACGTCAGCCAGCCGAACTTATCCTCTTCACGCCCTTCGACGATGCTGAGGAAGCGTTCCTGCAGCCGCCGGGTGACAGGGCCGGGCTGGCCCTTGCCTACTACGATGCGGTCCACGGACCGGATGGGAGTGACCTCCGCCGCAGTGCCGGTAAAGAAGACCTCATCGGCAATGTAGAGAATCTCGCGCGCCAGCACCTGCTCGACCACCTGGATTCCGGCTTCTTCGGCGAGCTGGATGATGGAAGAGCGCGTGATGCCCGGCAGCACCGAAGAGCCGAGCGGAGGCGTGTAAATCTTTCCGTTGCGAACCACAAAAACGTTTTCGCCGCTGCCCTCGCTGATGTTGCCCGCGTGGTCCAGCGCAATGCCCTCGACGTAACCGTTGGTGATGGCTTCCATCTTGATCAGTTGCGCATTCATGTAATTGGCGGCGGCCTTGGCCATGGCCGGCAGCGTGTTGGGCGCAATGCGGTTCCAGGAACTGACGCAGACATCCACGCCCTGCTTCAGCGCCTCGTCGCCCAGATACTTGCCCCACTTCCAGGCCAGCAGGTAAATCTCCACAGGATTCTTCAGCGGACTCACGCCCAGGCTGCCGTACCCGCGAAAGATCAGCGGGCGGATGTAGCAGGACTTGATGCTGTTCACGCGGATCAGGTCAATCATGGCCTGCCGAAGCTGGTCGCGCGTATAGTCGGTCTCCATGCGGTAGATCTTGGCAGAATCCACCAGGCGCCCGACGTGTTCATCCAGGCGCAGGATTGCCGGACCCTGCGGCGTGTCATAGCAGCGGATGCCCTCAAACAGGCAGGAAGCATAGCTGACCACGTGAGAGGCTACATGAATAGTTGCTTCGTTCCACGAAATGTACTTTCCGTTGTGCCAGACTTTGTCGTAGAAATCCAGTGCCATAAAGGGTTTCCTCTTCTCCGCGGCCGGCCACCAGGCAAGACCTTCTCTGCCGGCGACGGCGCAAGCGTAATTAGGGCCATTATATCATGGACACTGCCTCGCCTACGGCTTCAGCCCGGCATGAACAAATGGCCCTATCGTTACGTCAAAATGATATGATCGCGGAGGACAGCCGGAACCCTGCCGTCCGGAAGGATGGCGCGACAACTTCCTCAAATTCGCTGAAGGAGTGACCATGCCCAAATATGTGATCGAACGCGAGATTCCTGGCGCGGGCAAGTTGACGCCGGACGAATTGAAGGCGATTTCGCAGAAGTCCTGTGCGGTGCTTCGCAAGATGGGCCCGGAGATTCAGTGGCTTGAAAGTTACGTGACCGACGACAAGCTCTATTGCGTCTACATCGCACCAAGCGCCGACGCCGTGAAACGGCATGCGACCCAGGGAGGTTTCCCTGCCAATCGCATTGCGCAAGTCAAGCGCATGATCGATCCGACCACGGCGGAGTAAGCAACATCAGAGAGAACCGCGGACCAACCGGGTAGCGCGTAATCTTTTTCTCAGACTGTACAGTGCTTGATTCGGAAGTGGACAAAAAGCTGCAGAGTTTCTGAGAAGCGTGGCTCTGTGCTGCCACCCCTCGCCTCGCGAGATCGTAAACTTCTCAGTGCCAATGCGTGCATCACCTGCGAGATTCTGCGGATAGTTCTTATCTATCAATTAATACGGAGGCAATGATGGACAGGAGGGAACTTCTTCGTTCGGCGGCGGTGTTGCCCGCCATGGGGGCGGCGTTGTCCGTTGCGGCTGAACAGCAAAAAGAACTGAAAATCACCGGTGTTGAGACGGACCTGCTAAAGCCGCCTCCCGGTGCGCCTTTTTATGATGCACTCCAGACGCTGAACGTGGACAAGGGCTCGGTCGTCCTCCGAATTCACACCAACGCGGGTATCACGGGATGGGCAAGCAGTTGGTTTGGCAACCGTGGCGAAGGCGCTCGTGTGGTCCAGGCGATGCTCGAATACGAAGTGAAGCCCGTGATCATGGGAAAGGACCCGGCGTTTCCACGCCGCATCCGCGCTGAACTTTGGAAGGCCATGAACTACCAGGGCGTGACCGGAGTAGCCCAGTTTGCCCTGGCGGCCACCGACATTGCGCTGTGGGATATTTTGGGCAAGAACGCGGGTTTGCCGGTCTACAAGATGCTGGGAGCCTATCGCGACCGCATGCCGGTCTATTCAATGTGCGGCTGGTACTACGATAACGATCAGGACCTTTCTCATTTCAAACGGCAAATCTCGGCCGCCATGGAACAGGGCTACAAGGCCGTAAAAATCAAAGTCGGAAAATACTCGCTGGCCGACGATGTCCGGCGCATTCGCCTGGCGCGCGACACCATCGGCAAAGACCATCGGCTGATGGTGGACGCCAACCAGGTGTTCGATCGCTCGGAAGCATTGCTGCGTGGAAAGGTGTACCAGGAAATGGGCTGTTTCTGGCTGGAGGAGCCGCTGCCGCCACAGGATATGGAGGGATTCGCTATGCTGGCCCAGGCACTGGACATGCGAATCGCCACCGGAGAGGATCTCAACACGAAGTACGAGTTCGCCGATCTCATCGCAAGACGAGGCGCCGACATTGTGCAGCCAGACAATCGTCGTGCCGGCGGGGTGTGCGAGTGGATGGAGATCGCCGCGATCGCTGCTGGTTACGAGGTCGAGGTAGCCAGCCATAGCGGCGGGTTGGTCAACCTGAACATGCTTCTGGCCATGCCCAACGCGATCTATATGGAAACCGGTGGCCCGCAAAGAAAGATGATTGACGGCGAAGTTCCTGCGCCCGAAGAACCCGGCATGAGCAGTGAAGTCGGCGCCGATGAGATTCGGAAATACAAAGTTGGTTGACCCCAGGCTGATTCGGGGCTCTGCCTTCCTGCCTGGGTTTGTCCTTGTCTTGAAGGAGAATCCAGTTCTTTGGAACCATATGCGACCCTTTGCCCCTCCTCAGGTGCTCGGATGCCTGTGACGCCCACTTTTGTCCCGCGGGTCGCGCCGAAGGTCACGGTCTGCCGCCCCCCTCGGGTCCGGGCCATTCACTCCTTGCCTTGCAGGCGCAACTCCAACTCTCGAATCTTTCGGTTCTTTTCCCGCATGGCGATGGTATAGCTTCTTTCCTGCATGGCTATCCTCTTCTCCAGTGTTCCGATGGTTCTGTTTGCCGTATCCAAGAGCGCGCGCAAATCCTCTTGAGATGAATTGCCACGAGGCAGAGAAAATCCTGCTATTTCCGCCTCCGATGTTGTATTGATAGGAATGACGTCCGCTTCGGGTGTTTTCATCAAATACCTCTCAATTCCTTAGCAGGTTACTGAAAAACGTGTAGCGGCGGCTTTATGCCGCCACACACCGATTGAAAAGCCTGAAGTTATGGCAACCTAAAGTCGCCACTACGGCTCAGGCACAGGGTTTTTCAGCACCCGGTTAGATGCTGGAGCAAGTATTGTTCCGCTCGGGAAAATCGTACGAAGGAGAGGAATGAGAAGGCTTCTCAAGACTGCGCGCCCGCAGACTGATGCAATTGCAAGAACGCCTTAAGGCGCGGTTTGAGACTCATTTGAATGAGAATGTTCACTTTGACTTCACAAACGGCTGCGCTTCTGCGCTCAGTTCCCCCGCCCCACGTTTCTGGAAAAACAACACAAACCCTTGGTGGTCTCGGCTCTTTCTGTGGGAAATCACGCTATCAGAGGTGTCCAGACGGGGTCACCTTAGCGTGCCCGGCCACCTTGGGAAAATGCCGGGGAACGTTGTAGCAGTGCCGGTTGTTCTGGGCAACATTGCAGTAATCAGGCTATATTTTCGCGGTAGTGGCGGGCGCCCACTATATAACGGTTGGTTTCCGCCTGCATGTGCTGGGCTTGGTTGCGGTAATACTGGGCGAGCCACTCGTGATCGTGAGCGATGAGGACATTCCCGGAGAGTTTCTACAGTTGATGGTGGCTGAGCCGCTGCCCGGGATTGCGGCTCTTAATCGCACCGGTAACCGTCGTTGAGACGGCCATCGCAACCAAGCCCAAGATCGTCAGCTGCTTGACCAATCGTCTCACAGCTACTTCGCGTTCCTACCAGCCGTCCGGTAAGCATCCTCCTCGCGCGGGCAATTTGCTGTATCGCAGATCACACTTGTCTGTGACTTGCCGGCGCGAGGCGAATGGCGCATCGTACCCGGATTTATCAGGGAGTGCACTTGCGATTGGCGTGGCAGGGGAATCCTCCGTGCACCCTCGCTGTCGATGTTCATGGCGAGAAATAAGCCGCCTCTGGCCAGACATGAATCCGGCGGTTCGGGCCCCGTCAGCAGGCCGGTTCGAATCAAACCCCGGCACCGCCGAAGCTGCAGACGATGCTCCTAAACATGCGTGTTCATCTGTGTTGCTGAGCAGAAGAGGTTGAAAAACTAGCTGTGGGGGCCGGGGACCGTCCCAGACCCACTCACGGGAGTGTGAAAGAGCTGTCCACCGGCCCCACCCCGGCCCCGGCGCCAATTTGTCACAAACTGCTGTTGCCTGTCAAATAATAATCGTACCCGCTCCTTGCCTCCGCGCGGTCGGCCCGCAGCATCGAGCTCTGAGCAAAGCTCCGAACCCCGGCAACACCCGAAAATGACAGGCTGAGGCACCTGCTTTACGGCAGGAGGCCTCATGTTTATCGCCTGATTTACCGGGTCTTGGAAGAGCCGAAGCGGGTGGATGTCCTTCACATTCCCCACGCCCGAAGATGGCGCGCAGGGCTGAGGACCCTTTGCCGGGAAGCGCGAGAACAACTACGATATCTGCCGGAAACGGAGAGGTGTCTGAAAAATGGCTTCAGGAAGCCCCGGCGACGAGTTTTCAGGGGCCATGAAGGGGTTGTGAGCAGCGCGTGTGGCCGCCTTGAGAAAAAAAGTGCTCGCCCGCACCCAAGTGGATGTACATTTTTAATCTCCGGGACGTCAAAAAGTTATTCCCGGCTAACAATAAAAGGAAACCTAACCGTGAGGGATTCGGGGCGGCGTGGAAGTCGCTCACAGAAAACGGTTTGCTCCAAGATACTTTCTAGCAGGAGGAATTCATGGATAAATGGTCGCGAAGAGGATTTCTAGGATCAATCTCGGCGGCAGCCGCTGCATCGTCGTTGGCCGGTGAATCGCAGATGATTCAAGCGGCGCCGCAAAGCCCGCCGGCGCATCGAGGCATGAAAATCAAAATCACCGACCTTAAGTGCGCAATCATCGGCCGCCACCCGGTGGTTCGAATCGTCACGGATCAGGGCATTTCCGGATTCGGCCAGACGGAGTCTGCCCCGTATCTCAAACCCATGGTGCTCTTTTACAAAAACTATCTTCTGGGCGAAGACCCGACGGACGTGGCGCGGATAATGCTAAAGATCCGCCGGATGGGAGCATTCAAGCCTTGGGGCAAGGCGGTCAGCGCCATCGAAATCGCTCTTTGGGACCTTACCGGGAAGGTGACCGGCTTGCCGGTGTATCAGTTGCTGGGCGGAAAGATCCGCGACCGCGTCCGCCCTTACGGAAACACCGAAAACAACGTGCCCCACGCGTTCGCTAAGCCGCCTCGCACCCCGCAGGATTACGCCGAGCTCGTGGCGAGGGTGAAGGAGCGACCAGAGGGCTACACGCTGATCAAGATGCCCGTCGGTTTTCATAATGCCGCAATGCTGGAGGCCGTCCCGGATGCCTGGTACGGCGTGCATTGGAAGCCACCATTGGCCGATCCTTACTTGGAGAATATGGGGATGCTGACGCAGCCTGGCCTCGACCATGTCATCGCCTGTGTC
>JAKAWN010000006.1 GCA_021827245.1 Acidobacteriota bacterium | reverse complement strand
ACCCATGTCAAGATAAATGTTAAATATATTCGTCACTATTATGGCCTTTCGGAAAGCCCCCACTGAAAACAAACCGTTTGCTGGCTAAAAAAATCAAAATCTCGCTTCCGAGCGCGGAAGTCAGGCTGACAGGAAACTGCACGAAGAACCTTGACGTCTGTGGCAGCCAGGCGCCGGTGCGTTATATCTTTCAGATCCCGCTTCGTCAGGCAAACCGCAGTGTGAGCAGAAAAGTATCGCGTTATTTCAACTCTTCCAATTCTGCATGTCAAAAAACAGGATAAGGCCGCCTGAATAGGAGCAATCCTGAGAATGCTTCAGTCTGTCGAATTGCCGCCATCGTTTCTAGGCTAGGGGGCGGCAGAGGGGCGCCGCGGTCATGGGTTCTGTTCGATTGTGCTGATTAACAGGTCAGCCTTATGGGCAAGGTTGTCGGCTCGCTGCAAATCTGATTCCTCAAGTGCTCTCTGAGACTGCTGAAGGAAGCCTCGAGCACCTTCCAGAGTGCCCCGCTGGGCTGGCGTGAGCCACTCCCGGCTGAGACGTACAATTCGTTCCTCAATTCCATTCTGCAGCTTGATGATCTGGTTTCGCAGTTCAGTCGCTCGGCCGGAATTCAATCCCGATTGCAGTGCAGGAACGTCGGCTGGTTCCTGCCGGGGAGCTTTCACTTCCGGGCGGCGGTAAGGTGCAAGGCTGCGATGCGCCGGCTCAGGGGTTGCCGGAGGTGGAAGCTCAGGAACAATTACCACGGGA
This sequence comes from Acidobacteriota bacterium, assembly GCA_021827245.1. The sequence continues at coordinate 45,887 of JAKAWN010000006.1, read as the reverse complement.
GCGGGAGGAGCTGGAGCCTGGATGACCACAGCCTGGGTTTGTTGCGAAGGGGTTGCAGCCGGCGGCGGCGTGGGGACATAGACAATCTTCGGCCCCGTCTGCCTTTTAGGGCATCCGCCAAATATCATTGCGAAACTGCAAACTAGCGCCTTCCAGCTCAAAATACGTTTATTCTACCACTTCAACAAACGAGTGGGAGGCTCTGCACATTCCCCCTAGAAACCCTCAGCGGCATGATGCGCTTCAGGACGCGGACTAAGCCCTTCCCACAACTCGATTCCTGGAAATGGCACACGGAACTCGCTGTTATGACCACTGGGCTCGCTCCGGGATACTCTTGCCGCGTCAGGTTGTGCGTCCCCCCATCTCGTTACAGATTTGCACACATGCGAGCGCCTATGATGTCAACAGGATTGGTGGCTCGCAACCTTTCGCTCAGCTGCCTTTGCTTGCTGCGTGTAAAGATGCTCCCATTCTTTCCGCCTTTTCAGCACAAAGGCTTTGGCGTCTTCGAACGATTTGAACAGCCGTTTCCCCTTAATAACATTGCACGGTTGGCAACAGGTCACGAGGTTATCCATTCTCCGTGGCCCGCCATGGGCGTGCGGGTGAATATGATCAACCGTGAGGATCAGCCAGTTTGTGAACTGGTGTAGCCCGTCCAGTCCGCAATACTGGCACTGGAATTGATCACGGGCGAACACCTTCATGGCGTCTTCACGCGACAGATGTGGCGCAGGTCCAGCGAAAAACTTCTGGAGCTTCTTCAGGGCCATGGCTCCTCCTCTTGAACCTAGGTTTGGTAGGCGCAGGAGATCACTTTCCATGCGCTTCCTGGCAGCGAAAGGATGCCTTCTTCCGCTCCCTTTGACTGTTTCTGAGCCTATTCTACTCCCGATATTCTTTGAGGGGTAGTTGCTACCTGTCTTTCTTACAAGCAGGTTCAATACAGCGTGGTAAGGCTCAAGAGACGGTCAAACAGGCAAGGTGATTCGAAAGGTTGTGCCGCGATGGGGCTCGCTTGAGAAGTCAATGGAACCGTTATGCATCTGAATAATCCGATAGGCCATTGCCAGGCCTACGCCAGAACCTCCGGGCTTGGTACTGAAATAAAGTGAGAAGATTTTAGGCTGCACTTCGGGTGGGATTCCCTCTCCCTGATCCGCAATTTCAAGCTCCACGCGGCGTTCTGATTTCTTTTGCCGTACTTTCAGCACGCCTCCAGAAGACATAGCCTGGCACCCGTTTAGCACAAGGTTGAGAAGCGCCTGCTTGATGAGGTCACGGTCAACCTTCAGCTTGGCGACAGGGCCGTCCTTCTCAATCACCAGCCGGACTTGATTCTGCTGCGCCTGGGGTTCCGCAAGGGTGAAAACTTCTCGAACAACCTCCTCCAGATCGGTGTCGCTTAGGTGCAACTCGACTGGCCGCGTAAAGTCGAGGAACGTCTTAACAACACGATCGAGGCGCCGAATCTCTGACGAAAGCGTGTCAAGTTGAGGCTTAACGGTTGTCCCGTGCTCTGCGAGCTTGGCCCTGAGAATTTCCAACTGCAAGACCATCGCGTTCAAAGGATTTCTGACTTCGTGCGCAACCCCGGAAGTGATCCGGCCCAGAGCCGCCAGCCTTGTCGCTATGGCGATCTGGTCTTCTAGTTGGGCGCGAGTGCTGGCATCCCGAATCGTCACAAGAGCACCCACCGGTTCGCCCCCAGTCTGCGCGAACTGCACGCTGGCCACAATGCCAGGATTTCCATTCACCTCGTCTTTCTCCTTCGACTCCCAGGTCACAGGTTCCCTTTCTTCGAAGGCCGCGCGCATCATTCGGCCCATTGACGAATCCTTGCTGAAGATTTCAAAGGCACTACGGTGTAGCAAGGAGGCGGGGTCGGAGCCTAGGAACCGCTCCACGGCAGGAGTAGCGAGAACCAGTTGGTCCTGTTTGTCAAAAAGCAGAAGACCGTCGGCAAGGTTGGAGAAAAGCTGGTCAAGATTCTCCCTAAACCTCGTGAATGCTGTCTTCTCGCCTCGAATCTGCTCTCCCAGCAGATTCAACTTGGAGGAGAGAATGCCCCACTCGTCTTTGCGGTTGACTTTCAGAGGCTCGGTGTATTCGCCCCGCGCCATGCGGTCAACGCTGTGTGAAATAGTCTTGAGAGGACGAAGCACGCCGTAGGAGAGCAGACTCGCGGAAAGAGTCGCCAAGATGAGTGCCAGGACAGCAAGCAGCAAGGCTTTGCGCAGCTCAGGCGTCAACTGGTGGGCGACGAACACCGTTGAGACCCCCACCCGGACATCACCGAGGGGGCGATCGCCCATTTTGATCGGCAAGTCAATCTCATACAATCTGGGCGGACCATAGATAACTTCCAGTTGGTGCAAGAAGCCCGAAGACAAAAGCTCATCAAAAGGCGGGGCAGGAGTAAACACACTGCCGATTTGCGTCGGGTCGTTGTGGACAATTATGATTCCCTTAGAATTCGTTATTGCAGCGTAATAAGTGGTGGGAGAATACCCCACGGCGGACTCAATCGCCGAGTTCAGGTTGGGGTCCTCCGCCAGGCGCGTTTGAATGAACTTGAGAACTGCCTGGGTATCCGATGGTTTCATGCCCGCCGGCAAATGACTCTGGGCGAGGACGGTCTGAGCCTGGTGATAGATCTCATCAGCCACATATCTTCCCCGGCGTCCCACAGCAGCGAGTGACTCGTGTGTGAGAATGGAGAAATAAAGGGCAGAGATAGCCAACACCACGACCAGAACCAGCAGTCCGATCAGTGCCGTCAGCTTAGCTTTGAGGCTCAGCCTCATATTCCTTCAACTTGTTATGAAGAGTCTTCAGACTGATACCCAGCATCTCTGCTGCGCGGGTCTTATTATTACCGGTAAACGACAGCGTTTCAAAGATCAGGCGCCGCTCCGCCTCCCCGACCGTCATTCCGGGACGGAGATGAAGATTGTCGTTCATGGCGGCCGTTGTGGCTTTTCCAAAATCGCTGGGGAGGTCTGTGTTGCGAAGGATTTCGCCTGGATTCATAACCATCATGCGCTCCAGCGTGTTGCGCAGTTCGCGGATGTTGCCTGGCCATGAATGGTGCCGGAGAGCTTCAAGCAGGCTGTCGTCCACTGCTTTAACTCGCGTGTGATGTTTGCGATTCAGCTCTTCGACCAGCGCTTGTGTTAAAGGTTCTAAATCCTCCAGGTGCTCTCGCAGAGGAGGCATTGTAATCTGAACGACGTTGAGGCGAAAGTAAAGATCACTCCGAAGTCCACCGTTTGCAACGGCTTCTTCAGGAACCTTATTGGTTGCAGCAAGCACCCGAACGTCAACCGAAATCTCGTTTTTGCTGCCCAGGCGGCGAAGCTTCGAATCCTCGAGCACCCGCAAGAGCTTGGCCTGTGTCTGTGCAGGCATCTCGCCGATCTCATCCAGCAGCAGCGTGCCGCCGTCGGCGAGTTCAAAACACCCCATCCTGCGCTCCACAGCCCCCGTGAAGGCGCCCTTTTCGTGGCCGAAAATCTCACTCTCCATCAGGGTCTCGGGAATCGCAGCACAATTGACGGCTACAAAAGGCTTGCTCTTTCGCGGGCTGAGCTCATGGATGGTACGGGCCGCGAGTTCCTTGCCTGTTCCGCTTTCACCAGTTATCAGAACACTCGCGCGTGAAGGCGCTACTGCAGCAATGACGGACATGACACCTTGCATCTTTTTCGAGCGGCCCACCAATTGCCCCAGAATGCCAGCCTCGCGAAGCCGGCGCTGGGCGATTTCAAGTTGCAGCTCATTTTCACGTCGCTCTAAACAGTTGCGAATTTCAACTTGAAGACGCTTCGGATCGACAGGTTTCTCGAGAAAGTTAAAAGCGCCCAGTTTGGTGGCTTCAACGGCCTCTTCGATTGTGCCCTGGCCGGTCAGCATAATGAACGTCACATCAGGGCGCGATTCACGGATTTGCCTGAGCACGTCCATGCCGCTTATGCCGGGCATGCGAAGATCGGAAATCACAATGCTGGGATTAATTGCGGCAGCTTGTTCCAAAGCTCGCCGGCCATCGGCGGCAACATCGGCTTCGTATCCCCACATTTTCAGAAGCTCAGCCAGGCCTTCGCGCTCACTGACATCGTCGTCAACCACAAGGATTTTAGCTTGCCGTGCCACCTGTCTCTCCTTAACTTACCAATATATTATAGTTGTGGAACGTAAACTTTGAAATGAATCCGAGCCGTGGTTCAAGGCGGAGTCGAAAGCCAGTCCCACCTGAACTGGGTATCAGTCAGTATGATACCAGCCGCTCCCCAGTGATATTCCCAATTCGGGAAAGTCACCTAGTCCTGAGTTCCAATACGGGATTTTTTGACTTTGTTCAATTACCGTTCTTATACTGAGCACGCTTTACAATTCGTTCAGGCGCCTGATAGGACTCACATAATGATCCATGCCCATCTCCTCGTCGTATCGCACGAAAAACACGTCCGGGACCTCTGCATTGGAGTAGCAACACGGATGAGGTTTGGCGTACGCGCGGCTGAATCCATGCCGGGAGCTCTTGAAATCCTCCGAACCGGCGGGACCGACATCATTCTCGCCGACGCACAGATGCCGGGCTTTGAGGTACACGATCTTATCAACTCTGCGCTAGGCGTCTCGCCCGAAGCAGACGTTATCGTCCTGGCAAGCCACGCGAATGCTGATCTTGCGCGCCGGGCCGTCAAGCACGGCGCACAAGACTGCCTGATCGGCCCGTTCGAAATGAACGAATTGCAGCGCCTGCTCGACCGGCTTGTCCAGAAGAGGCGACTGTCTGAAGAAAACCGTCTGCTTCGCGAACAGCTTGAAGCACGGCAGGGTTTGGGAGCCCTGGTCGGGGCGGCAGCGAAGATGCAGAAAGTCTACGAAATGATATTGAAGGTGGCCGTCAAGCGCCATCCCGTGCTGGTATTGGGAGAAAGCGGCACGGGAAAGGAGTTGGTTGCACGCGCTATTCATTCATACGGACCCTGGTGCGATCTCCCGTTCGTTCCCGTTGATTGCGGCGCATTGTCTTCCACCCTGATTGAAAGCGAGCTGTTTGGCCACGTCCGCGGGGCCTTCACGGGCGCCAGCCAGAACCGATCGGGCTTGCTGGTAGCTGGAGGGAAAGGGACCGTTTTCCTGGATGAAATCGCGGAACTCCCGGTGGAACTCCAGTCGAAGCTCCTGCGGGCCATTCAGGAGAGGGAGGTGCGTCCTGTCGGCAGCAACCAGCGGATCCCGCTGGAAGCTCGCATTATTGCCGGCACCAATCAGCACCTGGAAGGCGCGATTACGCGCGGCACTTTCCGCAAAGACCTGTTCTTCCGGCTCAATGTTGTCTCCATCAAGTTGCCTCCTCTTCGGGACCGGAAGAACGACATTCCGCTGCTGGTACATCACTTCATCGACCGCTACAGCGGGAGTGCTGGCGGCATTAAGGGCGTTTCTTACGATGCCATGAGCCGGCTGATGAGTTACGATTGGCCCGGCAACGTCCGCGAACTCGAAAACTGCATCCAACGCGCTCTGGCACTGGGGTCGGACCCCGAGATCCAGGTGAGGGACCTGCCTTCAAATCTGCTTTATGCAATGCAGAATGAAACCGGGAAGCAGCGGTTTTCCACTTTGAGGGAGATGGAGCGCGATGCCATCCGGCAAGCTTTGGAGGTGACGGGCGGCGACCGGCTCCGCGCTGCCAAGCTGCTCGGAGTCGGCAAGACGACCGTGTATCGGAAAATCAAGGAATACGACCTTGAGAGCGTTGTGAAACCGTCGCATTCCTAGCACTCCCTTCGGTTCGCAGCGGAAAAATCATTCGACAATTCTCGCTGTAGAATCGAAAATCCATTTGATGGCAACGATCGCTCTTGATGCTACTTACACCGTTGGCCCGCAGCCTTCCGGAGTAGCGGTGTATTGCCGGAGGCTGATTGAATCTCTTGCCGAGATAGAATGCCAGCATCATTATCGGCTCTGCTACCGGCTTTCAAGGTTCAGATCGCGGCGCGAATTTCTCTGTCCAAAACCCGCGGCAGGCTCCCTAAGGCCGCGCTTTTCCGTGCATTACTACCAGAACCCGTGGACCTTCTGGCTGCCGTGGCAGACGGATGTGTTCCACAGTCTGGTGCAACGCCCGCCGGCGTTTCGATTCAAGAAAGAGATCGTCACCGTCATCGACCTTTTTCCTTTGACCGGAAAGAACTACTCGACACCCGATTTCCAGCGAAAGTTCTCCGCCTTGTTGTTGGAGGCGGTTGCGCGGGCCGTCTGTGTCATAACTCCTTCGCAGTACACCGCGGGCCAGTTGCTTCGGCACACGAGCGTGCAGCGCGAGAAGATCCGGCTGATACCTTTTGGGGTCGATCTCCCTGCGGTATCGCTCAGCTCACAACACCGCACTCTGGAGCGTGAGCAACTGGTGGGCAAAGGCAACGTGATGGTTCTTACTGTTGGCGTTATTCAAACAAGAAAGAATACGCTGAACGCTCTGAGGGCGCTCCAGCGCCTGCCGGAGCGTTACCGTTTAGTGATCGCAGGCGGGGACGGGCACGGCAGCGAAGCGATCCACGACTTCATTCGGACTGAAGGACTAGGCTCCCGCGTGGCGCAGCTCGGCTATGTGCCTGCAGAACGTCTTCCCATCCTGTACGATGCCGCCACTGTGTTTCTTTTTCCGTCTTTCGAGGAGGGCTTTGGCCTTCCAGTTCTGGAAGCGATGGCCCATGGGCTGCCAGTAATAGCATCAGAAACGTCCTCGTTGCCGGAAGTGGGAGGCGATGCAGCACTGTACGTAAATCCCCATGAACCGAAAGACATCGCTGAAAAGGTCGCCATGACCGTCGAGAATGAAGACCTGCGAAGGGCAATGATAGAGCGGGGACTTGCCCGCGCAAAGATGTTCACTTGGCGCTGCACTGCACAAGCCAATCTACAAGTTTATAATGAGGTTTTGGCCATGTGACCCCTGTAGAATGTCGGCGGCGATGTGGCAGACTGTTGCCCGGGCCGCCAGCTGTGAGACCTCAAGCTTGCCGAGGGTCTCGAATGTGGCTAACCTGAAAGATCCTTGAAAATGAAAAAAGCACTGATCACCGGAATTTCAGGCCAGGATGGAAGTTACCTCGCTGAATATCTGCTCGATTTGGGTTACGAGGTATGGGGGCTGGTACGGCGCGAACCGGCGACGCTACGCTGGCTTGAACCCATCGCTCACCGAATCGAGTTCGTATATGGCGACATGCGCGATGCTGAGTCACTTGCCGTGGCCTTCCAGAAAGCATGGCCTGACGAACTCTACAACCTGGCCGGCCAGGTCTTTGTTCCTACAAGTTGGGAGTGCGCGGCTGAAACCATCGACATCAATGCAGGGGGCTTGGCGCGCCTTCTGCAAATTGTTGAACGCCAGAAACCCGACACGCGTGTCTATCAAGCTTCAACCTCCGAAATGTTTGGAAACACCGGCTGCATCTGCAGTGAGCAGACACCTTTCAATCCCATGTCCCCGTACGGCGTGTCAAAAATGGCGGCTCACCGGATGGCGGAAACCTATCGGAATCGTGGAATATTCGTCGCAGGGGGCATCCTGTTCAACCACGAATCTCCGAGACGCGGGCCGGAAATGGTGACCCGGAAAATCACCCGTGCAGCAGCGCGATGGGCGCTGGGTGACCGGACGAAACTCAAGCTGGGAAATTTGCATTCGAGGCGCGACTGGGGATTCGCAGGTGATTACGTGAAGGCCATGCACGCCATGCTGCAAAATGGCTCGGCGAAGGATTACGTGATCGGTACGGGAACCTCCCACAGCGTGGAGGATTTCCTTCGACTGGTGCTGGTGGAACTCAATGAAATTTCCGGGGGCGCAGAAATTCCCTCGCTTGAAGACTGGGTTGAAATCGACTCTCACCTGCTCCGGACAGGCGAGATTCATGATTTACGGGCCGATGCCAGTCTTGCACGTCAGGAACTTGGCTGGCAGCCGACCGTGGACTTTCCACAACTGGTCAGAATGATGATTGAAGCCGACCTTGCTTCAGCCCATGAGGCTGCCGGAATTCCAGACAAGGCGTAATCAGGTCAGCCGCAACTCCGGAAACACTCAGATCAAGACTTCCCAGGGTGAATGAACTGCATAGGTTTGCCTTCCGCCCATGGTTTGTAGTGCAGTGCAAAGCGGATGCGCTGGCTGATGGGCGGATGGCTGTAAAGCCAGAACACGATGAAAGGGCCGGGATCAGGGTCAGCAAGGTCCTGCTCACCAAGGATTTGAAACGCCCGTGCTTCTGCGGCATTAGGATCTGGCACCACGCCATGCGCGACTTCCAGCGCGAACTGATCGGCCTGATGTTCATAGTGTCGCGAAATGGCATTCACTGCGGGGGAGGAAAAGAAAGTCATAAGCGTTAGCACCAGTAGCATCGCTGGCAAAGACGCAAGATCGCCTTCACCTTCGACACCAGTCCGGCTGCCGAATCGGTGGATCAGCCTCCTGACCACAACAAATCCCAGCGCGATAAAGACCAGTGCAACCAGCTCAAACAGTACAAATTCCTTAATGATGTGGTGCAAAACGTAATGACCCGTCTCGTGCCCGACTACGAGCAGCGTCTCATCATCGGTAAGTTTTTTCAAAGTGGTGTCCCACACCACCACGCGCTTGCTCGATCCCAGACCCGACACATAGGCGTTGATCGTATTCGTTTTTGTGCTGGCATTCATCTCCAGGATGCGCGAACGGGGTATCCTGAGGTCGGCATGGTGAAGCATCTTTTCGATCTGGGTGACCAGGGCGGGCCGGGTGGCGTCAAGCGGCGTAAACTTGAAGAATAAAGGCTCGACAACGAAGGGCTCAAGAAACATCAGGAATAGCGTGATCGGAACGGTCGCCGCCCAGAAGTAGAGCCACCAGCGACGCGGGCTGCGCCTTACAATTGCATAGAAAATCCATACCACTAAGGTACCCACGATGATGAAAAGCAGCAGGCTCTTACCCCAATCCGCCATCCACGAGCCAAGGCCTTGGCTTATCAGGCCAAATCTGCGTTCGACGCTGAAGTCCGAGTAATAATCAAATGGAAAAAACAGCAGCCTTAGGGTGAGAAAGAACAGTGGCACGAAGATCAGGCATTGCACGAAGTGGCGTCTGGATACGCGCCGGGCCCAGCCCCGGAAAACCACCGCAATCTCTGTGCGCCAGATAAGAAAATAGAGGAGCAGTGCAAGGCCAACCCCAGAGAAATAGAGGACATCTTGGGTGCAAGAATAGGCCTCCGCTTCGGCCTTTTTTTGGGGTGAGAGTTCGTAACCCTGCGGGACAGAGGGAGCCTGGGGCTTGGTTGCCTCCGATAGCTTGGCCTGCGAGGCTGAACTCTGGGCTGCCTGCGGCTGGCCGACACTCCATGCAATGCCTTGAAAACATGCCAGCGCCACGAGCAGGTAGACGGTGAGCTTGAGGAAGGTTTTCATCAAATCCTGGGCAGCACAATGCCCTGCTGCGCCTGATACTTGCCTTTCTTGTCCTTGTAAGACGTTTCGCAAATTTCGTCGGACTCGAAAAACACGATCTGGCATAGCCCCTCGTTTGAATATACACGCGCCGGGAGCGGAGTGGTGTTGGAAATCTCGAGTGTTACAAATCCCTCCCATTCGGGCTCCAATGGCGTCACATTCACGATGATTCCGCAGCGCGCGTAGGTCGATTTCCCCACACATATCGTTAAGATGCTGCGAGGAATCTTGAAGTATTCCACCGACCGGGCCAGCGCAAAGGAATTGGGCGGAACAATGCAGACCGGCCCCTGGAATTCCACGAATGACCGCTCGTCAAAACGCTTTGGATCCACGATAGAATTGTTGACGTTGGTAAAAATCTTGAATTCATCGGCCACACGTAAATCGTAACCGTAGGATGAAAGGCCATACGAGATGACGCCGTCCCGTTTCTGGTTTTCGGCAAACGGCGCAATCATTTGGTGTTCCTGAACCATACGGCGGATCCAGCGGTCATTCTTGATAGACATCGACACTCCCCTGATTGAAATTATTTCTCAGAACTCAGCGGCTTGACCCCGGCGGACAGCCCTGTCAAAGCAAACAGAGCTTCGCATCATAATACAGGAGAAAACAACTTGACAATGGCGAAGGGGCTTTCTACGATGAAATCCTGTGTTTTCAGGAGGTTCCTATTGATTAAGCTCGATCTCGTTAATGACGTTGTCAACCGTACCGGCATTACCAAGACCAAAGCTGAGATTGCGGTCGAAACCGTATTTGAATCAATGAAGAAGGCCCTGGCCAAAGGAGAGCGGATAGAGTTGCGGGGATTCGGAGTTTTCAATGTAAAGCCTCGCAAAACGGGTATTGGAAGAAACCCGCGCACGGGCGCCGAGGTCAATATTCTGCCTGGCAAGGCTGTCCGCTTTAAGCCGGGAAAAGAACTCCAGTCGCTTCCCTGAAAAGTCTTTATTCCCGTGCGTGATGCTTGGCAGCGGAGTTCTTTTCAACCTGTGATCTCAAAGTTGAAGCGTGGTAAGGTCGGTCCCATCGGATGAACACCATGCGCTCCGCCCAAAAGGGGCATCGCCCACAAGGGCCGTGGAACCATCTCCCCTGTTTGTGTTGCTTCTTTAACTGGTACCCTTTTGCTACATCAGGCTGACGGGGTCCATGTCAATCATGACTGAATGCGGGGGAAAGCCCCACCGGTCATACTCCTCGGCCAAGCTCCGAAGAAGCGCGTTGAGCCGCGAGCGGGACGAAGCTTTCAACAGGAACTGAATGCGGTACAAGCCCTCTATCCTGGCAAGCGGTGCAGGTGAAGGGCCCAGGATTCTTACTGCGCGGGTCAACTGGCCGGAGCTTTCGAAGAACTTGCCAACTTCTGCCGCAAATCGCGCAGCCTGATCAAGCTTCCTGTCCTGGACCTCAACGTTGGCCAATGCAGCGGCTGGCGGATAGTGCATCATGCGCCGAAAATGCATCTCCTTATTGAAGAACTTGCCGTAATCCTGTTCGGCGGCGAAGCGGATCGCGTAATGCTCCGGGTAGAACGTCTGAACCAGAACCCTGCCTGGTGAGTCTCCACGCCCGGCACGTCCGGCGGCCTGCGTAAGAAGCTGAAAGGTTCGTTCAGCAGCACGAAAATCGGGCAATGAGAGGGAAGTGTCGGCTGAAACGACTCCCACCAGCGTGACCCCAGGAAAATCGTGTCCTTTGGCAATCAATTGCGTTCCCACCAGAATGTCGATCTTGCCATCCCTGAAATCTGAAAGAATCTTGAGGTACTGGCCCGGCCGCCGCGCTGCGTCGCGATCAAGCCGTGCCACCCGGGCCGTGGGAAACATTTCAGCGAGCTTCTGTTCCAGCTTCTCCGTTCCTTCTCCAACAAAATAGAGGTACTCGCTGTCACAGGAGCGGCAACGCGCTGGAACCGAAGCCTGGTAGCCGCAGTAGTGGCAGATCAGCCGGTGTTCACGCCGATGGTACGTAAGCGAAATCGAGCAGTTCACGCATCGCTCGGTCTGGCCGCAGCTACGACAAAGAAGAAACCAGGAATAGCCACGCCGATTCAGGAGGAACATGGTTTGCTTCCCGGATTGAATCTGTGCTTCCACCTCCTCGCGCAAGCGGCGCGAAATGGGCGCCTGTGTGTGTGTCTGCCGGAACTCTTCTCGCATATCGACAATTTCGACGCTGGCAAGCGGGCGCCGGCCCACGCGTTCGCTGAGCGTTAGAAGGTCGTACTTCCCCTTTTCAGCATTCGCATAACTCTCGAGCGAGGGTGTGGCTGACCCGAGAACTATCAGAGCCTTGGACAACCGGGCCCGCACTACCGCTGTATCCCGCCCGTGGTAGCGCGGAGTTTCTTCCTGCTTGTAACTGGATTCGTGCTCCTCATCCACAATAATGACACCCAGGTTCTCCAGCGGCGCAAACACGGCAGATCGCGTCCCCAGCACAACACGGGCTTCGCCACGGCGCACTCGCCACCACGTGTCATGGCGGTGGCCTTCAGCCAGGCTGCTATGCAGCACCGCCATCAGCCCTCCAAAGCGCATTCGAAACTGCTCGTGAATGGCAGGGGTGAGTGCGATTTCCGGCACAAGGATCAGGGCGGTCAGACCCGATTCCAGGCAGCGTTCAATCAGGCGCAGGTAGATTTCCGTCTTTCCGCTTGCCGTTATTCCGTGGAGCAATACCGTGCTGAACTCGCGGCGATGGAGCCTGACGGTCAGATCTTCCAGGACGCGTTTCTGCGCTGCAGTCAGCGTGTGTGAAGGCTCGGATGCGGGGAAGGCTTCAGATGCTACACCTTTCGGGTCAGCAAATTGGATCAGTCCCTGTTCGTGCAGTCTTTTCAAATGAGAGAGGGAAGCGTGGGCGGATTTAAGTAGGGCGCGGTGATCATTCACCTCGCCAATGTGTTCGAGTGCCTCGACAATGCGGCGCGCCACCGGCGACAACTTCGGCATGCCACTGCCCAAGGGGCCCGACAAACGAACCGCCAGCACTTTTCTTGAACCTCTCTCTCGCTCAGCATGCGAAAGCGCGAGGAGTCGCTTTTCCATTGCCTCGCGGACGAGGCCGGGTGAGATCCGGTTGAACCTCTGGCGGAGCGCCTCAAGCGTCACGCCGGGATGATCCGCCACATATTGAAGAAGGCTTACTTCTGCGCTTTGCCGGACCTCCCCTAAAAGACTGCCAGCCATCTCACCAAGCCTTCTCTGTCCGGCCTCCGTCAACTTGACCAGGCGCACTTTCCGCGATGGTGAGCGCAGGGGAAGCATGGCACGGAAGACTTCGCCAAGAGGCGCCAGATAGTAATCACCCATCCAGAGTCCGAGGGTTAGAAGCTCTGGAGAAAGTACGGGTTCGGGATCAAGCACCCCAAGAACCGGCTTTGCCCCGATGCCGGGGGGCAGAGGCGGCGCTGCGGAGAGGACAATTCCTGTTGCCCGTCGCGAGCCAATCGGGACCAGTACCCGGTGTCCGACCCGCACGTCGAGGGATTCAGGCACGGAATAGGTGAGCGGGCGCCTTATGGCCGCCAGAACCGCAACATTGATCAATGCGGGTCGAGCCCGCCTTCCGCTGCTGGTTTTGGCGCCGGATTTGTTTGCGTCCATGGCAGGATTCTATGCTACACAAACAGGGTTGGCTAGTGTGCACAGGATCATGCCAAGCGAAAAGGCTGACACAAACCCATTCACGAGGAAATGAGGTCCTGAAAACCTCATTCATACCCCGTCGCTGTGCTCAATTGAAGTGTAGGCCGGCTTGACTTGTCGTGGTTGCAATAAAAACTCGATTTGGATAGGCTGAATAAATGGCGAATCTTATACACACTCTTGATCCGGGTCCGCAATCGCCGGAGATTGTCCGGATGATTGTGGAGATCCCAAAAAACTCGTCCAACAAGTACGAATACGATAAGGCGCTTGGGGTGTTTCGGCTGGATCGCACTCTTTATTCACCAATGCACTATCCGGGTGATTACGGATTTATTCCTGGCACGCTGGCCGAGGATCATGACCCCCTTGATGTTCTCGTTTCAGCCGACGAAGCAACTTTCCCGGGATGCTTGTTGGAAGTCCGTCCGGTGGGGCTGCTTGCCATGGTTGACGATCAAGGTCCGGACACTAAGATCCTTGCTGTTCCCGATCGCAATCCCCGTTATGATCAGATCCATACAATTGACCAGATCTTTCCTCACATTCTGACCGAGATTGAGCATTTCTTCACCATTTACAAGGAACTCGAGGGAAAGAAAACCCGCATGGAAGGATGGAAAGGACCCCGGGAGGCCCGCCAGGCGATTCTGGAAAGCCGCCAGCGTTACCTCGAAACACAAGAGCACGCCGGCCAGGAACACGCCGCGGCAAGTTCTTCCTGACGTCCCTGCCGCTGCACCAGAAATCCCATCACTCCCCAGTCTTCAGTCGGCCAGCCAGAAAGCCAATCGAAAATTGGCACTTGTTCCCGGCACGCAAATGCCAATCCGTCTCCGGGCTTCAAATGCTGCCCCACAGACCGACAGACGGAGGAGTCTGCCTTTGGGGCCAATCTTTAATCTATTCAAACGAAACTGGTGTGCCGCCGCGCCGCCACTAGGTTTGCGTAAAATGTTCCGAGCTTGTCCAACATTCGGACCGCGGAGTTGAAATTACGGCGATTGATATGTTCGATGTTGATTCCCAATGGCGGCGGGTCAGGCGGCAGGTTATCGAAAACATCCATCAGGATTCTCTGTGCCAGATTCAAGCAGCGCTCGAAGGCATCCTCTGCACGAGGGTGTGAAAGCTTCTCCTCAGAGGTTCCATTGAGCAGAAAGTGGTCGAGATCAGCCGGCAAATCGGCCCCCAGCCAGCGCAGGAAATCAATGTCACGATGATGGCTAACGGGAGCAAAACTCAGAAATATCCTGGCCTCAAGCCCATTAAGACGCTGAACCAACCACACGATGTCGTTCGAGTCGAACAGCACCTGGGTGGTGAAAAAGCAAAGTCCTTCCTCCACTTTGCGCCGGATGCGGTCCACTTCTTGGGCGCGGCTGGGAATGCTGATTCCTCCCAGGGTCACGCGCAATCCTGCCGCTCGAACGTCCTGCGCTGTCTGAGTGACGCTGGGTCCGGGATATTCAATCTGGCTGGATTCCCCGCCCACCAGGACAAAGTTATGCATGTCAAACTTATCTCTAGTCTCCCGAATCCAGCGGACCTGATCAGTCTGATAAACTACGCAACGGTTGATCACGATGTCGAGGTTAAACTTTTGCCGGATCCTTTGGCCCAGGACCCGTGGCTCGACTCGCTCAACAAACTTGAAGGTCCGGTCGCTTCCCCGTGATTCGTCATGAATCTCTGGAATGTTGATGGCGTCAGCCAGGTGTTGAATCCTGGCAATCTCCGCCATCGCCGAATCGAGCGCTTCCTGTTTGCCTGCGACGGGCGGCACCATCTCAAAGAAGCAAACCGGGATCTGCGGATTCAGGATTTTGGTCTTGAGGTCCATCGGAAAACTATTCTGGCTGCTGGCAGCTCGTGAGTTCTGATTGCATAACCCCTTTGCAGCGACGGCCTAGAAACATCATAGCATCCTTTGCGGAAGGGGTGGCACTCCCACCGCCGACGGCGGGCGCGACTTCAGCGGGACGTGTTCAGAAATTCAATGATCTTCTGGAAGTCTTCCCGGAGGATCTTTTCTTCCCGGGGATTGCGAAGAATGTAGGCTGGGTGAAATGTCGGCAGAGCCTTCGTTCCCTGAAAGTCATAAAACCGTCCCCGGATTTTCGTAATGCCTTCTTTGATACCAAGAAGAGTCTTGACCGCCGGCGCTCCCAGGCAGCAGACCAGGCGAGGACGGATCGCGCGGATCTGGCGCAGCAGGAACGGAGAGCACATCTCGATCTCGTCCGGAAGCGGCGTGCGATTGCCGGGCGGTCGGCATTTCACGACGTTGCAGATATAGACTTCCTCGCGCTTCATCCCAACAAATTGGATCATTCGATTCAACAGTTGGCCGGCACGCCCCACAAAGGGAAGGCCCTGCGCATCTTCGTCGGCGCCCGGACCTTCGCCGACAAAAACGAGTTCTGCGTGAGGATTCCCCCGGCCAAAAACAATCGTGTGGCGCCCTCCCGCCAGGCGGCAACGATGGCAATCGCCCAAGTCTTCACGGATCTGCTCGAGCGTTTCGTTTTCTCGTACGGGCATCGCCTGTGAAGACGATTCAAACAGGCTCATGGACTGTGGAATCGGGCCTGCCTGGGCGGCCGTAGTGGGGGGTGCGACATCATTACTCCGCAGTGGGGCAGGAATCCTGCCAAACTCGATTCTGGGCGGCAGTGGCCCTGAATCAGCGTCCCTCCGAACGGGAAGTGCGTCAATTTTCGCATTGCTGTCTGAGGGACGGCGCTGGGATTCGGTCGCAACGCTCGCGCGCTCGGATCGCCGGACATAAAACTCATCGATCCCCAGTTCCTCGTAGAACCGGAGCATGCCAGCAACTTTCCTTCGCAACTGTTCGTCCATACTTTGAAATCCAGATGGCAGACGGTCTACCGTTTGTTTGTTTCAGCTCGCTTTGATCGTAACCCAATCGCTTCGTCAAGGATGACGTTTGCCACGTTCAGCTTGCTCATCTTTTCAAGCGGTTTCACCTGCCCGTCAGGAAAGATAAGCGTGACAATGTTGGTGTCGGAATCGAATCCCGCGCCTTCCTGCGTAACGTCGTTAGCGACGATCAGATCCAGGCGTTTCTCCCGCAGCTTGGCAGCAGCATTTTCGAGCATGTGGCCCGTTTCAGCAGCGAAACCCACGATAAGTTGATGCGATTTTCGCCGTCGAGAAATCTCCGTCAGAATGTCGCGGGTTGGTGCAAATTCAACGCATAGGCTCCCCTCGCGCTTCCTGATCTTTTCGGCTTGGATTTTGGCGGGAGCAAAGTCCATAACAGCGGCGGCCATTAGGACGATCGTCGCCTGGTCAAGGCAGCGGAGCATTGCTGCACTCATCTCCTCGGTGGTGCGAACATTTTCGATGGTCACTCCGGGAGGCGCCGGCAGGCGGGTGGGACCGCTCACCAGCGTCACGGCTGCTCCCCGCCTTTGGCTGGCCTCAGCGAGCGCATAACCCATCTTGCCGGAAGAACGGTTTGTGATGTACCGGACCGGGTCAAGAGGTTCCTGCGTCGGGCCTGCACTGATCAAAATCGTTTCGTTATTGAGATCATCTCTCAATTGCAGCGCTTCAAATACGGCATGAGCGATAGCTTCCACCGAGGTCAGGCGTCCTGAGCCGGTCATGCCGCAAGCCAGGTAGCCTTGGTCAGGTTCGAGAATCCGGATTCCGCGCTCGCGCAGGATTTCCAGGTTCTGCTGGGTGGCAGCATTTTCCCACATGTTGACGTTCATGGCGGGGGCGATAATGATGGGAGCCTTCGTGGCAAGGCACAGCGTGGTCAGGAAGTCGTCAGCGATCCCATGAGCCATCCTGGCGATCACATTTGCGGTTGCAGGGGCAATGACTAAGGCATCGATTCCTTGAGCCACCGCAATATGCTCGATGGCACTCTCGACGTTAGGTTCTTCGCCGCCTTCACCGAATATTTCCGTGATGACTTTGTGCCCGGAAAGTGCAGCGAACGTCAGCGGGGTTACAAAATTGCGAGCTGCCGCCGTCATCACCACCTGAATGTCAAGGCCACGGTCCTGAAGTCTCCGGAGCAGCTCCGCAGCCTTGTATGCAGCGATTCCACCCGTAACTCCCAGTGCGACACGCATCATGTACGCCTCAGCCATGAAGTGGAGTGGGAAGCTGCACCTGGCTTCTCATTTTGATATCTGGAAGGCATTGGATTGGTTCGTTTCCAATGGGCTCCCGCCCTCGTGAGCCGCAGGTACTGAATCAGCTACACCTGTAAACTAACTTTCGTCGTTACCGGACTTGGCGTCAATGACTTCAAACGGGATCAGGCCGGCGGACACTTCCTGCTGCGCGACCTTCGTGGCTCTTTTCGTCTGCGTCTGCACCAGAGGGCGCGCGCCCGACTGAAGCTGCCTTGCCCTCTTGGCTGAAATGAGAATGTAGCGAAATTTGCTGTCAATGTTGTTCGGCAATTCCATTTATCCTCCAATAAATGTTCCTATCACTTCTTTGATGCGCCTAACCTGGCACTGGCGGCGCAAGCGCGAAGCGAGCACGATATTGCGGAGAGCTTGAGTGGCTGCGGAGATGCGGTCGTTCACAATCAAATAGTCGTACTCCATCCAATGTGCCACTTCGGCGCGAGACATTGCAAGGCGTTCACCAATGACCTGAGGAGAATCTTTGTGACGATGCCGAAGCCGTTTTTCAAGGTCCGCGAAGGACGGTGGTAATACGAAAACGCTCACACTGTCGGGAATCCGCCGCCGCAACTTCTTATGGCCCTGGACGTCGATGTCAAGCAGAACATCCTGCCCCGATTCCCGGGCCTCCTGGAGCTTCCGCCAGGAAGTGCCGTAAAAATGGTTGTGCACTTGCGCCCATTCCACAAACTCGCCTTGCGCCTTCCGATGCTTGAACTCCCCAGGCGAAACAAAAAAGTACTCACGACCATTTTTCTCCCCGGCTCGCGGCGGTCGAGTCGTGTAAGAAACGGAAAAAGCCAGTCCCCTCACAGACGCCCTTAGTTTTTTGATCAGAGTCGTCTTGCCTGCGCCAGAGGGAGCGGAAATCACGAAAATGTTGCCAAGCTTCTCCGGCAGTTCGTTGGGTCCGGGCTCCTTCACTCGATGTTCTGCACCTGTTCGCGTAGTTTCTCAATCTGGGATTTCATTTCAATGGCCTGACGCCCGACCTCGACACCAATTTCGGGAATATCGGAAGTCTTGGACAGCAGCGTATTGGCTTCTCTGTTCAATTCCTGCAGCAGGAAGTCCAGCTTTTTCCCCACCTCCGGGCTTTCCCCAAGGAGTTGCCGCGCCTGGGCCAGGTGGCTTTGGAAGCGGGTCAACTCCTCCGAAATATCCGCTCGCGAGGCCAGGTAAGCAACCTCCTGAGCAAGCCGCGCGGCGTCGACATGGACGGCTCCCAGCAATTCCTGCAGCCGGCTTTCCAGTCGCTGCTGAGCGTATTGCGGAATGCGGCGTGCCTGCTTGGCGATCCCTTTGCGCAGAGACTCCAGCAGATCGAGGCGCTCAAGGAGGTCCTTCTCCAAAGCTGCACCTTCTCGATCCCTCATTGTATTCAGTGTTTGCAGAGCGCTTTCCAGCGTCGGCTCAAGGATCTTCCGGATAACCGCCAGTTCTTTTTCCGTGAGTTCACCATTGGTCGTGAGAACTCCAGGAATTCTCAAGAGTTGCACCACGTCAGGTTCTGCGGTCGAATCCAGTTCAGTGCGCAATTCTCGGCAGACCGTAACAAAGGACCTCAGCACTTCCCGATTCACCTTTAATTCTTCCCCGCCAGTCCGTTCCAGGTTGACACTCACTTCGACATGGCCCCGGCTGACGTGATGTTTCACGATCCGCCGCAACGCATGCTCCATCGGCGTCAGGCTCGAAGGAAGCCTGAATTGCAAGTCAAGAAAGCGATGATTTACCGACTTCACGGCAATGTTAAGAGAGAAACCGCCCTCCTCTCGCCGCACCTTGCTGTAACCTGTCATGCTTCGAACCATCGTAGCTTATGCCAACGCAGTGGCCGGCGCTCCGCGAGCTTCCGGTCTAAGCCTTGGTTTCGTCCCTCCCAGTCTAGGCTTCGGCATCCACGAATTGGAGTTCGTGCAGGCGCTGGTAAATTCCTCCGCGCGTCACCAGGTCTTCGTGTGTGCCCACTTCCGAAATTGTTCCACGGTCCAGAACCACAATGCGATCCGCGCCCCGGACCGTGCTGAGCCGGTGCGCAATCACCAGGACAGTCCGCCCGGCCATCAGGTTCCCCAGGGCCTTTTGCACCAGCGCTTCGGATTCGGTATCGAGTTCAGAAGTCGCTTCATCCAGAATTAGGATGGGGGAATTCTTAAGCAGCGCCCGGGCGATCGCCAATCGCTGCCGTTGCCCACCTGAGAGCCGCTGGCCACGTTCGCCGATCACTCCCTGGTATTTTCGCGGTCTCTCAAGGATGAAGTCATGGGCCAGCGCAGCACGCGCAGCCTCCTCCACTTCGGCCTGGCTCCGTGATTCGTTCCCATAACAGATGTTGTTGAAAATCGTGTCGTTAAAGAGAATGGTGCCCTGTGTAACCATCCCGATCTGGGAACGTAAGGAGCTGAGCTTGATGTCACGGACGTCGTGGCCGTCAACCAGCAGGTGGCCGCGGGTAACGTCGTAGAATCTGGGAAGCAAGCTGGCTAGGGTTGTTTTCCCGGCGCCGCTCGATCCAACAAGCGCCACGACCTCACCCTTCCGAATCCGCAGATTGACGTCGCGCAAGAGTGGCACGCCAGGCTCATATTCAAAGTCCACATGGTCAAAAACAATTTCGTGCTCGAAGGCGGGCAACTCGATGGCACCGGGTTTCTCCTTCACTTCCGGGCTTACCTGCAGGAACTGAAACACCTGTTCAGAGGCTCCGACCGCCTGTTGCACGGCGTTGTTGACGCCCGTCAGCCGCTTGATGGGTTCACCCATTTTGAACAGCGCGTAGACGAAACCAAGGAAGCCGCCCAGGGTTTGCGCGTGGTGAAGGATCTCATTGCGCTCGTAAAGCAGGAGTACTGAAACGGTCACCATCGTCAAAAGATCCATCAGCGGAGGCGTTGCAGCCTGTGCCCGCACCCAGCGCATGTTCGTATGGAGCAGCTTGTGTGTGGCGGCTTTGAACCGTGCGACTTCCAGGTGCTCTGTTACAAAGGCTTTCACAATGCCGATGCCGGTGAGGGTTTCCTGAACAAGATTGTTAATGTCCGCCATACGGTCCTGGCTGGAGCGGCTGGATTTGCGGATCGAACGCCCGATATTGGCTGAGGGATAAACCACCAGCGGCACCAGCAGGAGTGAGGCCAATGCCAGTCTCCAATCGTAGTAAAAGACTACGGCAAGCAGTGCTATCAAGGTGAAGCAATTTCTGAAGAAATCGGCCGCTACCTGCGAAACTACGTACTGGATCCGATCCGTATCGTTACTGATGGCCGAGATCAGTCGGCCGGTGGGGTTGCGTTTGAAAAACGCCATCGACTGCTGAACGATTTTTGAGTAAAGCTGATTGCGCAGGTTCCGGACGGCGGACTGGCCGATGAAATTGATGTTGACCGTGGCCGTGTACCGTGAAAATCCTTTAACTATGGTCACGATGATGAGGGACAGGACAACGACCGTCCAGACATTGTGGATATGGCCCGGGAAAAGGTCCCGAAGGTAAAGTTCATGATGGTTCCATGGGAGTTTGAACAGGCTGATGCCGGAAGAGGGGGCGCCGGGCTTCAGAACATCGTCACCGATGGGTTTGATAAGAAGGGCAGTAATCGCCTCGCATGCGCCCACCACAGCCATCAGGACTACAGCCATGGCAAAGCGTACTCTGTAAGGTCGGAGAAAAACTAGCAGGCGCTGAACTTGGCTCATCCGGCGTCCTACCCACAGGCTGGAGAGCCCGCCGGGCGTGGAAATGTTAAATGTTAATCTTCACCCCATGCGAAGTCAAGCTGCCGTCCCACGCATGGGTTCCCGAATCTTTACTTTACCACATTAGCAATCTATTGAAAACAGGAGTCTTATTGCGAACCCATCCCGCGCGAAGTCCGGGGGTTGTTCAGGCCAATTCGATGGCCATGGCTGCAGCGCCGTATAACGGCGAATATTTGCCCAATTCTGCCTGAACAATGCTGGTTGAATGCTCAAGCAGCGGAGCAGAGAATTCATCCAGGAATTCGTGCACAGGATCCAATAGGATTCTCCCTGAAAGTGCCACACCGCCTCCAAGTATGATCTTATCGGGATTTAATATGCGGATGGCGGCCAGAAGCACTCGCGCAAGTGCACGGGCCGCCTCGCGGACAATGAACATTGCCCCGGCTTCTCCTTCTCCGGCGGCACGGAATACAGCTTCTGCTGTGATCCGCTCAGGATCGCCGGAGGACAGTTCGAGGGTTCTCGGCATGGCCTCTGGCTTTCTGCGCGCCAGCCCGCGTCCCCTGAGACCGATCGCCGTCCCAGAGCAGATCGTTTCAAGGCATCCCCGTCCACCGCAGGAACAAAGCGCGCCCGCATCAGAAACCTGGATGTGGCCCAGTTCACCCGCCATGGAGTCTTTGCCGCGCATCGCCTCACCACGGTACAGGATTCCGCCCCCGATGCCCGTACTGATGGTGAGATAAAGAACAGATTCGGCTCCGCGTCCGGCTCCGTAACGGAACTCACCCAGGGCCCCGGCATTGGCGTCATTGTCCACACGGCACTTGATACCGAGTTTATTCTCCACCCACCTTGCCAACTCAAAATCTTCCCAGCCCGAAACGTGCATCGAACTGACCCGCTGATGCCTGAAGTCCACCGGCCCGCCGAAACTGATTCCACATGCTTTGATTGGACCGTCGGATCTTGATCTCAGCGCCTGCGCGCGGTCGCAAATCCCGTTGAGCATCCAGTCACGTCCCCCGGAGGGTTCCGTGTCGCCCTCCGAGAGAAGAAGACGGTGACCTTCGGCATCGAACAGACTCACGCGAAAGTGAGTCCCCCCAATGTCGACAGCTAGGAAGTTTGCCACCTTAGATTTTCCTCAGGTTTTCTTGCCATCAAGCGTCCTGCTTTTCGCCAGCCTGCTGGATTCACGCGGCGTGGTTCTTCCGAAGATCGCGGTGTGCGACCTTAATCTTGTAGCCTTCCTCTTCCAGGATGTCGCCAATGTGCTCAGCAAGTGCCACAGACCGATGGCGCCCTCCGGTACAGCCGATCGCGATCGTCAGATAGCTCTTGCCCTCGCGTACATACTGCGGCAGCAGAAACAGAAGAAGGTCAGTCAGACGATTCATAAATTCTCTGGTGTGAGTGTGTGAATCTATGAATTGTTTGACTTCGGGATCACGTCCGGACTTATCTCGGAGGTCGGACACATAGTTCGGATTTGGGAGAAACCGAACGTCGAAAACCAGGTCGGCGTCGTGCGGAATCCCGTGCTTAAAACCGAACGACAGGATGGAAATCAGCATCGTTTTGCGCTGCCGGCCTCCAAACCGATCCTGGATCAACTGGCGAAGCTCGTGGACGTTCATCCCGCTGGTGTCAATGACCGCGTCGGCAAGCTGGCGCATTGGCTTTAGAAGGGACCGCTCAAGGCGAATGCCTTCACGAACCGGCAAATTGCGGCCCAGAGGGTGCGGTCGGCGGGTTTCTTCGAACCTCTGGATCAGGGCTTCGTCGGTGGCCTCAAGGAAAACCAGCGACACCTTCAGGCCATCACGGCCCAAACGTTGATATGCCACCGGAAGCTGGCTCAGGGCTTCGCCCTCGCGAATATCAACCACCACGGCTGAACGCGGGATATGACTTCCGGGCGCACTGCACATGTCCGCGAATTTCGGGATGAGGCCGACCGGAAGGTTGTCAACACAGTAGTAACCCAGATCTTCAAACGCCTTCAGCGCAGAGCCTTTGCCCGAGCCACTGAGGCCCGTGATGACAACAAATCGGCGGATTGCGGTCCTCATCGGGGTCCTTCTCATCGCGCACTCATGGCGCTGAGCAAATCCAATGGAAAACTCGGGACGCATAAAACCGCGAACCAGACTCCAGTCGGTCCGGCCGTTCATGATTGTTCGATTATTCCGGGTCTTATGGTTCGGGTTCTATTAAGCCGAATTTCCCATCGTGCCGCTGGTAAACAACGTTCACTCGCTCACTTTCGGCGTTACGAAAAACGACCACTCCACTCTTGACCTTCTCCAGAGACTGGATGGCCTCTTCAATGGTCATGGGCTTCACAGGAATCCGCTCCGTTTCAACCGCCAGCCGTTCTTCGTGATCCACCCGGCTGCTCTGCAAGACGTTCAGCAGAATATTCGTTGTGGGTTTAGGCCGGCGCTTCTTGGTCCTCCTGCGCTCCAGGCGCCGCACAGCCTGGCGTTCCAGCTTGTCGAGGGCACCTTTGATGGCGCTCCGATGGTCTGTTGCTTCCATGACACTGACAAGTGTCTGATCCGGAAAGGTTGTAGTGATTTCGGCCAGACAGCGGTGCTTTTCCGCCGTCAGGATAACGTGCAGCTTGGGATTTCCCGGAAGAAGCCGGTCCAACTTTCGCAGACGCGCATGTGTATATCGGCGCAGCCCGGGCGTGACATCCACCTGGCGTCCTGTGAAATCAACATCCATAACAGCACCTCCTTGAACCGTCTGGCGAGTGGGCGATGCAGTACGAGCGTTCATCCCTTCACCCGCCTCTGGTGCGTGCTGGGGATTTTCATATCTTCACGGTATTTCGCGACTGTACGTCGGGTTACATTGAAACCTTGTTCATGCAAGTGGCGCATAATGCGCTCGTCGGTGAGAGGGTGGGCAGCGTCTTCTTCTTCGATCATCTTTTTCACAATCCGTTTCAAGCGGATCAGCGACGTGTTCCCTCCCTGAGGCCCCTGCACAGATTCAGAAAAGAAATAGCGAAGCTCATAAATTCCTTGCGGCGTGTGAGAATATTTGTTGGCGACGGCACGGCTGACCGTGGAAGGGTGAACGCCGACTTCTTCCGCCACCTCTTTGATCATCATCGGCCGCAGAAAGTCGATTCCCTTATCAAGAAATTCCCCCTGGCGGCGGATAATCGACTCACACACCCGGACAATCGTGTGCTTGCGCTGCTCGATGTTCTTGATGAGTTGCAGAGCGGAATTGCAGCGTTCTTTGACGTAGCTCCGCACTTCGCGTGTCGCAGCCCCATCCGAGAGCAGGCGCCGGTAGTGCTGGCTCAGGCGCAACTGTGGCATTCCGTCTTCATTCAGGCGTACTTCATAGCCGTTACTCGTTTTCACAATGTAGACGTCTGGCTCGATCAGTTGAGGCTGTGTCTTGTTGTAGCGCTGACCCGGCCGCGGATCCAACTTGCGAATTATCTCAACGGCCCTCTCGACCGCCGGAACGGGACGGTCGAGAGCGCGGCCAATTTCCCGATAGTGGTTGTTCTGCAGCAATTTCAGGTGGTCGGAAACAATCTGTATTGCAAGCGTGTTGTCCGGGGCCAGTGCGCGGAGTTGAAGCAAAAGACATTCACGCACATCCCTCGCGGCGACACCGAGAGGGTCAAACTCCTGGACCAGCGTCAGGGCGGCCTCAACATCGCCCTGTTCATGTCCCCCCGTTCTTGCGATTTCTTCGACAGTCGCGGTCAAATAACCATCCTCGTTCAGGTTTCCGATAATCGATTCGGCTGCGGCACCCACAGTATCCGAACACCTGGACATGCTTAGTTGCCACTCCAAATGGTCGGTTAGGGATGACGGTTGAGAAAGGAAATTCTCGAAGGATGTCTTCTCGTAAACTTCGCCGGCGGGCGCTTTGAATCCAGGGTCGAGGTAATCCCGGAAGAAAGACCCAAAATCAATCTCTTCAAATGAATCGCGCTTTCCGTTCTCGGCTTGGTCGCCAGCAGGGAGAAGCTCTCCGGTTCCGTTCGTCTCAACCTTTTGAGCGACCTCGTCAATCGTGGGCACATCCTCCGGGACTTCTTCGAGGACAGGATTGGCAACCATTTCCTCATTAATCATCTCGCGCAGCTCCAGCTTGTTCAGCGCCAGAACGCTGACCATCTGGACGAGGCCTGGCGTCAGAATCTGCTTCTGCGCTACCTTAAGGTTCAGGCCGATTCTTGGTTGAGTGCCACCCATCAGACTACCAGCTTAAAGTTATCACCGAGATAGATTCTCTTAACTTCTGCATCGTTTCCAAGCTCTTCCGGAGACCCAGTACGGAAAATTCGCCCGTTATTGATAATATAGGCCCGGTCCGTCACGCGAAGGGTCTCGCGCACGTTATGATCTGTAACCAAAACCCCAATACCGCTTTCCTTTAACCGAACGATGATGTCCTGGATGTCTAGGACGGTCAAAGGATCAATTCCAGAAAAGGGCTCATCAAGAAGTATAAACGATGGGGAGATAACGAGGGAACGTGCAATTTCCACGCGGCGTCTTTCGCCACCAGAAAGCAGGTATCCGTGACTGCGCCTGACTTGCTGCAATCCTAACTCTTCAAGCAATTCTTCCAGGCGTTCGCGCCTTTGATGTGAGGTTAGAGGAAGCGTTTCAAGAACCGCGAGGATATTCTCTTCCACTGTCAGCTTGCGAAAGATCGAAGGTTCCTGCGGCAGGTAGCTGATCCCGCTCCTGGCCCTCAAATACATCGGATACGTAGTGATATCCGTCTCGTCAAGGACAACCTGGCCCGAGTCGGGGTTGGCGAGGCCGACAATAATGTAGAACGTCGTAGTTTTGCCCGCACCGTTCGGGCCAAGCAGTCCGACAACCTCGCCCTGAGCAATCGTGAGACTGATGTTATCAACCACCTTCCGGCCCTTGTATGCTTTCGTCAGGTCTACGGTGGAGAGAGTTTGCATCGTCGCTCACTGGGCGACACGGTGTTTGGAAACCGCAGGGGATTTGGCGCTTCCGTCAACGAGCAACCTATCATTGTGAATGTTGAAAGTCAATCGTTGCCCCGTCATCGAGCCCTTTTCCGTGTCATAAACTGTCGGCGGTCCTCCAGTCATGACGATCATGCCGGTTCGTGCATCATAGACCGCCTTCTCACCTTTAGCATACCGCATGGGCTGCACAATCTTCACATGTCCTTCGGCCACGGCACGTTCGACTTCAGCATCCGCTTGCTCATTGACGGATGAAAAATAAACGTCCAGCCGGTCAGCCTCGATCTTCGTGTCCCCCGTGTTCAGCACCACGTGGCCGGAATAGCGAGCCCTCCGGCCAACATCAAAGTAATCAAGCCTATCCGCCCGGATAGTCAGGGGACTCGGACCGGACTGATTTCCCGTTTCCGGTCCTGCCTTGGACGCCGCGGGCTGCAGGTGAGACGTTATGACTCTGGAATTCGTGCTGACCCGGCGTTCATTCCTGTAAACGTTGAGCGACGATGACTCCACCACGTCGGTTCCACGCCAGGCGCGTACGTGGCCTTCGTAATGAACGACCTGGCTCCGGCGGTCAGCAATCATCCGGTCAGCGACCACGTTCGTAGGGAGCGATGATGGATTTCGAGGATCAGTATGGATCGCATGCACGCTACCGATTCCCTCTGCAATATCCGAAGCGAGAAGGATTTCGATCCGGTCAGCCTTTGCCCGTGTGGTCGAATCCCAAACCTTCGGATGTCCGGTGAGAATCAATTTCTGCTGGCCTGCCAAATCCCGGGCCTCCTCACCGGTCGCCTGCAGTGTACCTTTGCGGAAATGGAAATCCCCGCTCTGATCGACAGACTGGATCATCTCTGTAACTGGATCAAAGATTGCTACCACCTGCCTGGCGGTTGAAACCGCCGGCGCCTGCAGCGAAGAGTTGGGTGGTGGAGCAAAAACGATTTTGGTTCCACCTGTTCCGCGAAGCGATTCGAGGTGGCTGTTGGAATCAAAGGCCATAAAGAATCTTGCTGCAGTCACCGTTCGTTTGCCGGCCTTTGAGTTTTCAGGATACAGAAACAGAGTTCCGGGTCCCGAAGTTTCGGCTCCTTTGAGGTTCTTTCCTTTGGGCCGAAAAGAAAATCGGATCTCTTCACTCGTGAGTTCTTCCTTCGAAATCTTTCCGCCCAAGGTCTCTGATCCCGAAGGGGATCGCTGTGCGTCTTGGGCAATTGTCAGGCGGACATTTCCCATTGCAACGCCGTGGGCCGGAACATGAGTGGCCTGATCGAAATTCAACGTCACCTCGTGCGCATCGACATTAGCAAGAGCGCTGCCCTGGTTCGATTCGGCACGAACATGGCCTGCTGCCACCAGCCTGGTCAGTTGGTTCGTTAGAGGATTGAGATTGCCCCGCAGCACGTCGGATCGCAGACTCAGTTGGCTGCCACGCGTCCGGTCGAAAGCACGGGCGTTGCCATCCAGCCGGATGCCCTCAACCCGGTTCTGAGCGTCAAGCAAAATCGAGCCCTCTTCAGCCGTGAGGTTGTAACTGCTCTGGCGGACCCTGACCGGGCCCCAGAGCTTTACTCCTTCGCTAGGTCCCGCATAGCGAAGACGGCGGGCAGAAAGCTGAATGGGTGGGCCAACCTGAGAGCCTTGCTCGGGCCGGAAAACCGCCTCAACATCCTGCTTGAGTTCGATCTCGCTCTTTCCGGTACCATACGCGAGCCCGCGGGCCGAACCAGACAGGGATCCCAGGTGGAAGCGCACCGGAGTCCTGCTTTCGAGCAGTGTTCCATGTTCGTGAGAAGTCACTTTTGAAGTCTTGATATACACGGGTTGCGGTGCGGCGCTGTCACTAGCACGTGTTTCATTCAGTAGCAGGCCGGGCTTTGAGTCGGGCTCGCGCATTTGGCCGGGCAATGCATTCAGCACCAATTCAACGTCACCCGGAGTTGAAAGATTGCCCGTAGAGGGATCGTATTCTCCTTCCGGAGTCGTGAGGACGTCGAAACGTTTTCCGGAGCGGCCAAAGAATTCAACGTAGACATCTTTGAGCACAATCGAGCCACTCTGTTTGAACGCGAGCGTGCGCGAGGCATGAATGACAAAGAGCCGACGACCTTTATCGGAGCGAGTGAAGGTGACTCCGGAGAGTTGTTGGTTGACGTTCCGGGGCAATTCCGGCGGCTTCGGCAGCGGCTTCTCCCGGGCTGTTCTTCCCAGCCAGTAGGTTCCCACAACAATCCCGCCGGTGATCACCAAACCTGCAACAGCAAGGATACTGATCCAGCGCTTGCCCCGGACATGTCGTTGAATGCCGTTCTTCACAATTCCGCGTCCATCCCTCCTCATTGTCATTTTAAACCCCCGGAGGGGAAGTAGGCTCTCGCGATTCCGGGGTTGGTTCTAAGACGCAGCAGAAGGCCGGAGGGTAAATTTTGCCCGCTGTGTGCGAGGTGAACAATTCTGCGCGGGCAGCGCGTATTCTGACGGCAGCAGATTCATGTAACCTATGTATTATCAATATGATAGAAAATTGAATGAAAAGCGCTGCGAAAATCCCATGCGTCCCATTTGAGCATGGCTGGCCGGTATGTAGCCTATATATGTAAGCACTGACAGCGCGGCGTGGAGAGATTTTGCGGAGAAAGCCTCAACACGAAGGGCACGGAGAAACTTCTTGCACTTTGCGTGAACCCTATTGACTCACTGAGGACACAGAACCACGGCAACGATTTTGTGCCATCTGCCTTTGACGCTGCAGGCCGGGAGGGCTGATAGATTTTAGCGCACGGCGTGAGCCGTGGGACTGAATTGGCGTTACAATTCATCGGAGCCCCGGAGAGGCGAAAGCCACAGCACTGGTTTTGCGCCTAAGCCTTTGATTTTTGCGAAAGGGCGCGAGTTTACCGGCGCCGCTGGAAGCGTGCAAGATTGAGCGGCTTCAGCCGCAGAAGGATTCTGGTTTTCTCTGTGCTCTCTGTGGCCTGAAAAGATCCAACACAGAGGACACTGAGAGGCTCCGAGCGCTCTGTATGAAAGCTTACGAGTCACAGAGGACACAGAGAAGAACCCGCGGTTAGATCAGATTACAATTTAACCGTGGTTAGCAGGCGAGGGATGGCGGCATGCTACAACCTCAAATCGTACACATCGCAAAGACCGCGATGTATGCGCCACCCACGATGTGTGCGGGGAACAGTCAACTGTGTAGCGGCTACCAATTCTGATTCAACGCTGCAATACTTCTTCTATTATGAAAATTCGCATTCTTGGAATTCCTCTTGATTTGGGACAGGCGCGGCGTGGCGTGGACATGGGCCCGTCGGCGGTGCGTGCGGCGGGGTTGAATTCGGCTCTGAGGGGCCTTGGTCATCATGTGGAAGATGCCGGAAACATCCACGTGCGGATTGCCGAGGAGCAGCATTTCGGCGACAAGCGCGCCAAGTATCTGAAGGAGATTGCGGACACCTGCCGCGAGGCCGCCGAGCGCATCCATCAGGCGGTTCAGGACGGATGGTTTCCGCTCTCGCTGGGCGGCGACCATTCAATTGCCGTGGGAACGCAGGCGGGCGTTTCCCGGCTCTATCATGACCGCAATCAGTCGATCGGCTGCATCTGGATTGACGCTCATGCGGATATGAACACGCCGGAAACCAGTCCCAGCGGCAACATCCACGGCATGCCGTTCGCCGCTTCGCTCGGTTTTGGGCCGGAAGAGCTGACGCACATCGGAGGCTACGCGCCTAAGCTGCAGGCGCGCAACTGCGCCCTGATCGGCCTGCGCGACCTCGACAGCCGCGAGCGCCGCCTGGTGAAGGATTCCGGCGTTCACGCCTTCACCATGCGCGACATTGACGAATACGGCGTTCGTGCGATTATGGAAAAGAGCGTCACCGCTGCCAGCGACGGCACGGCGGGCTTTGTGGTTTCGCTTGACATGGACGTGGTCGATCCGCACGAGGCGCCGGGCGTGGGCACGCCGGTGCGCGGCGGAATCACTTTTCGCGAGGCGCACCTGATTATGGAGATGATTTCGGACAGCAAGAAAATGCTGGCGCTCGAAGTGGTGGAAGTGAATCCCATCATCGACGTGCTCAACCGGACAGCGATCCTGGCCGTGGGGCTGGCGGCTTCGGCGCTGGGAAAGAAGATTCTGTGAAGAAACGCATTCGAGTTGGAGTGCTGTTTGGCGGGCGCTCGGGCGAGCACGAGGTTTCGCTTGCTTCCGCCGCTTCGGTTATTCGGTCGCTCGACCGCGCGAAATACGACGTGGTGCCCATCGGCATCACGCGCGAAGGGCGCTGGTTTCTGGGCTCCGGCTCACCCCGGCAGCTCACTGAGACCTTCAAAAAGGGAACGCCGGTCATTCCTTCGGTCGATCCGTCCGGACCAAAGTTCATCTCACTTGATGCCCAGCCCGGCGCAAAGCGCCTGCCGAATATCGACGTGATCTTTCCGGTTCTGCACGGCACGTTTGGCGAAGATGGCACGGTGCAGGGATTGCTGGAGCTTGCAGGAATTCCCTACGTGGGCGCTGGAGTACTGGGCTCCGCGGCCGGCATGGACAAGGACCTGATGAAGCGCCTTTTCCGCGACGCGGGGCTTCTGGTGGTGGATTGGATTGTGGTTTTGCGGAGCGAGTGGGAGGAGAATCCGGCACGGCTGCGGCGGACGATTGAATCGGAACTTGGTTATCCGCTGTTCGTCAAGCCGGCGAACCTGGGCTCTTCCGTGGGAATCAGCAAGGTTCGCGACCGCGCGGAGCTTGCCCCGGCGCTCGACCTGGCCGCCGCCTACGACCGCAAGATCATCGTCGAAAAGGCCCTGGACGCGCGAGAGATTGAATGCTCGGTGCTGGGGAACGACCGGCCGGAAACTTCGGTGCCGGGAGAAATCGTTCCGATCAACGAGTTCTACGATTACGAAGCGAAGTACGTGAAGGAAGGCACGGAGCTGGTGATTCCCGCCAAGCTCTCGCGTGCCGACGCGCGCCGCGTGCGGCAAATGGCCCTGAAAGCTTACCGCGCCGTCGATTGCGCCGGCATGGCGCGTGTTGATTTCCTGCTGGACCGCCTGAACAGCGAATTGTATGTCAATGAAGTCAACACCATTCCGGGCTTTACGCCCATCAGCATGTATCCCAAAATGTGGGAAGCGAGCGGGCTTGCTTACCCGGCGCTGCTCGACCGCCTGATTGATCTCGCCTTAGAACGCCACCGCGAAAAACAACGCACGCGGTACGATTACAGCGGCTAAGCTCGGCGATCTGCTGCACCGGCCGTTGCGGCTCCCCTAGCAGGTTGCTGAAAAAAGCTGTAGCGGCGGCTTTACGCCGCCAGCCCGTGCTGAAAGCAATAGGCTTATGGCGGGATGAACCCGCCGCTACACCCCCTCTAATGTGTTTTTCAGCAACCTGCCAGGTGGCACTCCTGGCCATCGGGAGGACACCGTAGCCATTTTCAGATAAGACCGTTTAACCGGGCAAGTGGATGGGTTCGGTTAGCCACGGTCACAGCGCTTGTGACAGTGGGTCTTCGTTCGCTATGGAATGACCATGGGATTGCCTCGGTGAATGCAGGCGGCAACGGTGGTCACACCAAGGAAAGCGCACGGTCAGAAAGGCACTGACCTTGGCTTCCAGTTTCATGAGCGCCATCCTCTGTATTCCTTCGTCATGCTCCTGACTCAATCGATGACCCGCTGCCCACGAGCACGATCTTACCTGTTACGCCTCCCTTCCCGAGCAACTCATGCGCACGCCTTGCCTCGGAAAGGGGAAATCGCTGCGCGATTAGAGGCTTGATCTTTTGTTGTTGAAGGAGTTCAAACAGGGCGATCAAATCCTGTCGAAACCATGCTGGTTTCAACCGTTTGAGCCACTGGATGCTATAGGGAACCACCCGTTTCCGGCCCGAGAAAAGCCAGCCGCCAGCGATGTACAACCCGAAGATCGCAATTCCACGAAAGCGATGCCGACGGCCTGAACGGCCGGAAGCTAATCGCCCCCCTCTCAGCGATCCGGTAAGGCCATAAGCCACTACCCTCCCGCCGGGGCGAAGAGCCTTGCGAGAACGCCAGATATGGGCGCCACCGATGCCGTCATATACGACGTCTACGCCCTCACCCGTGAGGCGGTGAATTTCTTTCACGAAGTCAAGATTCTGGTAATCAATCGGGTTCCCGCCGAGGTCGGAAACAGCAGGCGCTGCTCGCGATGAACAGGTGCCGTACATCTCCAGCCCAGCGAGGCTCCCAAGCTGCAATAGTGCCGAGCCGACCCCGCCTGCCGCGCCGTGGATCAGCACACGCTGGCTTAGTCTGACGTGAACAGAGCGATGCAGCATCTGGTACGCCGTTACGTAATTCAGCACGAGGCTGACAGCCTCGGCAGCGTCCAATCCAGACGGCACTGAAACCAATTCACGTTGCGGCAGGCAGACGAACTCCGCGTACGACCCCGTGATCGGCAGCGCGGCAACTGTCCGG
Source organism: Acidobacteriota bacterium (assembly GCA_021827245.1). The sequence goes on along the minus strand of JAKAWN010000006.1, from coordinate 13,347 downwards.
CCCGGTTCGATTCCAGAGACACCGTCGCCGAGCCGGTCCACCACTCCAACCAGATCCCACCCCGGCGTAAAGGGCAGCGGGGGCGTCTCAGGATGAATGCCCTCGCGCATCATGAGGTCGGGGAGTGAGACGCCTGCGGCCAGCACTTTCACCCGAACTTCACCGTCCTTCGGCTCGGGGCATTCTTCTTCAACCACCTGCATTGCATCGGGTCCGCCATAATGGGTGATTATGATTCGCGTGTGTCTCATCAACGTATCGCTCCTTTAAGAGCATACGATATTGGGCCGAATAATCAGCCAGTCGGAAACAATCCTGATGTTAAGTTTGACGTGTAGTCGGCTTCTCGGAAAGTCGCCAACGCCTGGGAAGCGAGCGGCCTCGCTTACCCGGCGCTGCTCGACCGCCTGATCGAGCTCGCCCTTGAACGCCACCGCGAAAAGCAGCGCACACGGTACGATTACAGCCAGTAGATCAGCGAAACGGCACGACCTTCAGCCGTGCCGAGGGACTTTCAATGGGCACATTCATCCCTCAAAAAAATGCACCTATTCCCCTGCCCTTTGCGTAATAGAGAGTAGACGGGAGGAAAGTTGAGGAAGGCATCGGCGATGGCGCTGGACGAGACGCTGGCCCGCTGCGCGCGCGGCGACCGCTCGGCTTTCGGCGAGATCGTGCGGGAACATCAGTCGATGGTCTACAGCCTGGCGCTCCACTTCCTGAGAAACCCGTCGGTGGCGGAAGACCTTGCGCAGGAGGTTTTCCTGGAGCTTTATCGCAACCTCGGCAGCATCAAATCCAGCGCGCACCTGCGGTTCTGGCTGCGGAAGGTGACCTGCCATCGCTCGATCGACCATGTTCGGCGCCGGGGGCGGGACTCGATGCTCAGCCTGGAGGATGTACGCGAACCGGCAGTGGCAGCGCGGCAGGATGACCCGCTGCTGGAAGAAAAGCTGTGGCGGCTGGTGGCAAGCCTGCCGGAGAAGGCACGCATGGCGCTGATCCTGCGATACCAGGAGGACCTTGAACTCCACGAAATTGCCGAGGTGATGGCAATGCCCATCAACACGGTGAAAAGTTCGATCGGGCGCGCGCTCGAGCTTCTGCGCGAGAAGCTGACCCGGTCGATGGGAGGAGTGAGAGTATGAAGCCGCTTGACGATGAACTTCGCAATTTGTTCAAGCGCAAAGAACCGCCGGATGGTTTTGCCGGGCGCGTGCTTGCGCGGCTTGACACTACGCCTCAGCGAGTGACTCTTGCCCAGCGATTGTCCGCGCTCTACCGGCAGCCAATGCTGCGGTGGGTTGCCGCAGCGGCGCTGATATGCGTTGTGGCCATTCTGGGCGTCGCTCGCTACCAGCACCAGCAACGAATGCGCGCGCAGGCGGAACAGGCAAGCCGGGAGGCCATCATGGCCCTGCAGATTACGAATGCGGAACTCGAAGCGGCGCTGGAGCGGGCGCAGCGGGTCACGGTGCATGCCCTGCAAGTTCAGAAAAATCGAAACGAGAAACGGAGCGATCTATGAAAACCCTGACAAATTTCGATAGGAAACCAAAGTTTATCGGCGCGCTGTTTACGCCGCTGATGGTGGTCTGCCTGCTGACGTTCGGCAGCGGGGCAGCCTTGGCCCAGAACGCCAAATTGAAACTGAGCCAGCTCGACAAACTGGCCGCCAAGGCTGCGAAGGTGACCAATGTGGACCTGGACGGGTCGCTGCTGAAACTTGCGGCACAGCAGATGTCGCAGAAAGCCGTCACCTCAATGTCGCAAAAGAATGCTGAGGCAGCCGGCCTGGTGCAGCGGCTGAAGGGAATCTACGTGAAGTCCTTCGAGTTTTCGAAGCCAGGCGAGTATACCAAGGCAGACCTCGACAGCGTGATCAACCAGCTCCAGTCGGGCGGCTGGAAAGCTGTGGTGCACGTCGAGGAGAAGAAGACGGATGAAACCACCGGCATCTACGTGATGGAAGAGGGGGGGAAGGCCGTCGGCATGGCGATTGTGGCCGCTGAGCCGCAGGAACTCACGGTGGTGAATCTGGTCGGCCCTATCGACTTCAGCGAGCTCGGAGGGTTGGGGAGCCTGGGCGCGCTCGGCGGGCTTGGCGGCATCACCGGAAGCATGGGCAGCGGGAAGCCGGAACTCCAGCACCGCCCGCAACCGAACACAAAGTAGCGCCCCGCCTTCGCGCGACGCGCTCAAGCTCGGCACGCACACATCGCATAAACCGCGATGTATGCGCCACCCGGCGCTCAGTGTGAAAATTCGCGAGGCACGGAGGACACAGAGAAGACCGCTCCCAGACGATGAATGCGCCACCCGCGGCCCGCACACATCGCGTGAACCGCGATGTATGCGCCACCCGCGAGCCACAGAGGACACAGAGAAGAAGATCTTCGCAGTGACAATCCTTTTCAATTCCAAGTAAACTCATTGAAAGGAAGTTTGCGATTTCCGTGTTATTTGGAAAGGTGAAATGGGTCCTGAAGAATTCATTTCGTCGCTGCGCAAAGGCAGCCTGGCGTCTGCGTATTTCCTTCTTGGCCCCGACAGATTCCTGCAGCAGGAATGCCGCGACGCCGTTCGAGCCGCGGTACCCGAAGAATCCCGGGCATGGTGCCTTGCCGAGGTTGAATTCGAGCCCGGCCAGCTTGCGCGCGAGTTGCAAGCCGCGCTGCAAATCCCCATGCTGGGCGGACACAGCTTCTTCCTGATATCGGATACGGAGGACTTCAAGCACGCCACGGAAGACGACGCGACGGCTCTTGCTGCTTACCTCGAAAAACCTTCACCTTCTGCAACGCTGGTTTTTTCCGCTATAGAGCCCGACCGGCGCCGCAAGTTCATTCAGCTTCTGGCAAAGAAGACGGCGGTGGTGGAGATGCGGCCGCTTTCGGTCCGGCAGGCGGCGGCATGGGCCAGAGAATTTCTGCGCCGCTCGGGATTGGAAGTGGACCCCGAGCTGGCGGAAGAGATCGCTGCGAAATTCCAGCCGGGCAGTTCATCGCGGGACTCCGAGCCTCAGGGCGTCAATCTGCTGTGGATGCGCACCGAACTTGACAAATTGGTGACGGCAATGGCGGGGAAGGCGCGACTGGAGGCGTCCGACTTGCAGCTTATCGCAACCTTCCAGGAAGAGCATGAGATCGGCAAAATGCTGCGCGCGATCGCCGAGCGGCAATGCGCAGACGCATTGCAATTTCTGCGCCGGCTGATTGCCAGCAAGGTGGCGGAGACATTGCTGCTGTGGTGCATTGGTGATCTGTTTCGCCAGGCGTTGAAGTCCGCCGGACAAAGCAGCTATGGAGGCAGTTCCTGGGGCGGGAGGTCAAATCCTTTCGCAACCTGGGAGATTGCTCCGCTTGCCCGGCGGCGATACACTCACGAGGAATTGGTCAACGCTCTCACACTGGTTCACCAAGCGGATCTTGGCATCAAATCCGCATGGAAAGATTCCACCATCCTGCTGGAGTTGCTGGTTTGGCAGATTACGGTTGCGCCAGGAGGCCCACGCCGGCCAAACCCCTGATGTGGATTTGCCCTTCATGGCCAGAACCACGATAATGTGTTTAAGGAAAGCCGGCAGCTCCGCGAAAGACTTCAGGAAAGGGAGTTGAATTTCAGGCGCAATCGTGATTTGTAGCGCGCGGCCGTATTGCGATGGAGAATGCCCTTGTGGATCATGCGGTCCAGCATGGAAAGGGTCGGGATGAGCAGACTTTCAGACCGCGCCTTATCCTTGGCGTCAAGCGCCTGGCGAAGCTCGCGCATCTGATGCCGCATCCGAGTGCGGTGCGCGCGATTCCGTTCAGTTCGTTTGCGTGTCTGCGCAAGACGCTTTAGGGCCGACTTATGGTTTGCCACAAATTCTCCTTTGCAAAAGCAATGAATAAAATACTTTAGCAGAGGCTCGGAAACTCGTCAACGGCCCGGAACCGACGGTAGTGACTCAATTGGATTGTGGCACGGGCGTCCTCGCCCGTGCTGGGATCAAAACACACGGCCAAGATGGCCGTGCCACAGCATAGGAAACGAGATCAGTCACCACCGGACCGACTTGCCAGGACAAATAGAATGGACCACGGCACGGCAGATCAATCGCCGGAAATCCTGCTCTCAAGATTTGATATCGAGCAGCGCGTCGGTGAACTTGCCGCTCAAATTGCGAGAGACTACTACGGCCGCACACCGCATTTGATCGGTATCCTCAAGGGCGCCTGGGTCTTTATGGCTGACCTCATCCGCCATATGAATATGGATGTGACCGTCGATTTCCTGAGCATCACCAGCTACGGTCCCACCATGCAATCGTCCGGCGAGGTCAAGATCACCAAGGACCTGGACGTCAGCATCGAAAAACGCGAAGTCCTGATCGTCGAGGACATTCTGGATACCGGGCGCACACTTAAGTTCCTGCAGGAGGTTCTCTGTGTCCACAAACCCCACAGCCTGCGCGTGGTAACTCTTCTGAACAAAAGGTCGCGCCGCATCGTTCCGGTACATGCCGACTATGTGGGATTCGAAATTGCTGATGTCTTCGTTGTCGGTTACGGGCTGGACTTCAATCAAAAGTATCGGCAACTGCCTGACATCCACATTCTGCGAACCGTCCCTTCTCCCTAACATTTTGTTGAAAAACACGTGCGGCGACATGTAGCGGCGAGTTTACCTCGCCATAAGTCCAAGGTTTTCAATGCACGGGTGGCGGCATAAAGCCGCGGCTACAAGTTTCTAACAGCCTGATTTAAAAGCAGAGAAAAACTCGCTTGCATCACTCGACCCTCGTCACGTTATAATGGTGGCCGCCGATCACACCGATGAGCGAATTTTCCACTCCCCTGATGCGCCAGTACAACGGCATTAAGGAGCGTTATCCGAATGCGCTTCTGCTGTTTCGCCTGGGGGATTTCTATGAACTGTTCTTTGAAGACGCCATTGTCGCCTCCAAAGAGCTGCAGATCACCCTTACTTCCCGCAACAAGGAAAAGGGAGTCGCGGTTCCGATGTGCGGAGTCCCTTATCACGCCGCAGAGGGATATATCTCAAAGCTGATCCGCCGCGGCTACCGCGTGGCCATTTGCGACCAGGTTGAGGATCCTCGCAAGGCAAACAAACTGGTGAAACGTGAAGTCACTCAAGTGGTGACCCCGGGCACAGCCACGGGGTCCCAGGTGCTGGAGCCGCGGGACCACAATTACCTTGCGGCAGTCCTTGAATCTGACGGCACGATTGGCCTCGCTTTTGCCGACCTCTCGACGGGGGACTTTCGCGTAACTGAAATCTATGGGGAGGGGCGGCGTGAGCGGATGTTGGAAGAGTTGGGCCGCATGCGCCCGCGCGAGCTGCTGTTGCCTGCCACGACTTCTTCGCATTTCTCGCCGGATTCCGAGCCACCTGTCACCGAGACGCGCCTGGAGGAGTGGGTCTTCGGCGGAGAATACGGGGAAAGGCTCCTTAAGGACCATTTCGGCGTGGTTTCGCTGACTGGGTACGGCCTGGAAGGGCGTGCTCTGGCTGCGGGCGCCGCCGGGGCGATTTTTCATTACGTTCGCGAGACCCAAAGAGGATCGCTTTTCCACTTTGACACGATTCGCTTTTACCAGGAAAACGATTCTCTAATTCTCGACTCTGCCACGCTGCGCAACCTGGAACTGATTGAACCGCTGGCCGGCGGCCCTCGCCACGCTACCTTGCTGGCTGTTCTGGACCAGTGCGTGACTTCCCTGGGCGCGCGAAAATTGAAGAGTTGGCTCCTGCGGCCCTCGACGGACGCCGGCGAAATCGAAGCCCGCCTGGATGCGGTGGAAGAACTCTCCGGGAACATCATTGCCAGGGAAGAGGTTCGCAGGGTCCTGAACGGAATCCAGGATCTGGAGCGTATTCTCGGCCGCGTGTCGCTCGAGTCGGCGAACGCGCGCGACCTGCTGGCGCTCAAGGCCTCGCTCGAACAATTGCCGCTGGTTCGAACATATCTGGCAAGCTTCGGCGCCAGGAGATTCCGGGAACTGCACGAGCGCCTGGACGAATTGAAAGATGTCTACGACCTGCTTGATCGGTCGATCCACCCGGAGCCGCCGGCACTGTTGACCGAAGGCAATCTGATTCGACCCGGCTACCATGCCGAACTCGACTCCTTGAGGGAAATCAGCCGGAACAGCAAGCAACTGCTTGCCGGAATTGAAATGCGCGAGCGCGAGCGCACAGGCATCAACTCCCTCAAAGTCCGCTTCAACACTGTCTTTGGCTATTACATCGAGGTCACAAAACCGAATCTTCACCTGGTGCCGCCGGATTACCAGCGCAAGCAGACGCTGGTGAACGCGGAGCGCTTTTCGACGCCGGAACTCAAGGAACTTGAGGCGAAGATTCTCGATGCCGAGGAAAGAAGCCAGAGCCTGGAGCGGGACCTTTTCGTCGAGATTCGAAGAGCGGTCGGCGCCGAAGCGCGCCGCATTCGCCAGACGGCCGAGGCGCTGGCGGAACTCGATGTGCTCGCCTGTTTTGCGCACCTGGCGGCGGAACGCAACTATCATCGTCCGGAATTTTCTGAAAACGGAGAGATGGTCATTTTCCAGGGACGCCATCCAGTTATCGAGTACATCATGACAAGGGAAGAAGCCGGCCATTTCATCCCGAATGACCTCTATCTGAATCCGACTTCGGACATCCTCATCATCGTGACGGGCCCCAACATGGGCGGGAAATCAACTTACCTGCGCCAGACCGCGCTGATTGCCCTGATGACCCAGATGGGCAGCTTTGTTCCCGCCGAGCGTGCCAAACTTCCTCTTTTCGACCGGATTTTCACGCGCATCGGAGCTTCGGACAACCTGGCGCGCGGGCGTTCGACATTCATGGTGGAAATGACGGAGACGGCTACCATCCTGAACACGGCGACACCACGCAGCCTGGTGCTGCTGGATGAGATCGGCCGCGGAACCGCAACCTTTGACGGGCTGGCAATTGCCTGGGCCGTGGTCGAGCACCTGCTGACGCACACGCGGGCCCGAACTCTCTTTGCCACGCATTATCACGAACTGACGGAATTGGAAGATCTGCTGCCCGGCGTCCGCAACTACCACGTCTCCGTCAAGGAATCCGGGTCCAATATTATTTTCCTTCGAAAGGTCGAGCCCGGCAGTGCCGACAAGAGTTACGGGATCGAAGTTGCGCGCCTGGCCGGTCTGCCTGCAAGCGTTGTCGAGCGCGCCCGCGAAGTCTTAAAACGCCACGAACAGAGCGAGCATACCGTAAGCGGCAGACTGGCCGAGAAAAAGCAGGAACCCAAAGACGTGCAGTTGATGATTTTTACTCCTTTGAACTCCGAGGTGGTTCAGGCCATCGAGAATGTCGATCTCGACAACTTGAAACCGCTCGAAGCCTTGAATCTGCTTGCCGAACTCAAAAAGCAACTACAATCGTGAAGGCCGGCGTCGCTCCGGGACAAGGCTGTTGGCGGGGCTGATGGCCGGGACTTCCTTCGACGGAGTGGATGCCGCTCTGGTGCGCCTGGCGGGACCTGCCTCCATGCCTCGCCTCCGTCTGCTCGGCTTTATCTCCGTGCCTTATTCGCCCGGAGTCCGGCGAAGGCTTCTGCGAGTTGCGGCCAACCAGCCGGTCCCGGCGGGTGAAATCAGTCAGCTCAACTTTCTGCTGGGCGCTCTCTTTGCGGACGCGACCATCGAGGTTTGCCGCAAGGCCGGGATCGCCCCCCAGCGGCTTGCGGGAATCGGCTCGCATGGCCAGACTATCTTCCACCAGGGAGTTCAGGCGCTCGAAGCCGGCTACAAGATCAGTTCAACTCTGCAGATCGCCGAACCGGCCGTGATTGCGGAAAGAACAGGCGTACCGGTGGTTGCCGATTTCCGGACTGCGGACATAGCAACAGGCGGGCAAGGCGCGCCGCTCGTTCCCCTGGTGGATTATCTCCTGCTCAGGGACAAGAAGCAGGGCACCGTGGCTCTCAATATCGGCGGGATCGCCAACGTCACGGTGATCCCCGCCGGAGCCTCGGCTGAAGACGTTTACGGCTTTGACACAGGACCGGGCAATATGATTATGGACGGCCTGGTGCGAGCTTTCACCGGCGGACGGAGGCATTACGATCCGGGAGGGCGCATGGCCGCGCGTGGCAAGGTCCTGGACGATGTCCTGGCACTGGCGCTTGGCTTTCGTTTTTTCCGGAAACCGCCTCCGAAAAGCGCAGGCCGGGAACAATTTGGAGACGGATTCCTGAAACGCTATTTCCTCGGCAGGCGTCCAGGTGCGCCCGCGGAAGATCTGCTTCGGACCGCTAATGAATTGACGGCAAGAACGGTAGCCGACGCACTGCGGCGATTCGTCTTTCCACGCGCCGGCATCCAGCGACTGATCGCCTCGGGCGGCGGGGCTCGCAACCGGCTGCTGCTCCGTCGTGTCGGTGAACTGCTGCCTGAGATCAAGGTGATGACTTCAGATGCGTTCGGGCTTCCGGTTGACGCCAAGGAAGCCATCGCCTTCGCCATCCTGGCGGATCGGACTCTCCACGGATTGCCGGGAAATCTTCCCGCCGTGACCGGCGCCCGCAGGCCGGTTGTGCTCGGAACCGTTTCCCGGCCGTGAAGGATTGCCCTCGTAACAGGTTGCTGAAAAAGTCCTTCAATAGTGCGTAGCGGCGGGTTTATCCCGCCATAAGCCAAGTGTCTTCAAGACAGAATGGCGGCGTAAAGCCGCCTCTACAGCTTTTTCCGCAACCGGCTAAACGTGAAATCCCAGATGCCACAAGTTGATGATCAGCAGTTCTCTCAATGAGAAGAGCGCACGCGCGAAGGGTTCGGCCTCGATGGGGCTTGCGGGCGCCGGAGAAGCGTAGGCGGTGATGCCAAACGAAGAAAAGAGCAGCTTGACCCGGTAGAGATGAAAACCATCACTGACGGCGACGCAGGTTGATTTTCCTCGGGCCTTCAGCATTTGCGCCACCGCCTTGACCGTCTCGAAGGTTGTTTCGCTATGGGTTTCAGCCAGAATCATGCTGGCGGCGACTCCCTGCTGGATCAGGTAGTCCCGGCCGACACCGCCTTCCGTAAAGCGCGGATCTCCGCCGCTGCCGCCCGACGTGATAACGAGCGGAGCGATCCCCCGCTCTTCCAGATCGAAGGCATGATCGAGACGAGCCTTGTAAACGGGCGAAGGATGGCCATTGTATTCTGCCGCACCCAAGACGACAATCGCGGCTGCCGGCCGCGTTTCATCGGTTGCGGCCTGCCTTCGAATAGATTTGTAAAGGGACACCTCCAACAAGACCAAACCGGAAAGTGAAGCAACCAGGACGAGAAGTATCCAATGGCGCTGGCGCACAGGGAACTCAGGAAAGAAATTCTTTCAATTCAGATTCGGGCACGCCGCCAAAACGCAGAATCCGAACTCGGTCACCTTGAATCAGAACCACCGTCGAGGGATTGTGTCCGGCTGTGCTGCCGCCGTCGAGAATGAGCGGCAGTGAACCGCCCACTTGATCCTCAACCTGAGCTGCCGTCGAGCAGGCAGGATGCTCAGACAGGTTGGCGCTGGTTCCTGTCAACGGACGGTCTATCGCTGCAATCAGAGCTTCGGCCAATGGCGAACGCGGCCAGCGAATTCCGATCCGGCCTGTGTTCGCGGTGACTTTCAAGGGAATTTGGCGCGATGCAGAAGCCACGATGGTCAGGGGACCCGGCCAGAATTTTTTTGCCAGGGTAAAAAAGAGCTGCGGAGGATCGGCAACCAGGTCTGCAGCCTGATCCAGCGACGCAACCAGCAGCGGGATGGGCCTGTCTGCAGACCGCTTCTTGATCCGAAAAATCTCAGTGACGGCGGCCAGATTGAAGGGATCTGTACCCAGGCCATAAAAGGTGTCCGTCGGAAAGGCGATAACCTTGCCGGCAAGAATTAGCCGAGCCGAATATTCCAGCACATACTCCAGATTCTGCTTTTCTACTTTGAGGATCTCTGCCATCAAGCGCTGTCCGAAGCTGCGTCCAAGAACGAATCTGACCCTAACATATGGGACTGGAAGGGTCAAGATAAGGTCGCACGGGGGTCTCCGGAGGGGGACCAAAGACGCCGGGCGGGCAGGGGGCCGAAAATGCTCTTGACTTCCTTCTAGAATGTGAGTGAGAATTCAGATATCCATAGAAGATGTAATCTTCTTTTATTTCATTAGGAAATGGGGGTGTTGATCGTTTGGCTGAAGTTCGACTTCAGGAGGGAGAGTCTTTAGAAAGCGCCCTCCGCCGCTTTAAGCGCAAGGTGCAGCAAGAGGACATCATCAAGGAAATCAAAAGGCATTCGTTTTATCTGAAGCCAGGAGAGAAGAAACGAGTCAAGGCGGCCTTGGCGCGGAAGCGTGCCCGCAAAAAGGCCAGGCACGACCATGAATGATCCCGATGGCGGGTAAGAGGTAATCGGTCATCGGGTGAAGGATTGGTCAGGCAGGGGGCTAATCATGGAATACCGGGATCGGGTCCTCAAGTGCGTCGATTGCGGAGCGGAATTTGTTTTTACAGCAGGCGAACAACTCTTCTTCGCAGACAAGGGATTCAAGAACGAACCGAAGCGCTGTAAGCCTTGCAAGGCGAAGCGAAGCCAGTTGCTGAACGGGCAAGGCCATCGGCGCATGGAAACCAGCACGGTTTGTTCGCAATGTGGCAAGGAAACTACGGTACCCTTCAAACCGACTCAAGGGCGTCCCGTCTATTGCAGGGAATGCTTCGAGCAACGGAGAGCTGCAGGCTCTCCGGCTTGATGAGGAGATTGTTTCTTTCCACTCCCTGATTTCCCTGGAAGAAACCGGGTCTCAACGCGTGGCCATCTGGGGCAGCAGGTGAATAGCGAAGGGTTGGTGTGTCGCAGATCAGGGTCCTGATAGGCTAGCGCTCTGCACAAGGGATGGCCCACTTCTTTTTCCCCGCCTCGTGGCTCAAGGCAAAGCAAACACAGTCGAGTCAGGGGCCGTGGCTTACCCACAATGCGCCAGTTGGGAAAATCCTGCGCTGGCGCAGCACCCTCATGTTCGCATAACATGGAATGGTCATGGGCACGTTTCACCTTATCAACTTTGGGTGCAGGGCGAGCCATGCCGATGGGGCCGCCATCAAGAAACAATTGATGGAGAGAGGATTCAGGGAGGCAAGCCCGGAAGCAACCGAAGTTGCAATTCTGAATACCTGTACGGTCACCGCTGCCGCTGACGCCGAAGTGCGCCAGGTGATTCGCCGCATCCACCGGGCCAACCCGGCCTGCAAGATTCTGGTAACCGGTTGCTATGCCCAGCGGGCGGCAGGTGAAATCGCACGGCTGCCGGGTGTGGCCTGGGTGATTGGAAACTCCCACAAGCATGCTCTGGCGGAGGTCCTGTCCCGTGACGCCCGCGCAGAAACCTCCTCGAGAGATTTTCTTTTATCAGAACAACTGCAAAATGATGTTGAGACGCCATCTTCGGCTTGTGAGCCCCCGCCATCACTGCCCCTGGTCATGGTCGGTGAAATCGGGGACGCTTTCCACTTTGCTCCGGCCTTCGCCGATGACCGTACGCGGCCGACTCTTAAAATCCAGGATGGCTGCAATGCACGCTGTGCGTTTTGCGTGATCCCGCACGTTCGTGGCGAAAGCCGCAGCATGGACCCGGACAAGGTGATCGAGCAGGTCCGGAACCTGGAACAGAACGGCTATAAAGAAGTCGTCCTCTCAGGAATCAACCTGGGCGGTTACGGGCGCGACCTGGGCCAGCGTTCAAACTTCCTGGGCCTTGTGAAACGGATTCTGCGGGAAACGGGAATTCCCCGATTGCGGATCAGCTCGATTGAGCCGATGGACGTTGGCCGCGATCTGATCGCGCTGGCGGCAACGGAGCCGCGAATGGCAAAACACTTCCATGTCCCGCTGCAAAGCGGCAGCAACAGAATCCTCCGGCTCATGAACCGGCGCTACTGGACCACGCAATATGCCGAGCGCATCGTGTCGATTCGCGAGAGCATGCCCAATTGCGGAATTGGAGCGGACGTGATGGTGGGTTTTCCCGGCGAGACGGAAGCGGACCACGATGAGAGCCTGAAATTTATCGAATCGCTTCCCCTCACCTATCTCCACATTTTCCCGTACTCAGCACGCCCGGGAACTGCAGCGGCAACACGGCCTGAACAGGTGGACGGCCGCCGCATCCACGAGCGCGTGCGGGAAATGAAATCCTCGATCGCAGCCAAGCGCAGCCGGTTTCTGCAAGCCCAGATCGGGCAGAGATTGAGCGCCATCGTCATGCACAAATTACGGGATGGAGTTTGCACGGCGCTTTCCACCAACTACCTCCAAGTCTCTCTTCCTGGAATAGCTGCCCCACCAAACACGCTGCTGGATGTTGAGATCGGGCGCGTTTACGATGGCCGCCTGGTCGGGCGTCCAAGCTGACCGCGATTCCACCCTGAGATGTCCTTGGGCCATGCAAGCTGGCGGGAATCTCCCCCTGAAAGAGACAGTCCTCATGTCCGGTTTTTTGTGGCATAATATTGCGATGGCAAGAGGTTGGGAAAGCAAATTTATAGGAGAACAAATGGAAGTTGCGGAATCAAAAGATCTAGAATCAGACCTTCCTCGGATAACCCCTGAACAGCAACAGCGTCAACGTGAACGAGAGAGCCTTGAGCTTTCCCGGGCACGTGTGCAGCAGGAGCTTGCGGCGGCAACACATCCACGCTACCGAAACTCGCTTCAGGCTGCTCTGGGGTACCTGGAGGAAAAAATCGCAGCCTTCGACTAAGGTCGTTGCTGCCTTCATATTCGGAATAGTTTGCTGATAAGCGCACCATGTCGCGGACATTTGGATCCTAAACTCTGGGACTTGAACGCGGCGCGCTTATAGTGGCTGCTGAAGGGAAGTTCTTAGCCGTCGTTCCGCGGATGTTCCTCGCGCTTCGATGGGAGCGGTGAAGAATACTCTGTATCTTGGCCTGCCAACCGCTTGGAATTGCCGTTTTCTTCATCGCGAACATTTCCCTTAAGGCACGTCACTATCCGCCTCCTTCGAGAACTCCTGCCTTTATTCGAAGCGATTCTGTCTGAGCCGGCCTGCGGACGCCTGGAGAAGTGTCAAAGGCGGAACTGCCTTGACGGAACTGCTCGCAAGAGATTGGGGATTACTTTATCCCTTTTCAGTGTGCTCAGAGAACTATCGAAAGGCAGGGAGCCTTGCTCAGAAGCTCGCGCTATCAGCGCAGCCTGGGACCGGCCGAGCAGTGGCCGCGCCACCGGCCGGGCAAAGGGTTTTCGCCGCGCTGCGTTGCCCGATGCCGCATTTTTAATCTCCGCGCACGTCGCCAGAGCCACGACCCATGTGTC